>JADJZB010000020.1:0-300000 GCA_016719485.1 Holophagales bacterium
CGCCGCCAGTACCACCCCGACCGGGCTCCTCCACCCGCTGAAGCGGGTCGGAAGGCGTGGGGAAGGGAAGTTTGCCCCCGGGTCTCCTGGGACGAGGCGCTCGACCTCGTCGCATCGGAGATGAAGCGGGTGCGGGAGACGTACGGCCCCGGCGCCCTCTTCGTCCCGTACGGGACCGGCTCGTACAACCAGACGAACGGTTCGCACGTGGCGCGGCGTCTGATGAACGTCGCCGGCGGGTGCCTCGGGATCTGGAACAGCTACTCCTGGGCCGCCATCAACGTGGCGACGCCAACGGTCTACGGCACGCTCACGACCGGCAACCAGCGCCAGGACTGGGTGAACGCGAAGCTGATCCTGATGTGGGGCTGGAACCCGGCGGAGATGCGCGACGGGACGAACAGCGATTTCTTCCTCAAGCTCGCGCGGCAACGGGGCGCCCGCGTCGTCTGCATCGACCCGCGGCACAGCCTCTCGGCCGCGTCACTCGCGGACGAGTGGATCCCGATCCGCCCCGGCACCGACGCCGCGCCTCCAGGCGCGATGGCGTACGTCACGGTGACCGAGGTCTACGACGCGGAGTTCGTCAGGACCCACTGTCGGCTTCGACGCCTGGTCGATGCCGCCGGGGTGCGAGGAGGAACATGGCTTCGCGACCACCTCTCAGCGCGAGGGACGGCGTCCCGAAGACGGAGTGGGCCGAGCCGATCACCACCGTGCCGCGCGCGACGATCGCCCGCCGCGCGCGAAGTACGCGTACGTCGGTCCCGGGCGTCCTCTACCAGGGCTACGGGATGCAGCGACGGGGCGTACGGCGAGCAGGTCGTCCGGGGCGGCTGCGTCCTGGCGGCGCTCGCGGGAACGTCGGGATCCCGGGCGGCTGGGCCTCGGGTCTCGGGAACCAGGCGCCCGACGGCGGCCCCTTCTGGACCGTCTTCCCGACCGGCGAGAACCCGTTCGGCGCGGCGATCCCGTGCTTCCTCTGGACCGAGGCGGTCCTGAGGGGCCGCGAGATGGGGGAGGAGGACGGCGTCGTCTTCTCGGGGACCGTCGCGCGGGGCCGCGACGCCGCGGCGCTGTTCGGGACCGAGCCCTCCTCGCGCCGCCTCGGGACCGACGTGAAGCTGATCTACGCGGTCGCGACGAACGCGCTCGTCAACCAGCACGCGAACGTCAATCGGACCGCGCGAATCCTCGCCGACGAGTCGAAGGTGGAGTTCCTCGTCGTCCAGGACAACTTCCTGACGCCGACGGCCCGCTTCGCCGACGTCGTCCTCCCCGCCTGCACGCAGTTCGAGACGTGGGGTGTCGAGGACGGCTGGAAGTACGGCGACGAGGTCATCCTGATGCCGAAGGTCGTCGAGCCGCCCGGCGAGTGCCGGAGCGACTACCGGATCTGCGCGGACCTCGCAAAGCGCCTCGGCGTGGAGAAGGCCTTTACGGAGGAACGCGACGAGCGGGGCTGGGTGGAGTGGGTCCTCGACCGCTATCGGGAGACCCGCTTCCCCGACCTGCCGCCGCTCGACGACCTCCTCGAGAAGAACGTCGGCGTCTGGGCGAAGCCGGTGACCCGCCCCGCGGTCGCGTTCGAGGAGTTCCGGGGGGACCCGGAGGCGCACCCGCTCGACACCCCTCGGGGAAGATCGAGATCTTCTCGAAGGCGCTCCACGAGAAGGGGCGGCCCGACGAGATTCCCGCCGTTCCGGAAGTACGTCGAGGAGTGGGAGAGCCCGTTCGGCCAAGAGGCAGCGACGTACCCGCTGCAGGTGATCGGACACCACACGCTCCACCGCGTCCACTCCACGCATGACAACAACGACTGGCTGGAGGAGGCTTTCCCGCAGCGCGTCTACCTGAACCCGCTCGACGCCGGGGAGCGCGGCGTCGCCGACGGCGACGAGGTCCGCGTCTTCAACGGCCGCGGCGCCGTCCGCCTCCGGTGCCGGGTGACGTCGCGGATCCTCCCAGGCGTGATCGACATCCCGCAGGGGGCCTGGTGGACGCCCGACGAGCGGGGCGAGGACCGCCGCGGCAACGTGAACGTCCTGACGAGCGAGCGATGGACGCCGCTCGCCTACGGCACCGCGCAGCACACCGCGATGGCAGAGGTGGAAAGGGCGGAGAAGGGGAGCGTGGCGACCGGGCGGGCGAAGCGGCCCCGCCCGGCGGCCGCGGCGTTCCGGCGCCGGGAGGGGCGCCGGTGAACGGCCCCTTCGTCGTCCACTTCGACGCCGCGTCCTGCACCGGCTGCAAGGCCTGCCAGGCCGCCTGCAAGGACCACAACGACCTCCCCGCCGGCATCCTCTGGCGGCGGGTCTACGAGGTCTCGGGGGGCGGGTGGGCGCGAGCGGGGGCCGCGTGGACGCACGACGTCTTCGCCTGGAACCTCTCCCTCTCCTGCAACCACTGCGAGCGGCCCGTCTGCGCGGAGGTCTGCCCGACGGGGGCCGTCCAGAGGCGCGAGGACGGCGTCGTCCTCCTCGACTCCGACAAGTGCATGGGCCCTCGTTGCCTTCACGCTCCTCACCCAGGCGGCGGCGGGGACGTGCGCGTTCCTCCTCGCGTTCGAGGGGCGCGCGGTCCGCGCGGGTGCGGGTGCTTCCGTGGAGGCGGCTGCGCTGCCGGTCCTCGCGTTCGCGCTCGTCGCCGCCCTGCTCGGCCTCGCGGCGTCGTTCCTTCACCTCGGGAACCCCCGCAACGCGGTCCGCGCGCTCGGGAACCTGGGCTCCTCCTGGCTGAGCCGCGAGATCCTCCTCGCGGCGCTCTTCACCGCCGCCCTCGCCACGGCGACTCTCCTCCGCCTCAAGCCCGGCCCGGCGGGCTCCGCCGCCGGCTTCGCGCACGGCTTCGCCGCCGTCGCGGGAATCGGCCTCGTCGTGACGATGGCGCGGGCCTACGGCCTCCGGACGGTCCCTTCGTGGGATCAGCGCGCGACGCCGGTCGCCTTCTTCGCAACGTCCGTCGCGCTCGGTGCCCTCGCCGTCGCGGCGGGGCTCGCGCTTCGGGGAACCCACTCGACGGACCCTGCCCGGGGCCCGATCCCGCTCCTCGCCGCGGGGCTCGTCGTCCTCGTCGTCGCCCTCGTCTCGGGGCTCCTCTGGCTCCGGCGTCTTGCGGGCAGGAGCGGTGCCGAGCGCGAGGCCTTCGCGCGGGCGGGTCGCGAGCGGCGCGGGATCGTCGTGGCGCGGATCGCGCTCACGGCGCTCGCCGTCGCCGCCGGCCTCGCGACCCGCCTCGCCCCGGACGCGGCGTGGCCCGTCGTCGCGGCCCTCGCCCTCGCCTTCGCCGCGGAGGCGGCAGGCCGGGTTCTCTTCTACGAGGCGCGGGTCCGCTCGGGGCTCTGAAGGGGTTCGGGCGGTCAGCGCTCCGGCGCTTCTGCGGCGGTCACACGGTGCTCGCCGCCGCGGCGGTGGATCGTGACGGCGTAGCGCTCTCCGGTCTTCAGCAGGACGTGACAGACCTGCGAGCCGTCGTCGGGCACGACCCGGGACGGACAGTCGACGGACGCCAGCTCCAGCGAGCGCGACGCGAACGACTTCCGGATCAGCCACGGCGCGTCGAGGACCTGGCAGGTGAAGTCGTTCCGTTCGAAGTCGTCGCTGCGGCCGCTCTGCTCGATCCGGACGGGGACCTCGCGCCCGGAGGCGAGATGGGCGGTCCCGAGGACGGCGTCCCCGGCCTTCTCGAGCTTCTCGAGCGGCCCGGCCAGGCGGGCCACGGGCTCGCCGAGGAGCTCGGAGGCCTTCCCGCGCAGCATGGCCTCGAGAATGGAGGCCTGGAGGGCGGAGCCGGCGGCCGGGTAGATGCGGAACGCCGAGACTTTCGGGACCTCTCCGTCGTACTCGATGCGGAACCGTGCGACGCCCGGACCCTTCTCGGAGTCGAGGTCCCAGGCGAGCTCGGAGTGACGGACCTCGGGGTCCGGCGTCGAGCGGACCGAAACGCCCCGGACGGAGGCCGAACGCAGCGCGCCCATCGAGCCCCGGGCCGACCCGAGCTGCGCCTCCAGGTCGGCGAGGGGCATCGCCGCGCGGAGCGCGGGGTGCAGGGCCGCGTGGAGCTCCTTCCAGGCGGCACGGCGGTACGTGTCCAGGAACGCACGGCCGGGAGGCTCCACGACGGCGCGCTCCTCGGGGCCGAGCCTCGATACGGGGAACGTGACGAGGACGACCGTCGCCTGGATGTCGCGGTCGACCGTCAGCGTGTAGCGCGCCGTCTCGCCCTTCTCGTCCACCGTGTCGCAGTCGAAGAAGCCTCCCGGCGGGACGGGTCTCGGGACGTCGCACGCGAAGGTCGAGAAGCCGTGGCCGTTCGCCTTCCGGTAGACCGGCTCCACGAGGGAGCGCGTGAGGGCGGAGACCTCGGCGGACAGACCTTCCTTGGCGGGGCCCTCGGAATCGTTGCGTCGGAGGCGAGGAGCGGGAGAGCGAGCAGCAGGAACGGAAGGACGGGCACGGGGACCTCCTCGATGGTTTCGACGCGTTAGAGGAGAACGATCAGCACCGACGCCGCTCCGAAGAACACGGCGTAGACGAGCCACGTCACCGTGAACTCGCTCTCTACGACCGGCGTCGGCCGGATCCACCAGCTGAGTTTCGAAGGCACCTTCCGATAGGCGAAGACGAGCGCGGATCGAAGCGACACGACGAGAAACAGGAGAATCAGCAGCGATCCCCACATCCAGCCCGCGAAGGCGTCGACGCGCAGCGCCAGCACGGCGAGCAGGACGAGGCCCGCCGCCGCGTATCCGTACGCGAGCCTTTGTCCGATGCTCCGGGCACGGGACGCGAACCTCTTGGACATGTCTTTCTACGGTCGCCCGGAGCATAGAACGAACCGCGGCCGCCACGTCACCGGGCGGGGCCTCGACGCGTCATCGACCCTCGTCGTTATTCCGCGCTCTCCCCGCTGTCCGTTGCCCTCTCCCCGTGCCGTGCGGTGAGGAGCGCCGCTGTGCCGAGGCCGCCGAGGACCCCGACGACCAGGACGGCGACGAGCTGCGTCCATCCGCCGACCGTGACCGGGTGGATGAACGCCGCGGCCGCGGCGGCTAGGTCGAAGCCGGCGGCCGGGTCCTTGCGATACGCCTTCACCGCGACGAGCCCGATCATCCAGGCGGCGCTCACGACGAGGGTCACGATCGCGCCGGCCGCGCCGCGCCGGGCGATCTGCCGCCCGGTCATCCGCCGCCGGACGGCGACCGTCTCGGCCGTGAAGCGCGGCTCGCGCACGCCGATCGGCGCGAACCTCTGGAGCAGGATCAGCCCCGGCACGCCGGCGGCGATCGTGAACCAGAAGAACGTCCGCCACCCGGCGGCGTCCACGATGAGGCCGGTGATCGGGCCGCCGAGGATGCGGGGCAGGCCGAAGAGCGACGAGAAGAGCGCGTACTGCGTCGCCGAGAACCTCTTCTCGGTGATGCGCAGGAGGAGCACGCCGAACGCCCCCATCCCGAGGCCGCTCGTGATCATCTCGAACGCCATCGCGCCGTACATGACGGGGCGGCCGCCCGGCCAGTAGGTGATCAGGACGTAGCCGATGTTCGAGAAGATCTGGAAGAAGCCGAAGATCCAGAGCGAGTGCCCGAGGCCGATCCGGGTGCAGGCGACGCCGCCGAGGAACGTGCCGGCGATCGTCAGGGCGACGCCCGCGGTGCCGAGGACGAAGCCGCGGTCGAACCCGCCGTACCCCATGTCGATGAGGAAGGGCCGGAGCAGCGACTGCGAGAGCGCGTCGGCCAGCTTGTAGAGGACGACGAAGACCAGGATCTCGACCGCGCGGTGGCGCGAGAGGCACTCGAGGAACGGCAGCCAGATCGCGTCGCGCAGCGTCTTCGGCCCGGCGGGCGGCTCCTCCGGCTCCGGCGAGCGCCACGTGACGAGGATGAGCGGCAGGTAGGCGAGGCCGAGGAGGAGGTTGACCGCGCCCCACCCGAGGCTCGCTGCCGCCCAGATCGCGAGGCCCCCCGAGAGGGTCATGGCTGCCCGGTACACGGCCGTGCGCAGGCCGACCGCGACGCCGTGCTCCTCCTTCCGGAGGACGTCGACCGCGTAGGCGTCGATCGCGATGTCCTGCGTGGCGGCCGAGAGCGCGACGGCGAGCGTCAGCGCCAGCGCGACCCACGGCGTCTCGGGCCGGCTCCCCACGCCGGAGAGCCCGAGCCCCGAGAGCGCGAGCGCCACCTGCGCCACCGCGATCCATCCCCGCCGCCGGCCCCAGAACGGCAGCCGGAAACGGTCCATGAGCGGCGACCAGAGGAACTTGAAGGACCAGGGGGCCTGCGCGAGCGTGAAGAGCCCGACGACGCGGATGTCGACGCCCATCGAGCGCATCCAGTCGGGGATCGCGATCCAGACGAGCCCGAGCGGCAGCCCCGACGAGAACGACAGCGCCACCACCGCCGCCACCCGCGACATCGTCCCCCGCCGCGCCCCCTCTGGCGCCCCCGCAACCGCCTCGCTCATGGCCGGCGGATTGTACGGGGAGGCGCGGCCCCGCACCGCGAACGGGCGCCGGTCAGCTTCCCGTCTTCGCCTTCTCCGTCTTCTCTGGCGGACCCTTGACCTTGTCCTTCTCCACGAGGCCCGAGAGGATCTCGACCTGGATGCCGTCGGAGAGGCCGGTCTTCACCTCGCGCTTCTCGAACTTCTGCGGGGCGGTCTCGACCTCGACGAACTTCTTGCCGTCCTCGAAGGCGAGGAGGCTCTCGTTCAGCGCGAGGACGTCGTCCCGCCGGTCGAGGACGATGTCGGCGTTCGCGCTGTAGTTCGCGCGGATCACGACGTCCTTGATCGGCTTCAGCGCCGCCTTGATCTCGAACTGGATCGCCCCCTCCTTTTCGACCCCCTTCGGAGCGATGTGCTCGAGCGTCGCCTCGGGCTTTTTCCCCTCGACGGCCCCGATCGTCAGGAGGAGCGTCATCCCGGGCTTGAGCTTGCCGACCTCCGACTCGTCCACCTTGCCGAGGAAGATCATGTCGCCCATGTCGGCGATCGTAGCGATCGTCGTCCCCTCGTTGAACGTGTTCGTCTCGATGACGGAGTTGCCGACCTTCACCGGCACCTCGAGGACGGTCCCCGAGATCGTGGAGCGGACGAGGGTGTTCGAGGCGTCGCCCGTCGTCCGGGAGATCCCCTTCTGGATCAGGTCGAGGTTGTCGCTCGCGGTGCGCAGCTCGGTCCGCGTGTTCTCGAGGGCGGTCTGGTACGTCTGGAAGGCGGAGGCCGAGATCGTTCCGTCGCGGGAGAGCGCCACGTTTCGTGCGTGGTCCTTCTCGGCGGCGTCGAGGGCGATCTTCGCCTTCTCCACGCGGCTCTGCGCCTCGTTGAGGCGGACCATGTCGGGGACGAGGCGGATCTTCGCGATGAGGTCCCCCTCCCTGATCTTCGCCCCGGCCTCGACGTGGATCTCCTCGATGATCCCCGAGACGCGCGGCTTGATGGCGACCTCCTGCCGCGGGACGACGGAGCCGGTCGAGACGGCCTTCTTGATGATCGTCGCGACCTTCGGCGACTCGGTCTGCCAGACGGTCTCGGCTTTCTGCGACTTGGCCCAGAGGAACCAGACGGTCCCCGCGAAGAGGGCGAGGACGAGCAGGCCGGCGGCGATTCCGAGGATCTTCTTCAGCATGGGACGGTCACTCCGATCTGAGGGCGACGGTGGGGCTGACGGCGAGGGCGCGCTGCGCGGGGGCGAGGCCGGCGAGGACGCCCGCCACGACGAGGATGGCGAGGGCCTGGAGCGCCTCGCCGACGCCGACGTCGGGGTCGAGGAACATCCCCGCGCCGCCCGGCGGGAGGAGCCTGCCGATGCCGACGACGAGGGCGATTCCCGCGACGAGGCCGAGGTAGCCGGCGAGCGACGTCAGGATGACGGACTCGGAGACGATCTGGCTGACGACGGCCGAGGGCTTCGCTCCGAGCGCCCGGCGGATGCCGATCTCCTTCGTCCGCTCCCTGACGATGATGAGCATGATGTTCGAGACGCCGATGACGCCGGCGGCGAGCGTGCCGACGCCGACGATCCAGACGAGGAGGCGGATCCCCGAGAAGAGCCCCTGGATCTTCGTGTACTCCTCCTCGAGGTTGAAGTGGCCGAAGGCGCGGAGGTCGTCGGGGGCCACCCTGTGCCGCGACCGGAGGAGGGAGAGGACCTTCTCCTCGGCGACGGAGGCGGGAACGTCGGGACGGGAGATGATCGCCATCCAGCCGACACGGTCGCCGTAGTTGAAGGCCCGCTGGAACGTCGTGAACGGGACGAAGATCGTCTGCGCGTCGCGCTCGGCCGCGTCTCCCGTCTGCGGCGAGACGAAGACGCCGACGACCTGGAAGTAGACCCCCCGGATGACGATCGAATCGCCGATCGGCTCCTCCCCGCGCGCGAAGAGGAGCTCCAGGACGCGGGTCCCGATGACGGCGACTTTCCGGCTCTCCTCGACGTCGATCGGGTTGAGGAAACGTCCCGATTCGAGCCTCAGCGACTGGACCCGGCGGATCTCGGGGTAGTCGCCCATGACGCTGAAGGCGCCGGTCTTCCGGCCGCGGGAGACGTTGTTCCCGCCGCCGAAACCGCGGAGCTGGTTGCGCGGGGCGACGACCTCGACCTCGGGGACCTTCTCGCGGATCGCGGCGACGTCGGCGTTCGTCATCCGGATGCCGCGGCCGGCGGGCATCCCGGCGAACGGCTTCTGCGTCCGCTGCGTCCAGATGAAGAAGCTGTTCGTCGCGCCGTCGGAAAAGCCCTGGAGGACGCCCTTCTTCAGGCCCGAGCCCGATCCGAGCATCACCATGAGGAGGAAGATCCCCCAGAAGACGCCGAAGGCCGTGAGGGCCGTCCGGGTCCGGTTTCGGAAGAGGGCGACCCGGATCTCCTGCCAGTGGTCGAGGTCGAGGAGGTGCGTCACGGCTACTCGTCCCTCAGGGCCTCGACGGGGCGGATCGCCGCGGCCTTGCGTGCCGGGAAGAAGCCGGCCACGCCGCCCGCGACGACGAGGAGGAGCGTCGCCGAGACGGCGACGCCGAAGTCGACCTCGGGGTTGCGGAACATCTCGGACTCCCCGAGCGAGCGCGACATCACCTCGAGGAGCGCGACCCCCGCGACGAGCCCGACGTAGCCGGCGACCCCCGTGACGAGGATCGCCTCCTTCAGGATGAGGGACATGACGGACATGGGCGTCGCGCCGACCGCCTTGCGGATCCCGATCTCCTTCGTCCGCTCCTTGACGGCGATCATCATGATGTTCGAGACGCCGACGACGCCGGCGAGAAGCGTCCCGATGCCGATGACCCAGACGAACGCGCGGATGCCGCCCATCAGGTCGACGAACCGCTGGAACTCGACGACGGCATTCGAGATGAAGACGGCCCGCTTGTCGTCGGGGTCGAAGTCGTGCCGCTCGGCGACCCTGAGCCTCAGGTCGGTCGCGATGGCCTGGCTCTCGTCGACCGAGGCGTCGCCGACCGTCATCATGATCATCGCGACGTTGTTCGCGCCGCCGTAGGTCCGCTGGGCGGTCGAGATCGGGATGTAGATCTTCTCCTGCTCCCCCTCGCCGCCGACGTCGGTGAAGACCCCGACGACCTGGAACGGGACCCCCTTGATCTCGAGGTACTCGCCGAGGGCCGGCGCCCCCTTGAAGAGCTGGGCCTTCACGCGCTCGCCGATGACCGCGACCTTCCGGTGCTCTTCGACGTCGGTGGGGTTGAGGAAGCGCCCCCCGGTGATGATCGACTGCTCGAGGTGCTGGTGGTCGGGGTGGACGGCGCGGACGTCGAAGCTGGAGGTTTCCCCGTGCCAGGCGACCGTCAGCGTCCCGCGGATGAAGAAGCGCGAGGTGATGTGCTCGACCCCCTTCACGCCCCCGCGGATGGTGTCGTAGTCCTCGTTCGTGAACTGAACCGTCCGCCCGGGCCGGAGCCCTTTCCACGGGACGCTCGTCTGGCCGCTCCGGATCCAGATGCTGTTCGTGGCGTCGTCCCGGAAGCCGTACTCGACTCCCTTCGAGAGCCCCTGCCCGGAGCCGAGGAGGACGATGAGCATGAGGATTCCCCACGCCACGCTGAACCCGGTGAGGAACGTCCGGAGCTTGTTCTTCCGGACCGTGTCGAAGATCTCCTGCCAGGTGTCGATCTCGATCACTTCGGCCTCACGGACTCACGTCGTCAGGGCGGCGGCCGGAGCGGGGGAGGCCGGCGCGAACGCGGCGGGGGCGAAGGGGGCCGGGGCGAAGACGGTCTCCGGGGGCCCGTCTCCCTCGATCCGTCCGTCGCGGAGGCGGATGACGCGGCGGGTCCGGGCCGCGACCTCCCGCTCGTGCGTCACGATGAGGAGGGTGACGCCGGTCGCGTTGATCTCCCGGAGGACCTCCATCACCTCGAGCGAGGTCTGGGAGTCGAGCGCGCCCGTCGGCTCGTCGGCGAGGATGACCTTCGGGTTCGAGATGAGGGCCCGCGCGATCGCGACGCGCTGCTGCTGCCCGCCCGAGAGCTCGCGGGGGAGGTGCTCCGCGCGGTCGGCCAGGCCGACCCGGTCGAGGTACTCCTCGGCGAGCTTGTTGCGCTTGCGCCTCGGGACCGCCTGGTAGTAGAGCGGGAGGGCGACGTTCTCGACGGCCGTCTTGAACGGGATCAGGTTGAACGACTGGAAGACGAAGCCGAGAAGGCTGGCCCGAAGGCCCGCGGCCTTCGTCTCGGACATCTGCCCGATCCGCTGCCCGTCGAGGTGGTAGTCCCCGTCGTCGTACCCGTCGAGGAGGCCGAGGACGTTGAGGAGGGTCGACTTCCCGGACCCGGATGCTCCCATGATCGCGACCAGCTCGCCCGGGGCGATCGAGAGGTCGATCCCCTTGAGGACGTGGAGCTTGCTCGACCCCATGGGGTAGCTCTTGTTGAGCCGGGTGAGCCGGATCATGGCGTCCAAAGGGCTTCCCGCCGGGGACGGCTCCTCCCGGAGCCCGAGTTCGACACCGCCACTCACCTCTCCTTGTACGGCGGGGCGGCCGGGAGTTCTCGCCCCGGCCGCCTCGCCGGAGGCGCTTCAGAGCTCGAGCCTGCGGAGGCGGAGCGAGTTCACGATGACGGAGACCGAGCTGAGGCTCATGGCGGCCCCGGCGACCATCGGCGAGAGGAGAACGCCGAAGAACGGGTAGAGGAGGCCGGCCGCGAGAGGAACGCCGAGGAGGTTGTAGCCGAACGCCCACGCGAGGTTCTGGCGGATGTTGCGCATCGTGGCGCGGCCGAGGCGCCGCGCGCGGACGAGGCCCGCGAGGTCGCCGTTGAGGAGGGTGACGGCGGCGCTCTCGATGGCGACGTCGGTCCCGGTGCCCATCGCGATGCCGACGTCGGCGCGGGCGAGGGCGGGGGCGTCGTTCACGCCGTCTCCGGCCATCGCGACGACCCGGCCTTCCGCGCGGAGCCGCTCGACGACGGCCCCCTTCTCCTCGGGGAGGACCTCGGCCTCGAACCGGGCGATCCCGAGCGATCTCGCCACGGCGGCGGCCGAGCGACGCGCGTCTCCCGTCAGGAGGACGATCTCGATGCCGTCGGCGCGAAGGGCCGCGAGAGCGGCCGGGGCCGAGGCCTTGATCGGATCGGCGACGGCGACGAGACCCGCGGGCGGCCGTCGACGGCGACGGTGACGGCGGTCCGGCCCTCTTCCTGGTGGGCCGTCGCGAGGGCGGCGAGCGCCGTCGTCTCGACGCCCGCCTCCTCGAGGAATCGGAGGCTCCCGACGAGGACGTCGTGGCCCGAGACGCGGCCCGCGACGCCGCGGCCCGTGACGGACCGGAACTCCGAGACGAGGGGAAGCGGGCCCGCGCCCGCGGCGGCCACGATGGCCGCGCCGAGCGGGTGCTCGCTCGCGCGCTCGAGGGCGGCGGCGAGACGCACGACCTCGCCCTCGGTGAACGGCTCGACGGCCTCCACGGCCGCGACGGTGGGCCGCCCCTCGGTGAGCGTGCCGGTCTTGTCGATGACGAGGACGTCCACGGTGGCGAGACGCTCGAGGGCGTCGGCGTTCTTCACGAGGACGCCGGAGAGGGCGCCGCGCCCGGTCGCGACCATGATGGAGAGGGGCGTCGCGAGGCCGAGGGCGCACGGGCAGGCGATGATGACGACCGCGATCGCCGAGGCGAGGGCGTGGACGAATCGCGGCTCGGGCCCGAGGGCCATCCAGAGGGCGAAGGTCACGAACGACGCAACCACGACCGCCGGGACGAACCAGGCCGAGACGCGGTCGGCGAGCTGCTGGATCGCGGCGCGGCTCCTCTGGGCCTCGGCGACGAGCCGGACGATCCGCGCGAGCGTCGTCCCCTCGCCGACCCGCTCGGCCGCCATGACGAAGCCGCCGGCGCCGTTCACGGTCCCGCCGGTGACGGCGCTCCCCGGGGCCTTCTCCACCGGGATCGGCTCGCCCGTGATCATCGACTCGTCGACCCAGGAGGTCCCGTCCTCGATCGTCCCGTCCACCGGGACGCGCTCGCCGGGCCGCACGCGGAGGCGGTCGCCCGCCGCGACGTGCTCGACGGGAACGTCCACCTCGCGGCCGTCGCCTTCGATCCTTCGCGCCGTCTTCGGCGAGAGGTCGAGGAGGGCGCGGATGGCCGAGCTCGTCCGGCTCCGGGCCAAGCTCGAGGACCTGGCCGAGGAGGGCGAGCGCCGTGATGACGGCGGCCGCCTCGAAGTAGACGAGGGGCGCGCCGCCGTGCCCCCGGTAGACGTCGGGAACGAGATCGGGCCGGAGCGCGGCGACGGCGAGGGCCACCGCGCTGTAGAGCCACGCGGCCGCGACGCCGAGGCCGATGAGCGTGAACATGTTCGGGCTGCGGTTGACGAGGGAGGCCCACGCGCGCCGGAAGAAGGGCGCCCCGGCCCAGGCGACGACCGGCGTCGCGAGGAGGGCCTGGGCGAGCGTGAGGAGCCAGGGCGAGACGGCGTGCTGGAGCGGCTGGCCCGGGACCATGTCCGACATCGCGAGGAGGAGGACCGGCAGGCCGAGCGCGGTCGCGACCTTCAGCCTCCGCGTCATGTCGACGAGCTCGGGCGATTCGACGTCCGAGGTCGGCATCTCGGGCTCGAGCGCCATGCCGCAGACCGGGCAGTCGCCCGGGCCGTCGGAAACCACTTCGGGGTGCATCGGGCAGACCCAGCGGGAGGCCGCGACCCGTGGTGAAGAGGCCGGAGGGTTCCTCGGCGCGTGGGCGGAGTGGCAGCAGGAGTGCCGGTCGGGCGTGGCCGGCTCGGACTGGCGGGCGTGAGCGTGAGATGTCATGGCGTCTCCTCTCTCTCGGACGGGAGACGCGGCCCTCGGGAGTTCCTTACACCTCGACCGTCGCCGTCACGGTCCTTGGCAGAATGCGCGGGTGACCCGCCCCGACCCGGTCGTCGCCCTCGCGGAGGAGTACCCGCGCTTCCTCGCCTTCCTCGCGAAGCGGACGGGGGACCGGGCCGTGGCCGAGGAGATCCTCCAGGAGGCCTTCGCGCGGGCCGTGACGAAGGCTCACGGCCTGCGCGAGGACTCCTCCGCCGTCGCCTGGTTCTACCAGGTCCTCCGCAACGCCCTCGTCGACCACCATCGGCGCAGCGCCTCCGAGGGGCGGGCGATGGCGCCGTTCGCGGCGGAGCAGGAGGGGGAGGCGAGGGACGAGGAGCTGGCACGGGAGGTCTGCCGCTGCGTCGGCCGGATCGCCGTAGACCTGAAGCCCGAGTACGCCGAGGCCCTGCGTGGCGTCGAGGTGGAGGGGCTGTCCCTGAAAGACTTCGCCGAGAAGGCCGGGATCACGCCGAACAACGCCGCGGTCCGCGTCCACCGCGCCCGCGAGGCGCTCCGGAAGAGGCTCGTCTCGACCTGCTCGTCCTGCGCGGCGAAGGGCTGCACCGACTGCACGTGCGGCCCGCACGGTCCCGGAGACTGAAATCCGGCACCGGGAGCCGAAGCGCGTAAACGCGTTTCGGGTCCGGGCGCGCTCGCCCTATCATCCCCGGATCCATCGGAGGAACGGTCCCGTGCGCGGCGCGGGGGAGGAGGCGACGATGAGCGCGGAGAAGCCGGATGCCCCCACAGGGGCGAAGCTCGATCTGAGCGAGTCGCAGCAGGCGGCGATCTCGAGGCTCGCGACGGACTCGAACGTCATTGCGCCCCCGATCTGGCTCGCGCGGCAGGCGCACATGGGAAACGACGCCGTCGAGAGGGCGCACGCGGCGGCCGAGCCGGCGGCGTTCTGGGAGGAAAAGTCGAAGCTCGTCGACTGGATCGAGCCTTTCACCGAGGTCTTCCGGTTCGACCTGCCGAAGCACGAGTGGTTCCTCGGCGGGAAGCTGAACGCCTCCGCGAACTGCATCGACAGGCACGTGTACGGAGACCGGCGGAACAAGGCGGCCCTCATCTGGGTCGGCGAGGACGGCGAGGAGCACACCTACACCTACAGCCGCCTCTACCGCGAGGTGAACCGCTTCGCCAACGCGCTCAAGCGCCTCGGCGTGGGCCGGTTCGACCGCGTCATCATCTACATGCCGCTCGTCCCCGAGGGCATCATCACGATGCTCGCCTGCGCCCGGATCGGCGCGATCCACTCCGTCGTCTTCGCCGGAATGGGGACGCAGGCGCTGAGGTCGAGGATCGTCGACTGCCAGGCGAAGGCGATCGTCTGCTCCGACTTCACCTTCCGGCGCGGCAAGAAGATCTCCCTGAAGCCCACGATCGACGAGGCGGTATTCGAGAGCGAGCGCGAGCACGACTTCTACGACATCCAGAACGCGAACGAGATCCACTGCCCGCCGGAGCCGATGGACGCCGAGGACCCGCTCTTCATCCTCTACACGTCCGGGACGACGGGGAAGCCGAAGGGGGTCGTCCACACCACGGGCGGCTACATGGTCGGCGTCACCTGGCTCTCGAAGGCCTTCTACCAGATCGGCGAGCGCGACATCTACTGGTCGACGTCGGACATCGGCTGGATCGTCGGCCACTCCTTCATCGTCTACGGGCCGCTCTCCGTCGGCGCGACCGTCTTCTGCCGGGAAGGTGTGCCCGACTGGCCGAACCCCGAGGTGACCTGGGAGCTGTGCGAGCGCTTCGGCGTGAACCTCCTCTTCACCGCGCCGACGGCCGTGAGGATGTGGATGAGCCACGGCCCCGAGGCGCCCGCCAAGTACGACCTCTCGCGCCTGCGCCTGATCGCCTGCGCGGGCGAGCCGCTCAACCCCGAGGCGCACCTCTGGAGCCAGAAGCACCTCGTGGGGCAGTCGAAGGGGATGGTCGTCGACAACTTCTGGCAGACGGAGATCGCCGCCCCCGTCCTCGGGACGCTCCCGACGTTCGAGGCGCGGCCGGGGAAGGTCGGGAAGCCGATCCCGGGCGTGGACGCGGCGATCGTCGACGCGCAGGGAAACCAGCTCCCGGACGGCCAGGGAGGGCTCCTCGTCCTGCGCAAGCCGGTCCCCTACATGCTCCGGACCGTCTGGGGCGACTACGCCCGGTACGAGAAGTACTGGCAGCAGATCCCCGGCTTCTACGCGGCGGGCGACATCGCCGTGCGGGACCAGGACGGCTGGTTCGCCGTCCTGGGCCGCGCCGACGACGTCCTGAACGTCGCGGGGCACCGCATCGGCACGGCCGACGTCGAGGGCTCGCTCCTCCGCCACCCGGCCGTTGCCGAGAGCGCGGTCGTCGGCCTTCCCGACCCCCTGAAGGGCGAGCGGATCAAGGCCTTCGTCGTCCTGAAGGCGGGAGTCGAGACCGGGCCCGGCCTCATCGCGTCGCTGAAGGACCACGTCCGCCAGGACCTCGGACCGATCGCGCAGCCGTCGGAGATCGAGATCCGGACGACGCTCCCGAAGACGCGTTCGGGGAAGATCGTGAGGCGCTACCTGAAGGCCGTGGAGATGGGAGAGGACCCGGGCGACCTCTCGACGCTGGCGGATTGATCGTGAAAGGGCGTCGCTGCGTCCCCGTCAGGGAGGCCCTCCCGTGAGCGAGGCCGTGAAGTCGCTGCTCGACCGGCTCGGTACGCTCGTTCCGGGCTACGCGGGATATGCCGACCGGGAGAAGAGGCGGGAGAGCGACCAGGCTCTCCGGCTCGCCGTCGCCGGAAGGCTCGGTCTCGCGCGGGCCGCGCTCGACCGCCGGACGGCCGTGTGCGCCCGGACCGGACGCTTCGACGTCCTCGATCCGCTGGACGCGCTTTCCCGCCGGGTGGCGGCGCTCGCCGACGGCGTCCGGCACGCCCCCGCGGGCTACGCGGCGCTCTTCGACGCCGCGTCGGTGGACGCCGCGGACCTGGATCGCCTGTACGCCTTCGACCTCCAGGTCCGGGACGCGTGCGAGAGGGTCGTCGAGGAGTCGGAGCGCCTTCCGGCCGCCGTCGACCTCGCGGCCCTCGACCGCGCGAGCGCCGTCGTGTCGGAGGCCGAGTCGGCCCTTCAACGCCGCGCCGAGGCCCTGCGGGAGGTGAAGTGATGCCCGACCTCGCCGACATCCTCGAGCTCGTCGACGCGACGGGCGACATCCTCGCCGCCCGCGTGCCGGCAGAGGGCCCGGCCGTCATCCGCTGGGGCTCGCAGCTGGTCGTCCGCGAGGGGCAGTGCGCCCTCTTCCTGCGCGACGGCCGCGCCATGGCCCTCTTCGAGCCGGGGCGGCACGTCCTGACGACGCAGACCGTGGCCGGCCTGACGGGCTTCGTGGCGGGACTCGCCTTCGACGGCGCGTCGCCGTTCCGCGCCGAGGTCGTCTTCGTCGGGCGACAGCTCTTCCGCGACCTGCGCTGGGGAACGCCGGAGCCGGTCTACATTCCCGACCCCGTCCTCCTCCAGATCCCGGTCCGCGCGAACGGACGCTTCGCGATCCGCGTCTCGGACCCGACGGTCTTCGTCCCGAAAGTCGTCGGTAGCCGGCCCGTCTTCCGGCAGCGCGACCTCGAGGAGTTCCTGCGGGCGCAGTACCTCGTCTCGGCCCTCACCGACGCGCTCGCGTCCCTCGGCAGGCCCTTCGTCGAGCTGCCGCGCTTCACGCGAGAGCTGGGAACGGGTGTACGGGCGATCCTCGGGCCCGAGTTCGCCGCGCTCGGCCTCGAGCTGACCGACCTCTCGGTGAACTCGGTGACGACGACGGAGGAAATCCAGGCGACGCTGAACGGAAACGCGAAGATCGCCTCGGAGGCGTTCGCGAAGGCGAAGGGAACGCAGTACGACCTCGAGGCCCGCGCGGCGGGGGCGACGGCCCTGAAGCAGGCGGGGACGAGCTACCGCGAGGTGGGGACGACCGACGCGCTCGGGGAGCTCGCGTCGAACGTGGGCGCGGCGGGCGGCGGGGGCTCGGCGCTCGACGCGGGCGTCTCGCTCGGCGCCGCGATGCTCGTCCCGCAGATGATGCAGGGGATGCTCCGGCCCGACGCCGCGGCGCCGGGGGGCGCGCCGGCCGCCGCGGACGTCGACCCGGTCGTCCGGCTGAAGCAGCTCAAGGAGCTCCTCGACGCCGGGGCCCTCACGCAGGAGGAGTACGAGGCCAAGAAAGCCGAGTGGCTGAAGCGGCTGTGAGCGCGGAGCTGCCGCGCGTCCTCTTCCGGACGCGGCGCGGTCTCTGCCCCGCGTGCGGCACGCCCCTCGAGCTGGACGACGACGTTCCCGAGGTGACGTGCCGTTTCTGCGGCTCGCTCGCCGTTCTCGAGAGACGCCTGAGGAAGGTGGAGCCGGAGGTGGAAGGGGCGCCGCTGCGCCTCTACCTCGACGCGGCCGCCGCGGAGGCCGGCGGGACATCGGCCTCGGTCCCGTGGGTCCGCTCGAAGGGCTACCGGCAGAGCACCGTCGAGCGGACGCTCTGCCCCGGCTGCGGCGACACACTCGAATGGAAACACGACGCCGAGCGGGTCGACTGCCCGTCGTGCGGATCCGACTGCCGGCTCGAGAGGCGCCTCTGGGCTCCGCTCCCCGACCCGGCACGGGCGATCCCTCGCCGTCGAAGCCCGGACGAGCAGCCGGGTCCCGAAGAGGCCGACGACGACCCTCGGACGGAGCAGCTCGTCTTCCGCGTCGTGAACGAGGCGGACCTCCACCGGCGTGTCGCGCTCGCGCTCCGGTTCGAAGAATGGATCTTCGTGAACTCCACGGCCGCGCGCCTGCTGCCGTCTCTTCTGCGCGTCGCGTGCGACGCAGCGCCGGTTCTCCAGGTCCCGATCGCCGACTTCATCGGAAAGCTCCTCTGCGAGGGCGCGCAGAGCTGCGCAACGCGACGCTGCGGGCCATCGAGCCGTTCGTCTTCGAGCGGGCGGTCCCGCCGACGCTCGTCTTCGCCCTCGGGCTGGGCGACGGCACCGGGCTGAAGATGCTCCTCGACGCGGCCGAGCTGGCCCACCGCCGCGGCGACGACGACACGGCGACGACCGCCCTGCTGGCCGTGAACTGGATCTTCCAGCGTAACTTCCCTCACCACGGGGTGATGGGGGAGATCCTCCTCCACCGGATGCTCTATCTCAGCGGGCCGGCGCTCGCGTTCGCGCTCCTCCTCGCGCGGAGGAAGGTGACCGGAACGGGCTTCCACTACCCGGCCGAGACGCTCCTCGCGTTCATCGACGAGGCGGCCGTCGAACGGCCGGAGCTCGTCCCCGAGCTGGCCCGGTGTTTCTACGTCGGACTTCCGAAGGACGAGGCGGAGTGCCGGCAGCGGTTGGCCTTCTTCGCCACGCTCCGGACCAGGGAGTCCCGCGCAGCGGCGCTGCGCGAGTTTCTCCTTCCGCCGGAGGACGGGCCGGAGGAGCTTCGCCGCGCTCTCGACGCGCTCGTCCCCGAGAGCGGTGGCTCGTTCTTGCCCGGGGCCCAGGAGTCACCGCTGTCGCCGGAGCTCCAGGCGCTCCTCGATCGCTGGGACGACGACCTGCGGCGCGCCGTCGGCGCCGTCGACGAAGCGCGCGCGGCTTTCCGCGGGTTTCGGGAGTCGATCGCAGGACTCGACGTTCCGCTCTTCGACGAGGGCTGAGACTCAAACGAAAGCGCCCGGCTTTCGCCGGGCGCTCGAAGGAAGGCCGTTCAGGCTCCGGGCCGCGCGTGCCGGCCCGTGCCTCGGCGGTTCACTTCTTCAACCACTCCCCGAGCCAGCCCATGACGGTGTCGTGCCACTGCAGCGAGTTCGCGGGCTTGAGGACCCAGTGATTCTCGTCGGGGAAGATGAGGAGCTTGCTCGGAATCCCCTTGCGCTGGAGCGCGGTGAACGTCGAGATCCCCTGCGTGTAGACGACGCGGTAGTCCTTCTGGCCGTGGATGACGAGCGTCGGGGTCTTCCAGTTCTTCACGTAGTCGATCGGGTTGTGGTGCCCGAAGCTCTTGGCGGTCCACGGCGTCCCGCCGTTCTCCCACTCGGGGAACCAGAGCTCCTCGGTGTCGTAGTAGGCCATCCGCTCGTCGAGGTTGCCGTCGTGGACGACGAGGCACTTGAAGCGGTCGGTCTGGCCGGCGATCCAGTTGATCATGTAGCCGCCGTACGAGGCGCCGAGCGCGCCGACGCGGTTGCCGTCGAGGAACGCGTACTTGCCGAGCGCGAAGTCGAGGCCCTTCATGAGGTCCTCGTAGGGCGCGCCGCCCCAGTCGCCGTTCACGGCGTCGGTGAACGCCTGGCCGTAGCCGGTCGAGGCGTGGAAGTCGATCATCACCGCCGCGTAGCCGGCGCCGGCGTAGGCCTGCGGGTTCCAGCGGTAGTGGAAGTCGTTGCCGAAGGAGCCCTGCGGCCCGCCGTGGATCAGGAACGCGACGGGGTACTTCTTCGCCGGGTCGAAGTCGACGGGGTGGACGATGTAGCCGTAGACGGTGTCGCCCTTGGCGCCCTTGAAGCTGAACTGCTCGGGCTTACCGAAGCGGGCCGCGGCGACCTTCGCGTCGTTGATCGAGGTCAGCTTCTCGAACGCGCCCCCCGCGACCGGGATCGCGTAGAGCTCGGTCGGCCCGAGGAGCGAGTGGCGCGAGAAGAGGATCCGGTCCTTCCCGAGCGGCTGGGGGGCGTCGATCGAGCCGTCGGCGGCGAGGATCTTCGCCTTGCCGCTCGCGGCGTCGATCGCGAAGAGGGCCTTCTGGCCGAGGTGGTCCGCGGTCGCGTAGAGGGACTTCCCGTCGGCGGACCAGGTGATTCCGGCCGGCGAGCGGTCGTCGTTCTTCCCGGTCCCGGCGCGGAGCGTGTACGAGCGGTCCTTGCCGGTCGCGAGGTCGCGCAGGACGACCTCGAAGCGGTCGGCCTCGTAGCCGGCGCGGCTCATGGCGAGGTACGCGAGGGTCTTTCCGTCGGGGGAGAACCGGGGCGTGGCGTCCCAGGCGGGGCTCGTCGTGATCCGCTTCGGGGCGGCCGAGCCGTCCGTCGGGACCTCCCAGAGGTCGTAGTTCGTCGACCAGGCTTCCTCGCGGCCGACGTCCTTGCAGGTGAAGACGAGCTTCTTCGCGTCGGCGGTGACGGCCGTGTCGTCGAGGCCGCCGAACGGCTTCGTCGGGGCGTCGGCGTCCATCTGCGGCATCAGGTCCTTCGCGGGGCCGGCGGGCTTCCCGTCGGCGCCGAGGGGGAGGACGAAGACGTGGTTGCGCCGCCCGTCCTTCCAGGTGTCCCAGTGGCGGACGAAGAGGCGGTCGAAGAGCATCCCGCTCGACTTCACCGCGCCCTTCGCGTCGAGCGCCGCCTTCGTCTCGGAGGGGCTCTTCCCGGGGAAGACTTCCATCGAGAGGACGAGGAGCCTGCCGCCGGGAGCAACCTCGAGGTTGTCGACGTCGAGCGGCTCGGAGGTCACCTTCTCGGCCTCGCCGCCGGCGAGCGGGAGGTTCCAGACCTGCTGCGATCCGCCGCGCGTCGAGAGGAAGAAGAGGCTCTTCCCGTCCGCCGCCCAGCGGGGGTTCCCGTCGCCGGCCTCGTGCGTCGTCAGGCGGCGGACGGCCTTCGTCCTCACGTCGAGGAGCCAGAGGTCGGTCCGGCCCCGGTTCGCGGCGAGGTCGGTCGTCCTGAGGACGAACGCGGCCTGCGTCCCGTCGGGGGAAACCTGGGCGTCCGAGATGCGGTCCATGGCGAGCATGTCGTGGATGGAGAAGGGGTGGGTCTCGGCGGCGGCCAGCGGCGCAGCGCACGCGAGGACCGCCCCGAGGGCGAGAGTCGGGAGGAGGTTTCGGCGGAGCATTTCCGAATCCTACCCCTTCGGCCGGACCTCCCCGGGGGTGCGGTAGTCGATCCGGTCCTTGAGAGCCAGGCACGGCCCTTCCAGGACCTTCCACGAGAGCGCGGCCAGGAGCGAGATGCTCCCGAGGAGGACGGCGAGGTAGCCCGCCCATCCGGCGGCGCCGGGCGCGATGGCCGCCGGGCGCAGGCCCGCCTCCCGCAGGGCGAACGTCACCGGCCAGTGGAAGACGTACATGGCGTAGCTGACCTTCCCCGCGGCCCGCAGGGGCCTCCACTCGAGGAGGCGCGGAAGGAGCGCCTCCCGGGGGAGCGCGATCGCGAGAAAGACGAGAGCCGCGAAGGCGATCGCGAGGGAGGTGAAGCCGAGCGTCAGCATCGGCGGCGTGCCCCAGAAGGCATCGCCCGCGGATCCGATGACGAGCCCCGTGGCGAGGGCGGCGAGGAAGAGCGTTGCGAGGGCGTGAGGGACGTACCGCCGCGGCTCGGGGAGCCGGGGTACGACGAGGGCCAGGAGGCTTCCCGCCGCGAGCCCGTCGAGGCGGAACGGGGTCAGGACGTAGAGGCCGACGTCCGGCACGCCGAGGAGGAAGCCCGCCACGCGCGCGGCCGGGACGAGGAGGACCAGGCCGGCGCAGAGGCCGGCGAGAGCGCGCCGCGGGAGGAGCGAGACGACGAGCGGCCAGACGAGGTAGTACTGCTCCTCGACGGCGAGGGACCAGAAGTGGGAGAGGGGCGCCGCGGGCCAGCCTGCGATCGTCATCTTCACGTTCGAGGCGTACAGCCAGTACCAGAGAGACTCCCGTCCCGACACGTGGAAGAGGAGGACGAGGAGGAGGAGGGAGGCGTAGTAGAGAGGGAAGATGCGGAGGCAGCGCCGGGTGTAGAAGACGCGGAAGTAGTTCCGGGCCCCGCGGGACTGGACGAGGATCCGGGTGATCAGGAACCCGGAGAGAACGAAGAAGAGGTCGACTCCCGCCCACCCGAGCCGGGCCGCCCCGAGGATCGCCCTCCCGACGAAGCCCTCTGCGGGCTCGAAGAGCGTCGCGTGATAGAGGATGACCGCGAGGACGGCCAGCCCTCGCAGCCCGTCCAGGGGGGCGATGCGTGCGGGAAGGCCCATGAGGCATGTTAGCGCCCGGCCGCGCGTGGGCCGAAGCGGGGAGCCGCGAGCCCCGGCGACCGCTAAGATCAGCGCCGAGGAGTCACATTGAAGGGAATCATCCTGGCCGGGGGCTCCGGCACGCGCCTCCATCCCGTGACCCGCGGCGTCAGCAAGCAGCTCGTGCCGGTCTACGACAAGCCGATGATCTACTACCCCCTCTCGACGCTGATGCTCGCGGGGGTCCGGGACGTCCTCGTCATCACGACGCCGCACGAGCAGGAGGGATTCCGCCGCGTGCTGGGCGACGGGAGCCCGTTCGGCGTGTCGATCTCCTACGCCGCCCAGCCGAGCCCCGACGGTCTCGCCCAGGCCTTCCTCATCGGCCGGGACTTCGTCGGTTCGGAGCGGGCGGTGCTCGCCCTCGGCGACAACATCTTCTACGGGCACGGATTCTCCGAGCTGCTGCAGTCCGCCGCGAAACGGAAGACGGGAGCGACGGTCTTCGCCTACCGCGTCCGCGACCCGGAGCGGTACGGCGTCGTGGAGTTCGGTCCCGGCGGCCAGGCGATCAGCCTCGAGGAGAAGCCGGCGAAGCCGCGGTCTTCCTACGCCGTCACCGGCCTCTACTTCTACGACAACAGCGTCCTCGACATCGCTGCGAACCTGAAGCCCTCGCCGCGCGGGGAGCTCGAGATCACCGACGTGAACCGGGTCTACCTCGAGAGGGGCGACCTGCACGTCGAGGTCCTCGGCCGGGGCGTGGCGTGGCTCGACACCGGGACGCACGCGTCGCTCCTGCAGGCTGCGAACTTCATGCAGGCGATCGAGGAGCGGCAGGGGCTGAAGGTGGCGTGCCTCGAGGAGGTCGCCTACCGGATGGGCTACATCGACGCCGCCCAGGTCCGCGAGACCGCGAAGGCGATGAAGAACAACGAGTACGGGCAGTACCTGCTCCGGCTCCTGGACGAGGAGGCCGAGGCGGGCGCGCGACAAGGAGCGTGAACGTGGCCGACCTCTTCACCGCCGCCGACCTCGCCGCGATGGCGCGCCTCGGGATCGATCCCGCCGAGGCCGCCAGGCACGTCGCCCTCCTGACGCATCCCCCGGCGGCGGCCCGCCTCGAGAGGCCCTGCACGCGCGGCGACGGCGTCGATCGGATCGCCGAGGAGCGCCACCGGGACCTCCTCTCCCTCTTCGAGGAGGCCGAGAAGGCAGGCCGGCTCTCGAAGTTCGTTCCGGCCTCGGGGGCGGCGAGCCGGATGTTCCAGTCGCTCCAGAAGGCCCTCGACGACGCGGAGGCGACCTGGTT
This sequence comes from Holophagales bacterium, assembly GCA_016719485.1. Lineage (NCBI taxonomy): Bacteria > Pseudomonadati > Acidobacteriota > Holophagae > Holophagales > Holophagales bacterium. Next base: position 23,541 of record JADJZB010000020.1, read on the forward strand.
CGACTGGAACGACCGCGCGGCGAGAGGGGACGCGGGGGCCGCCGAGGTCGTCCGGTTCGTCGAGAACCTCGAGCAGCTGCCGTTCGCGGCAGAGCTGCGTGCGGCGGTGGGCGAAGACGTTTTCTCCGATCCGCGCAGCCGCCTTCGCGAGCTCCTCGCGGCGACACTTCAGAGTCCCGGGCTCGGCCTCGCCACGCGTCCCAAGGGGCTCGTCCCCTTCCACCTCGAGGAGGAGGGCGCCCGGACGCCGTTCGAAGAGCACCTGGTGGAGTCGGGCCTCACGGTGCGGGCCGCATCCGGGCGGACACCCGTTCACTTCACGGTGGCCGAGGAGGCGCGGGGCGACTTCGAGGCCCTGCTGGAACGCCACAGGGATGGGCTGCAGCGCCGTCTCCACGCGCGGTTCGAGGTGACGTTCTCGGTCCAGGAGCGTTCCACCGACACTCTCGCGGTCGGCCTGGACGGGCTGCCTTTCCGGACGGCGGAGGGGGAGCTGCTCTTCCGTCCCGGCGGTCACGGCGCCCTCCTCGGCAACCTCGCGGCGCTTGGCGGCGACGTCGTCTTCGTGAAGAACATCGACAACGTCGTCCCCGACGCGCGCAAGGGGCCGACGCTCCTCTGGAAGCGGCTCCTCGCCGGGCGGCTCCTGGAGGTCGAGCGGCGGGTGGGCCACCTCGTCTCGCTCCTCCACGAAGGCGGCCCGACGGCGGCGGACGAGGCTCTCTCCTATCTCCGGGAGACCTTCGGCGACGCAACGGCCGAGGCCGAGACCCTGCCGCCGGCCGAAAGGGTGGCGTGGGTGCTGGCTCGCCTCGAACGGCCGCTGAGGGTCTGCGGCGTCGTACGAAATCAGGGGGAGCCGGGCGGCGGGCCCTTCTGGGTGCGCAGCCGCGACGGCCGTCTCTCGCGGCAGATCGTCGAGAGCGCCGAGGTGGATCTGTCCGACGCGCGCCAGAAGGCGCTCTGGTCCGCCGGCACCCACTTCAACCCGGTGGACCTCGTCCTGGCGCTGCGCGACGCCGCGGGGCGCCCGTGGGACCTTCTCCCGGTTCGTCGACGAGGCGGCCGTCTTCGTCTCGAGGAAATCGCACGGGGGAGCCGAGCTCCTCGCCCTCGAGAGACCCGGCCTCTGGAACGGCGCCATGGCCTTCTGGAACACGCTCTTCGTCGAGGTGCCGATCGAGACGTTCGCCCCGGTCAAGAGTGTCCTCGACCTCCTGCGGCCCGAGCACCGCCCCGCGCCGGAGTAGCCGCCCTCAGCGCGGCGTCGGCGTGCGGCGGAAGAGCCAGTCCTCCCGCCGCCGCTCGTCGGCCGTGCAGGGGTGGCCGAACGACGCGTCGAAGGCGCAGCCGGGGAGGCGCGGGGCTGCGAGGGCCGGGCCGGGCGGGCGCGCCAGCGCCGGGTCCAGGAGCGCCAGGAAGTCCTCCGAGTAGAACGCGAGGTCGGTGATCGGGAGAGCGGGGGCCAGGCCTCTCAGCTGCGCGAGGAACGCGGGGGAGACGACCCCGGAGGCCCGCCGTTTCAGCGGAGCCGCGTCCTTGCCCGAGAACGCCGAGAGGCGTGCAGCGAGCCGGCCGCGGGAGCCCTTCAGGACGACGCAGGCGTCGGGCGGGCCGAGGTGCGCGCACTCCGGAGTGCCCGGCGGCGGGAAGGGGGTGAGCGTGCGCGAGACCGATTCCCCGAGTGAAGGGGACGTCGCCTCCTCGAAAGTCCCGGCGCCAACGGCGGGTTGCATCGATCGGAGGGCCCAGCGCCCGGCGGGTGTCTCGACGAGGAGGCGCGTCTCGTCTTCGGTCTCGGTCCTTCGGAAGAGGACGGACCACCGGACCCGCGGCGGACCCGGAGACTCGTGGTGCCAGCGGCCGCGGGGAACGAGGCCGCGGCCCGCTGGCGTGGGTGCGGCGACGTCTGCCGCCGCGACCGCCGGGAGGAGGGCCGCGAGCAGGCAAGCCGCTCCGGGGAAGGTCACGGGTGTCCTGCGGGCACCCAGATCTTCTCGCTGACGAAGACGGCGACGAGCCACGGGTCGAGAAGGCCCGCGCGGCCCTCGTCCTCGAGGATCCTGAGCGCCTTCTCGCGCGGGACGGCGCGCTTGTAGGGCCGGTCGGCGGCGGTCAGGGCGTCGTAGATGTCGCAGACGGTCATGATCCGCGCGGGGACGGGGATCCGGTCGGCCTGGAGGCCGCGCGGGTAGCCCGTGCCGTCGAGCTTCTCGTGGTGGGCGTGGGCGATCTCGGGAACGCGCGCCAGGTCGGCCGTCCAGGGGATGGAGGAGAGGAACCGGTAGGTGTGCGAGACGTGGCTTTCGATCTGCGTCCGTTCCTCGAGCGAGAGGCTCCCTTTCCGGATCGAGAGGAGCTGAAACTCGTAGTCGTTCAGCAAGGGCGTCACGACGCCGCGCCGGTCCCGGAACGAGCGCGTGAGGAGGCGCCGCAGCGTGCCGCCGGCCTCCTCGGGGAGGACGGTCGGCTCGTTGGCGCGCCGCACCTCCTCGAACATCTCCTCCAGCTCCTGGGCCCGCTCCCAGCGCACCAGGTCGAGCTGGCGGACGTCTTCCGCCGATGGGGGGACACCCGCCTCGAGCAGCTTGAGCAGGAGCGTTCGGCACTCCTGCGTGTCGGAGGCCTCGAGCGCGAAGTCGAACCGGTCGCGGATGCGCAGGATCTCGTCGTCGTCGAGCTTCTTCGCCTTGACGAGGACGCGCTCGGGAATCGAGATCTTCCCGAAGTCGTGGAGGAGCGCCGCCGTCTGCAGCTCGCGGATCTCCTCGCGCGAGAACGCGACGCCGGCGTAGGGCCCTTCGGCGGCCCGGTCGACGATGCGGGCGAGCGCCACGGAGAGATCGGCCACACGGTTGCTGTGGCCCGCGGTCGTCGGGTCGCGCAGCTCGACCGCCATGATCGAGGCGCGGGCGAAGTCCTCGAAGAGAAGCCGGATGGAGGCCGTCAGCTGGTTCGCCTTCACCGAGACGGCGGCCTGGGTCGCCAGGGAGAGGAGGAGCGGTATGAGGTCGGCCGGGTAGGGTGCGTGGGTCCCGTCGGCCAGCCTGCGGTTCATGAGCTGGAGGACCCCGACGAGGGCGCCCGTGTGGTCGCTCATCGGGACGACGAGCATCGCGCGCGTCCGCCAGCGCGTCTGCTCGTCGAAGGCGGTGTTGTGGCGGTAGGGTGCTCCGGCCGGAACCGCGTAGGCGTCGTCGAGGTTCACCGGCTCCCCGTGCCCGGCCACGTACCCGGCGAGGCTCGCGTCGTCCACGGGCATCGTCCGTTCGGAGAAGGCGAACCGCACCGCGTCGTTCTGCGCGAGCTTGAAGCGGAGCCGCTTGCCGTGAGGGCCTTCCTCGAGGAGGTAGAGGCTGCCCGCCTCGGACCCCGTGAACCGGCGGGACTCGGTGAGGATCTTCTCCAGCAGGCGGTCGAGATCGCGTTCGGCGGAGAGGGCGATGCCGATCCGGTTCAGGGCGGAGACGCGTTCCTCGACCTCGGAGAGCCGGCGTTCGAGGGCGGCGGACGACGCGCGCGCGGAGGCGACCCGGGCGGCGGCCGAGAGGATCGCGGCGAGCGTCGACGCCGGGGCGTCCGGGGGGAGGCCGAAGGCCGGAAGCGGGTGCTGGGCAGCGGGGCCCCAGCAGACGAGCGCCGCGGCGGCGTCTGCCGGGAGGAGATCGGAGAGGGCATCGTGCCAGGAGGACGTGGAGAGATACAGCGCCGGCCCATCCCCGGGTGCGGGCGGGCCCTCGGACCACGGCCGGTCGTCGATCTCCGCCTCGCGAAGGGCCTCGGCGAGAACGTCCGGCAGCGGCTCCGCAGGGCGATGGAGGACGACGCGCTCGCTCATGCCCGGATTCTGTCGGTCGGGCGGCAGCGGGGTCAACGAGGACGTGGATCGAGGAGGCGGGGCGGGCGGGAGAAAAGAGGAGCCGGCGCGCGGCCGCGCGTCACTTCGGGCCGATGAGCGCGGAGAAGACGAGGTAGGGGTTGACGACCAGCCCCTTCCAGGGGTTCGGCGCGTCGGCGTCGCGGAAGATGGCGAAGTGCAGGTGCGCCCCGAAGGTGCGCCCCGTCGTTCCCACCTCGCCGATCTGCTGGCCGCGCTTCACCCGGTCGCCCACTTTCAGGCCGGGGGCGTAACGCCTGAGGTGGGCGTAGTAATAGACGAACCGACCCGTCCCGTCGCGGAGGTAGACGACGATGCCGCCACGGCGGTCGCGTCCGAGCCGTTCGATCGTCCCGTCGCTCACCGCGAGGATCGGCGTCCCCTTCGGGGCACCGAGGTCGATGGCGTGGTGGCTCCTGTGGCGGCCACGGGACGCCTTGAACGTGTCGCGGAGCTTCTCCTTCGGGAACGACTCGATCGGAAGGGGGAAGCCCGTGGCGAAGAGGGCCGCGAGCTCCGCTTCCGGGATGGAGGCCGGTTTGCTGTCCTTCTTCCTGACGACGAGGCCCCTCAGCGTCTGTCCGAGGTCCTTCCAGAAGGACTTCTGCTCGTCGGAAAGTGAGGGAAGCTCGGCTACGGTGACGGAGCCCCGGGGATACAGGCCGTCGTCGAGCGGTTCGTCGCCGTCGGGGTCCGCTTCGAGCGGGAGGTTCTCGATGTCATCGGTGGTGTGGGACTGGCTGCGGGCCTGGGCGAGGATCGCCGGGAGGCCTGGCGGAAGCGCCACGTGGCGGCTCCGGGGAGCCTGGCTCCCGCGGGCGATCCAGGCGAGGTCGGCTTCGTCGACCGTGCGGAAACAGGTGCCGTCCTCGGGGTCGCGGACGGGGCAGGGTTTTGCCGGCTGGGAACCGACGCGGACCGGCTCGGGTGCCGGTGCGAGCGATGCCGACGCCTCCGCCGAAGCGCTGCCATCCGGGGCTGCCGTCGCGGGGGCCGGCGCAAGGAGCGCCGCCGCGAGGGCGAGCCCGAGAAGGGCCGCGGCCCCGGAGAGCGCGGTCTCGTCAGCCTGCTCTCTCCAGGTAGGAGTCGTCGCGGGTGTCGATACGGATGACCGTTCCGACGTCGACGAACTGCGGGACCATGACCTGCAGGCCGGTCTCGAGCTTCGCCGGCTTGTACGAAGCCGTGGCCGTAGCCCCCTTCATTCCCGGGTCCGTCTCGACGATCTTCAGCGCGACCGTGGTCGGGAGCTCGACGGAGATCGGGTTCCCTTCGTAGAAGTCGACGTCGATGATCGTCTCGGGCAGGAGGTACTTCATCGCGTCGCCCACGATCTCGTCCGACAGGCGGATCTGGTCGTAGGACTCCTGGTTCATGAAGTGGTGTCCCTCGCCGTCCGAGTAGATGTACTGCATCTGCTGGGTGTCGAGGCTCGCCTTCTCGATCTTGTCCTCGGAGCGGAACCGGTGTTCGTTCATCGAGCCGGACTTGAGGCTCCGGAGCTTGGCCTGGACGAAGCCGCGGAGGTTCCCGGGCGTCTTGTGGACGACGCTGTGGGCACGGTGGAGCTCACCGTTGTGGACGACGATCATGCCGGCGCGAAGTTCGGTTGCTGAGATCATTCCCAAGACTGATACAGCCCTTCCGCTCGGCACAGCTTCCGCCGGACGATCCGGTCTCTTGCGGCGCCAAACCCGTGGAGGGTAAACCGGCAGGGGGCTCCAAAGCAAGAGGGACCGCCTTGCGGCGGTCCCTCTTGGAAACCATTGTAAAGAAGAGCTTTAGTCGACGAGTTTCGCGCGCACGGGGCGGGGTTCCGCCGGGACCGGGACATCCTCGGGCTCGGGGACGGCCACCATGCTCCGGGACTTGACCGGCGCGCCCATGGTCTTCCAGAGGTTGTCGAGGACCTTCGGCGTGAAGTACGCCGCGGCGAACTCGATGACTTCCTGCTGGGTGGGAGGGCCGAAGGCGTTCTTCGGGAAGCCGCCCGGCGAGGAGTTGCCGTTGAAGAGGTACGCGGCCATGTCGACCCGCGGGAAGCTCGTCCCGTAGTTCGCGTTCACGAACTGGACGAGGGCGTCCGCGACGATCGCGTAGCCCGTGGCGCTCGGGTGGACGCCGTCGTAGGAGAAGACGCCGCCCGAGAGGTAGGCCGACGTGAGCGTCATCCCGGCGTACTCCCGTCCGTGCGCGGCGATGTCGGCCAGGAGGGCGGCGGAGTCGAACACCTTGTACCCGGCCCCCGTGGCGAGCGCGGCGATCTGGGCGTTGTACTCGCCGCCGCGGGTCTTCAGGAGCGACACCTCGCTCGCGTAGAGGAGGCCCGGGACGGCGGCGCCAGCGATGACGGTCCCGTTGTCCGGGAGCGGGTTGTTGCACGCCGGGAGAGGGGCGACGGCGCAGGGGATGCCGTACCCGGCTTTCATCAGGCTGCCGAGCGGAAGCGGCACGATGGTGTTCGTCGGCACCGGGCAGGCCGGGACGCCGGCCGGACAGCCCGTCGGGCCGAGGACGGTGATCGGCTGGCCCGTGGCCGGGTTGACGCCGATGATGGGGCTGACGGCCGTGAAGTACGGCAGGCTCGTGACGTCCGGGATCGTGAGCGCGATGCCCTTGCCCGTGCCGCCCTGGGCCGCCTTCATCGTGTCGACGATGGTCTTGTACGAGGCCGCGTACGCCTCCTTGGAGATGAGCGTCACGCCGTCGATGACCGTGCCCGACGTCGCGGGGCCGAGAAGCTCGTTCCCGAGGACGCCGATGGCGAAGAACGTCGGGGTGCGAGAGGCGGCCTGCTGGAGGACCGTGGCGCCGCTGCCCCGGAGGACGACGTCGATCAGGGCGTTCTTGCACGGAACGGTGCCGGTGTTCGTGACGCAGTTGACGACGCTGGCCCCGAGGTAGCCGGGGATGGCCAGGTTGTTGTAGGGGGTGGGAAGAGTGAGGTTCTCGGGCTTGCCGGTGTTCGGCGCGTAGCTGAAGGTCGGCGCCAGGCTCGTGAGGATCTGGCAGGGACCGAGGCCGGGCTCGCCGATGATGGGCTGCTGGAAGCTGGTGACGCCCGCCTGACGGGCGAGGATCGCAGGCCAGGAGTCCGTCTGGCCGTGCTTGACCCAGCAGCTGTCGATGAATCCCGAGTCGACGGACGCGCCGACGACGACGAACTTGGAGAAGTCAGCCTGGGCGGCGGCCGGAGAGGCCGAGACCGCGAGGACGAGCGCGAGGGCGACGAAGAGGGTGGTCTTGATGGTCTTCACTGTTCACCCCCTCAGAAGTTCGTCCGGAGGTTGAGGACGGTGAGGTTCGCCGTGTTCTTGTACCGCCCGTTGAAGTTGTCGTCGTTCGTCGTGACGGAGCGCTCGCTGAACGTGAGGTAGAGGTTCGAGAAGTCGAGCCAGGTGCGCTTCGTGATCTTCCAGCTGAAGCCGACGGAGTAGCCGCGGCGGTTCGCGTCGGGAAGGAGCGGGCCGACGTCGCCGTCGGGCTCGGGGGTCTGGTCGTAGACGAAGCCGCCCATCAGGTCGAAGGTGTCGCTCATCGCGTACTTCGCGCCGAAGCGCAAGGCCCACGCGTCCTCCCAGTCGTGAGGCAGGACGCTCGTCGGGACCTGCTTGCCGTCGACCGACTCGAACTCGAGGACGGTCGTGTCGAAGGCCGACCACTCGGTGAAGGTGCCGGCGGCCTGGAGCGTCAGCTTCCCGAAGTCGTAGCCGATGCCGATCTGGGTCTGCGCCGGGAACTGGATCGTGGTCTTGACCGGGACGTCCTTGTTGACCGGGATCTTCGAGGCGAAGGCGGCGTTGAGCTGGGCGTTGCCGGTGTCGAGCGAGTAGAACATCGCCGTTCCGCCGAAGTCCGCGTCGACGGCGCCGTGGTACGAGGCCCCGATCGAAAGATTCGGCGTCGGGTTGAGCTTGATGCCGGCCCCGAACGTGAGGTCCACTTCGAGGTCGCCCCGGATGTCGGCGTGCGCCGCGTCGACGATCCGGTTCGTGAAGGGGTCGAAGAGCGGAACCTTCCCCTGGAGCTTGACCGTCGAGAACCGCGCCTCCGGGCCGACGCCGATCGAGATGACGTCGTTGATCTTCCAGGCGATCTGGAGGCCCGCCGCGTACTGCTTCAGGTCGGCGTACTGCGAGAGGAAGCGGCCGCGGAACTCGTCGGGATTGTCCCAGCGGGTCGCGAGGCCGAAGGGGAACCAGGTGCCGAAGGAGAGGCTGACGCACTCGCTCAGGCCGTAGGAGGCGTAGAGGTTCGGCGGGAAGAAGAACTGGTCCGTCATCTCGGCCTGGTAGCCCTGGCCGGGGTAGGGGTTGTAGCCCTCCTCCATCTTGGAGGTGGGAATGATGAGGGTGACCCCCATCATGGTCTTGAGCTTCCCCTTCTCGGTGAACTCGGCGAGGCCAGCGGGGTTGTAGAACATCGCGGAAAGATCGTCCGCCTGCGCCACGAAGGCGCCACCCATGGCCGTGGAACGGGAGCCTGCCTCGAAAATGGAGAATCCCGCGGCCGCTGCCGGGCCGGCAACGAACAACGCGGCGGCGAGGAGGAGCGAAAGCCCTCCAAGCCCAAACCGGGAACAACCTCTCAACACGAATCCCTCCTCTTCCGCGTAAACGCGCCGTGTAACAACACTCCGGAAACAGCGCGATTCTCTCTCCCGGCCGTCCAGAGTCAAGGCCCCTCCCGGATGGCGACATCCGGGAGGGGTCGGAGGGTGTGCGGGAAGCGGGTTACGAACGCCGGACGGGCGCCCGGAGGACCGGGGCGAAGCTGCCTGCCCTCGAGGCCTCCCGGGCGAGGAGGGCCTCGTCGACCCGGCCGACCGGGGTGACGTGCGGGGCCGAGGTGACGAGCTCCGGGGTCTCCTCGGCCTCCTTCGCGATCGCGATCATCGCGTCGGCGAAGGCGTCGAGCTCCTCGATCGGCTCGGACTCGGTCGGCTCGATCATGAGGGCGCCCGGGACGATGAGGGGGAAGGACATCGTCGGCGGGTGGAAGCCGTAGTCCATGAGCCGCTTGGCGACGTCGATGTTGTGGACACCCTTCGCCGCCTGGAGCTTGTCGTCGAAAACGACCTCGTGGTAGCTCGGGGCGTCGTACTTGAGGTGGTAGAAGGGGGCGAGCTTCTTCCGGAGGTAGTTCGCGTTCAGGACGGCGTTCTCGGCCACCTCGCCGATTTCCTGGCCGTACGAAAGGATGTACGTCAGCGCGCGGACGAGGACGCCGAAGTTGCCGTAGAAGGTCCTCATGCGGCCGATCGAGTCGGGGCGGTCGAAGTCGAGGCGGAAGCCTGCCCCTTCGGGCTCGATCGTCGGGACCGGCAGGAACGGCACGAGCGCGGCGCCGACGCCGACCGGGCCGGCGCCCGGGCCGCCTCCGCCGTGTGGCGTCGAGAACGTCTTGTGCAGGTTCATGTGCATGACGTCGACGCCCATGTCGGCCGGCCGCACTTTCCCGACGAACGCGTTGAAGTTCGCCCCGTCGAGGTAGACGAAGCCTCCCCTGGCGTGAACGATCCGGGAGACGTCGAGGATGTTCTCCTCGAAGACGCCGAGCGTGTTCGGCACCGTGATCATCACGGCGGCGACCTCGTCGGTCATCTTCTTCTCCAGCTCGGCGGGGTCGAGGGTGCCCCGGGGCGTGGAGGCGAGCTCCTTGACCTCGTACCCGGCGAAGTGCGCCGAGGCGGGGTTCGTGCCGTGGGCCGAGTCGGGGACGAGGACGTACTTGCGCGGGGCGCCGGCCTTCACGTGGGCGGCGCGGATCATCAGGCAGCCGGCCAGCTCGCCGTTGGCGCCGGCGGAGGGCTGGAGCGTGACGCGCGCGAACCCGGTGAGCGCGATGAGCGCCGCCTCGAGGCGGGCCATGAGCTCGAGCGCCCCCTGGGAGAGGTGCGCGGGGGTGTAGGGGTGGACGTCGGCGAATCCGGCGAGGCGCGCAATCTCCTCGTTGATCCGCGGGTTGTGCTTCATCGTGCACGACCCGAGCGGGTAGAGGTTCGCGTCGATCGAGAGGTTCTTCTGCGAGAGGCGGGTGAAGTGCCGGATGGCGTCGACCTCCGACGCCTCGACCTCCCCCTCCACCTCGGCCCGGTGGAGCGTGCCGAAGAGGGCCTCCGGATCGGCACCGGGGACGTCGAGCGGCGGGAGGAGGACGCCGCGCCGCCCGGGGCGGGAGGCGTCGAAGATGGAGGAAGAGCCGCGGCGGCGGTCGAGCAGGGCGGCGTCGAGGGTGGGGTTCACGAGGTTTCCGTGGTCGCTCATCTTCAGAACCCCTTCAGGACGTCGAGGAACCGGTCGAGGTCTTCGCGGCGGATCCGCTCGGTCGTGGCGACGAGGAGGAGGTCCTCGTGCTCGCCCGCCCCGGGGGCGAGGCGGGCGTACGGCACGCCGCCGAGGATCTGCGCCTTCTCCAGGGCGGAGAGCACCTCGCCGACGGGCGGGCCGCACCGGAGGGCGAACTCGTTGAACGTCGCGCCGGGGAACGCGATGGCGAACTTCCCGTTCCCCAGCCTCCCGATCCCCGCCTTCAGGTACTCGGCCTTCGCGAGGCAGAGAAGGGCCGTCTCGCGGAGGCCGTGCTTTCCGAGGGCGGTCAGGGTCATCGTCGCCGCGAGGGCGAAGAGCCCCTGGTTCGTGCAGATGTTCGAGGTCGCCTTCTCGCGCCGGATGTGCTGCTCGCGCGTGGAGAGGGTCAGCGCGAAGACGGGGCCGTTCGGGGTCTCGAGCCGGCCGGCGAGCCGGCCGGGGATCTGACGCTTGAAGCCGTCGCGGCAGGCGAGGAAGCCGACGAGGGGCCCGCCGAACGACGCGGGGATGCCGAAGGAGGCCGCCTCGCCGCAGGCGATGTCGATTCCCGCCTCGCCCGGCGGCTTCAGGAGCGCGAGCGAGAACATCTCGTTGACGACACCGACGGCGAGGGCGCCCCGGGCGTGGGCGGCCTCGGCCGCGACCGACCAATCCTCGACGAGGCCGAAGACGTTCGGGGACTGGACGGCGACGGCGAAGGTCTCGTCGTCGACAGCCGCCGCCAGGCCGGCCGCGCTGGTCACGCCGTCGGCACCGGCGGGGACCTCGACGATCTCCATTCCCAGGTTCGCGAGGTACGTGCCCAGCGTCGCGAGGTACTCGGGGTGGATCGTCCTCGAGACGACGACCTTCGTCCGCTTCTTCGTCAGCCGCTCGGCCATCAGGACCGCCTCGACGAGGGCCGAGGCCCCCTCGTACATCGAGGCGTTCGCGACGTCCATGCCGGTCAGGAGGGCCACGTGCGTCTGGAACTCCCAGATGGCCGTGAGGGTCCCCTGCGAGACCTCGGGCTGGTACGGCGTGTACGAAGTGAGGAACTCGCCGCGCAGGAGGAGCTGCGAGACGAACGCCGGCGAGTGGTGGGCGTAGAGGCCGGCGCCCAGGAACGAGGCGAAGCAGGTGGCGGCGGCGTTCCTGGCGGCCATCGCCCCGAGGTCGCGCCTCAGCTCCACTTCCGACATCGGGGGGGCGAGCGGCGGCGGGTCTTTCCGGAGGACCTCGCGGGGGACGGTGGCGAAGAGGTCGTCGACGGAGGAGACGCCGATCTCCCGGAGGAGGGCCGCCTGCTCGGCGGGACTGTTGGGGATGTAGCGCATGCGGGTTCTCCCGGGGGCACGCGCGGGCGCGCGGGCCCCTCGTCTCTCGTCTTTACGACGTGTCGTGTCGAGGCTTCGCCGCCCCTCCAGCCTGTTCGTCTCTACGCCGCAGACCGGGTACGGATGGGGGTCAGGCCTTCGCCTCTTCCTCGACGAACTTCTCGTACGCGGCCGCGTTCATCAGGCCGTCCAGCGCGCCGTCGGAGGTGACTTTCACCTGGACGAGCCAGCCGTCGCCGTGCGGGTCCTCGTTGACGGCGTTCGGCTCGTCGACGAGGGTCTTGTTCACGTCGACGATCTCGCCCGCGACGGGAAGGAAGAGCTCCGAGACGGCCTTGACCGACTCGATCGTGCCGAATTCCTGGCCCTCGTCGAAGATCTCGCCGAGGTCCGGCAGCTCGACGAAGACGACGTCTCCGAGCTCCTTCTGGGCGTGGTCGGTGATGCCGATGGTGGCGGTCTCGCCCTCCACGCGGATCCACTCGTGGCTCTTCGAGTAGAAGCGGTCGTCGGGATAGCTGCTCATGTCTTTCGACTCCTGGCGGAGATGTCCTATGCGGACGGGCGCTTGTAGAAGGGGGTCGGCACGACGACGGCCGGGACGTCCTTGCCGCGGACGTCGACGAGCAGCCGGGTCCCGACGGTGGTCGCCGCGATCGGAACGTAGGCGAGGCCGAGGGCCCGGCCGACGGTCGGCGTCTGGGTGCCGGAGGTGACGACGCCGGGCTCGCCGGTGCCTTCGACCTTCAGGGGGTATCCGTGACGGGCGATACCGCGCCCGTCGACGAAGAACCCCGCGAGCTTCTTCGTCAGCCCCTGCTCTTTCTGTTTCGCGAGGGCGTCCCGGCCGACGAAGTCGCCCTTCTTCATCTTCACGATCCAGCCGAGGTCGGCCTCCCACGGTGTGGTCGCGTCGTCGAGCTCGTTCCCGTAGAGGGAGAGCTTCGCCTCGAGGCGGAGCGTGTCGCGCGCGCCGAGGCCGGCGGGCAGGAGTCCCCTCGGCGTGCCGGTCTCGATGAGGGCGTTCCAGATCTTCGGCGCGGCGTCCGCGGGGCCGTAGACCTCGAAGCCGTCCTCGCCGGTGTAGCCGGTGCGCGAGACGATGCAGCGGGTGCCGAGGACGTCCGCCCAGGTGAACCAGTAGTAGGCGACGGCCGCGAGGTCGGCCTTCACGAAGGGCTGGAGGATCTCCTGGGCGAGCGGCCCCTGGATGGCGATCTGGCTCCAGGCGGGCGACTCGTCCTCGATCGTGGCGCCTTCCACCGCGAACGACTTCGCCCACGCGACGTCCTTCGGCGTGTTCGAGGCGTTGACGACGAGGAGGTAGTCGTCGGCGGCGAGGCGGTACGTCAGGAGGTCGTCCACGAAGGTCCCGCGCTCGGTCAGGAAGGCCGAGTACTGGATCCGTCCGTCGACGAGCACGGCGACGTCGTTGCAGGTGATCTTCTGGACCACCTCGAACGCCTTCGGGCCCTTCACGCGGATCTCGCCCATGTGCGAGACGTCGAAGAGGCCGGCCTTCGTGCGGACGGCGACGTGCTCGTCCACGAGGCCCGAGTACTGGACGGGCATTTCCCAGCCACCGAAGGGAACCAGCTTGCCGCCCAGAGCTTTGTGAGAGTCGAACAGCGGGGTGCGCTTGAGGGGGGAGGAGGAAGCGGGATCGCTCATAGGCCCGGCCGGGCACGATACGGCCCGGATGGGAGGCCGTCAACCGCGGGACGTGCTGCGGGGCCAAAACTCGATAGACTCGGCGGCAGCCGATGAACGACACATCCTCCCGCGACGCGGTGCTCCTCTCCGAGGGGCGCCTTCTGCTTCCGCTCGACCCGGGCACGCCCATCTCCGACGGCGAATCGGACGACGTCTTCCTGCTCGCCGCGGGGGAGGCCGTCGCCAACGCCCTGACGCCGTTCGGTCCCCACCCGCTCGGTACGTTCCGGGCACCCTGCTTCCTGACGCTCTACGGCGCCCTCACCGGGGCCTCGGGCCTCTGCCGCTTCGACCCTCAGCCCGGCGCTTCCGCCGTTCTCTTCTCGGGACCCGAGACCCGCCAGTTCCTGTTCGACCCCTCTCCCCTGGGCGCGTCCTTCCGGCGGCTCGCCCTCTCGAGCGTCACGTCGGCGCTCAGGGAAGTGAACGCGGCGCTCGTCCGTTTCTTCGACGACGTCGTCCCGGATCCGGCCTGGAAGCCGAGGGCGGCGCCGGCCGCGGTCCCTCTGCCGGAGTCCTCGCCGGCCGATCCACGACGCGTCCACGACCTCTTCGACGCCGCCGGTCTCGACCCGACGACCCTTCCCGACCTCGGCCTCACCGAGCGGCGGATTCCGTCCGGCAGCCGGCTCCTGGCGGCGGGCGAGTCGGGAGAGGAAGCCTACGTCGTCGCCGAGGGCCGCCTGCGCGTCTCCGTGCGAATCCCGGGGGTCGGCGAAGAAGCGCTCGCGTTCCTCGGTCCCGGAGAGGTCGTCGGCGAGATGTCCCTCGTGGACGATTCCCCGCGCTCGGCCGACGTCGTCGCGCAGGACGGTCCGGTCACGGTCTTCGCCCTGCCTCGGGAGGTCTTCCAGAAGATCCTGGCCGAGGGAACGCCGGAAGGGGCACCTCTCCTCGGCGGCATCGTCGTCGCCCTCGTCCGCCGGTTCGAGGAGTCGGTGCGGAAGGCGGCGACGTTCCGCGTCCTCGCCGGGCCGTTCTGACCGGCCCCGCAGGACCCCGCGTCTACTGGTCGTACGAGTAGAAGGAGTTCGGGCCCATCCACCGCCTCGAGTTCAGCTCGTACTGGAAGCCGATCCCGGTGAACGGCAGGCGGAAGTAGCGCAGGAAGCCGAGGATCGGGGCGCCGTACCAGGTGTCGGGCGTGAGGCCGAGCGCCAGGCCCACCTCGTAGGTGTCGATGCCGATCTCGAACCCGATCCGCCGCTGGCGGTATCTCTCGTCGACCCATTGGTAGCCCTTCGAGCCGTAGGTCAGCGACGCCAGGAGGAACCGGGCGAAGCCGGGGGGCTTTCCGAGCCGCGGGAGGAGGCCGGCCATGCGCAGGTCGAGCGTGTAGACCTCCCCGGAGTAGTGATTCGGCTCGTAAGGGGCGAGCGAAGGGTCGTCCGGGCGATCGATGCCGACCATTCCGAACCGCATCGTGATGGTGTCGTCGAGCTTCGTGGCGGCGAGAACCGAGCCGGCGACGCCTCCGGCCGCCGTGAGCAGGGCATCCTGCCAGGAGAAGCCGAACCCGTGGTAGGCGTCGCCCACCTCGATGAGCGTCCCGGTGACCGCGATCATCGTGGCAGAGAGGAGCTGCGATTTCGCCGGAGGGCTTCCGCTCCACTGCAGGCCCCAGTCCAGGACGCGGCCGGCGATGTAGCCGCCCAGGACGTGCGAGGCCTTGTCGGCGCCGCCGGCGTAGGTCGTCTGGCCGAACCAGTGCTCGTTGGCGAACTGGAACTTGCCGTTCAGGGTCTCGTTCGACCAGAAGGCGGCGTACTCGAGACCGAGGAAGACCGCCGTGAAGCCGCCCGCCACGACCGTGCTCCTGTCGGGACGCGGCTGAGCGCCGGGAACGGGAGCGAGGTCGAGTCCCCAGCGGGCCTCGCTCGGGGCTGGACGCGTGGGCCCGAAGGCGGACCGCGACACGTCGGGAAAGAGCCTGGACCGGGGTGGCCCACCGTTCGGCAGGAAAACCGATGGATCGCTCAGGTGGAAGCCGGCTGCGGTCTGGCCGGACCATGGGAGGGACGTCGCCAGATCGAGCCCGGAGACGAAGGACTCCGCGGTCGCGAAACCGCCGCGAAACACGGTCGCAATGGTCGCCACGAGCAGGGCGACACGAATTACGGAACGGGGAGAAGGGCAGCTGGCGGGCATTCTGTCGTCTGGTCCGGGCTCGCGGGACGAACCGGATCGGGGATATTACGCTGTGCTGCGATGCAGCGCCGCGAGCCCCGATCAGATCCCCGGAACCGGGGCGAGGGCCAGAAGGGTCTCAGGGTTTCCGGAGCTTTTCGCGGATGATCGCCCGCTCCTTCCCCGTGGACAGGGAGACGAGGACGCGAACCACCCGGGGCTGGTATCCGGGGGCCGTCAGGATGACGTCGTAAACCCCCTGCTCCTTGAGTTGCATGTCCTGGGTCAGGTACCGCGACGCGGGGCCCATGTCGTGTCCGTCCACGATCACCGTCGCGGACGGCGGTTCCACTTCGAGCCGGACCAGGCCGGTGGTCTGGTAGTCGGGGCGGGAGATCTTTCCGGCGGGGCCCGACGGCCCGGCGGGTGACCCCTTGTCGAGCGAGCGATCGATTTCGACGCGATCTTCGACGGCGTTCGGGGCGACGAGGACGTCGACGATGGCGTCCTTGCGGCCGGGGTAGGTGAGACGAAGCCGTTGCCGTCCGTCGGACGGGAAGGTCAGGAGGGCGCCGCCGCCGGCGTCGTCCCAGTCGTCGGAGATGCCGATGTAGCGGCCGTTGAGGAAGACGCGGGCCTGTGAGGGCGACGTGTTGATCTTCACGAACCGGCGCGTGATGTAGGTCGCGTCGGGACGGACGAACGGAGTCGGCGTCGGCGTCGGTGTCTGGGTCGGGGCCGGCGTCGGGACGGGCGTGGCCGTGGGAGTCGGCTTCGGCCTGGCCGGGCGGGTCGGCACGGCGGTTCGCCCCGTCAATGGTCCGGGAACGCCGGCGGGCAGGGTGGGCGTGGGCTCCGGCCCAGGGGTCGGCTCGGCCGCGACCGGCGACGCGCCGGGTTCTGCCGAGGGAGTCGGGGAGACGGCGGCGCCGGACTCGGGAGTCGCCGTCGCGGTGGGAACGGGTCCGACGGGCGGCACGGCGCCGCCACGGCCGAGGAGGCCCTGGCCACGCAGGAAATAGAACCCGCCGACGATGATCCCGGTCAGCAGGAGCCCGCCGGCGGCCGCTCCGGCGATCGCCGCCGGGCTGTGCTGCGAGGACGTCGTCGAAGTCCGTCCGCCGGTTCTCGCCATGCGCCGCGACCCGGAGACGTCGGCTGCAGGGCCGCCGGCCTTCGAAGCCTGGGTACCGGTCATCCCGCGAGGGGACGCCGCCGCCGGCATCTGCATCGTCGGGGTGGCGGTCGTCGCCGCCGCGACGGCCAGCTTCCTGGCGCGGCCGACCTTGCTTTCCGTGAGGCCCGAGGTCGAGACGAGCGGGGCGATCCCGATGAGGGCGCGCAGGTCGTCGGCCAGCTCCACCGCGTCGCCGTAGCGGTCCTCCCGGCTCTTGGCGAGGCACTTCAACGCGATCTGCGTGATCTCGGGGGGAAGCTCCTCGTTGTGGACGAGCGGATCTTCCGGCTGGTTGTTGAGGATCTGGTAGACGAGCGTCGTCAGCGTGTCGGCCGGGAAGGGCTTCTTCAGCGTCAGCGTCTGGTAGAGGACCACGCCGAGGGAGAAGATGTCGCTCCTCACGTCGAGCTTGTCGCCCCGGATCTGCTCGGGAGACATGTAGGCCGGAGAGCCGACCATCTGCCCGGTCGACGTCAGGTCCGTGTCGCCCGTCAGGAGCTTCCCGATCCCGAAGTCGGTCACCTTGGCGACGGAGGCTTCGGTGAGGAGGATGTTCGCGGGTTTGACGTCGCGGTGAATGACGCCGCGCTGGTGGGCGTGAGCGAGGGCGTCGGCCACCTCGGAGAGGATCCGGATCCGGTCGGCGATGGGGAACTCGACGCCGTCGGTCAGGCGCTGATTGAGGGCGCCGCCCGAGATGTACTCCATCGCGAGATAGAGCATCCCCTCGTCCTCGCCGACGTCGAACACCGTGACGATGTTCGGGTGCTGCAGCCGCCCCGAGATCTTCGCTTCCTTCAGGAAGCGGGCCTTGGCCTCGGAGACGCTGAAGCTCTGGGAGGGTCCGTCGAACCGGACGGTCTTCAGCGCGAGGGTCCGTTCGATCTGCGGATCGCGCGCGAGGTAGACGATTCCCATCGCCCCCTTCCCGAGGGGGCGCAGGATCTCGTAGCGGCCGATCCGGGAGGGGTTCACGCCGATTCTGGGATCCGGCTCAGTTCGACCCGTTCTCGGTCGGGTCGATCTCGGCCGGTCCTTCGTCGGTCATCAGGGTCGCTTCTCCCTCGGTCGCCGTGGAGAAGTCCTCGTCACGCTTCTCGAGCGCGGCTGCGGCCTCCTCGCGCCGGTCCGACGGGACGGCGACGTCGAAGGAGGAGAGGTCCTCGTCGGCCGGGACGGGGTTCTGCGAGAAGCTCTTGTCGACGATGCGCGCCGGAATGCCGCGACTTTCCAGGAATCCGACGATGAAGCCGGCTTCGGCCTCGGTCCCGACGGACGCGACCCCGCTCCAGTCCTGGCCGGTGGTTTCCTTCGGCTCGTCGCTCATGGCTCACCTCGTTCCGCGGAGCCCGTCCGCTTCCGTCGCCCGGGGAAGTACGACCTTCGCGGCCTCAGTATCGCCCGTTCCGGGCGGGTGCGAACGTAAACTTCCGTGTCTCCAGCGGTCCGCGGCCCCCCGGGAGCCGGGCCGCGGGCGCCCCTTTCGATCAGAACTCCGTCGATTCGAACGCTCGGGAGAGGTGCCTCATCACCGCGTTCGTCGCCAGTCCGGCGGCGGCGGCGGCGATCGCCTTCCCACGGTGCCGGCCGATCCAGAAACCCAGGGCGGCGGCACCGAGAAGGCACGGCACGGGGTACTTCCGGACGACGTCGAGCGCGGCGTTCTGCAGATCGAGCCCCTGCTCGAACGCGAACGGCGCCTCGGCCCCTCCGACGGGGCCGTCCGGCGACGCCCCGTGCGGGGCGGGCGGGCGGATCGTCGGCTCGGACATCAGTCGTCGCTCCGCCGGCGCAGGAGGAGCCCGAGCGCGAAGCCGACGCCGAGAGCGATGGCGAGCGACTTGCCGGGGTTCTGCCGCACGTAGTCGGTCGCCTTCTCGGTGACCTCGTCCCAGTCCGTGTCGCGGATCTTGTCGCGAAGGGCGCCTGCGCGGGTCTTCACGCCTTCCGCAACCTCGCCCATCTTCTCCTTCACGCGTCCGCCGAACCCTTCGCGGGTGGCGTCGATCTTCTCGTCGACCATCTTCGCGGCATCGGTCGTCTCGGCCATGTGGACCTCCCTTACCGTATTCGGACCTGAATCTTCGCACGCCGGGCAGGCACCTTCCACCGCGAACGGACCCACGGGGCTACGATGGAAGGAGGAGGACCCGGATGAAGATCGGCTTTCACGGTGCGGCCCGTACGGTGACCGGCTCGAAGTACCTCCTCACCCTCGACCACTACCGCCTCCTCGTCGACTGCGGCCTCTTCCAGGGCGGCTTCGAGATGCACCAGCGCAACTGGAGGCCGCTGCCGTTCAGCCCGGCCTCCGTGAACGACGTCCTCTTCACCCACGCGCACATCGACCACACCGGGTACTTCCCCCGGCTGGCCGCCGACGGCTTCACGGGCCGGGCGCTGGCGACCCCGCCGACGAAGGCGCTCCTGGGCGTCCTCCTCCCCGATTCCGGAGGGCTGCAGGAAGAAGAGGCGCGGTACGCGAACAAGAAGGGGTTCTCCCGGCACCAGCCCGCCAGGCCGCTCTACACCGAGGAGGACGCGAAGAAGTCGCTCCAGCTCCTCAACCGGATGGAGTTCGGCCAGGAGACGACGGTCCACAAGGGAATGAAGGTGAAGCTCCACCGGGCCGGCCACATCCTCGGGGCCGCCTTCGCCGAGATTCGCTACCGGGACCCGGAAGCCGACTGGAAGACCCTCGTTTTCTCCGGCGACCTGGGGCGCCGGGGCGTCCCGATCCTCCACGACCCGGAGCCGCTTCCGGCCTGCGACGTCCTCGTCTGCGAGTCGACCTACGGCGACCGGCTCCACGAGGCGACCGACCCGAAGGAGCAGCTTCGCCGCGAGCTCGAGGAGGCCTTTCGGCGCGGCGGCTTCGCCGTCATCCCCGCCTTCGCCGTGGGGCGGACACAGGAGATCCTCTACCACCTCTTCGAGCTCTTCGAGGAGAAGCGCCTGCCGAGGGTCCCGGTCTTCGTCGACTCCCCGATGGCCAATTCCGTCGTCGAGCTCTACTGCCGCTACGCCTCCGAGCACGACGTCGAGATGGACGCGCTCGAGGCGGCCTCCGGATCGCCCCTGCAGACCCCTTACTTCACCGTCGTGAGGAAGCGGGACGAGTCGAAGAAGCTGAACGACCACCCCGGGCCCGGCGTCGTCATCTCCGCTTCCGGCATGGCCACGGGTGGCCGGGTCCTGCACCACCTCCTCCACCGCCTGCCCGATCCCCGCAACACGGTCATCTTCGTCGGATACCAGGCCGAGGGATCGCTCGGGCGGCGGCTCCTGGAAGGGGAGACCGAGGTGAGGGTCCTCGGCGAGGGGCTCACCGTGAAGGCGGCCATCAGGAAGATCCCGGCCCTCTCGGCGCACGCCGACGCCGACGAGATCATCGCGTGGATCCGCTCGGCGCCCACGCCGCCGAAGCGCGTCTACCTGACTCACGGCGAGCCGGCCGCGCAGGACACCTTCGCAGCCCGGCTCCGGCTGGAGCTCGGACTGGACGTTCACGTCCCCGAGCCCGACGACGTCGTGGAGGTCTGACCTGGGCCGCGGAACCGGCGCCTTTCCCGTCCGCGCCCCCGAGCTCAAGGGGATCGGCCGGGCCATCGCGCTCGCGTGGGTCGTCCTGCGCCGGAGCGTGAGGTCGTTCCTCGACGGGCGCGGTGTGGCGCTCTCCGCGGGCCTCGCTTATTCCTCGCTCCTCTCCTTCATCCCTCTCGTCGTCGCGGTCACCGTCCTCACCTCGACGTTCTTCGGAGAGGCGGGCGGGAGGGGCTTCTACAGGCTCCTGCGCTTCTTCGTTCCCGGCACGTCCCGCGAGGTCCTGCGCGGAGTCGAGGCCCTCGTCGACGAGGCGCAGGCGGCCTCGTGGATCGCGACGGCCCTCCTCGCCCTCACGTCCCTTCGGGTCTACTTCGACGTGGAAGGGGCCGCGAACCACCTGTGGGGGACCCTGCGCCCGAGGCCGATCCGGCAGCGGCTCTCCCTCGCCGTCCTCGTCGTCGTGTTCGGCCCGGTGGCTCTCGGCGTCGTGACGTCGCTCCTCCTCGAGAGCGGGCTCCCCCTGACCCAGCTGCACGTCCGCGGCCTCTTCGCGTCGATGGCGGCCCTGACCCTCATCTACAAGGTCGTCCCGTCCGCGCGGGTCCGGTGGGGCGCCGCGGCGGCGGCCGGCTTCGTCGCGGGAGCCGGCCTGACCGCCCTCCGGCAGGCCTTCACCCTCGGCTTCGTCACGCTCACCGGCGTCGAGAGGCTCTACGGCACGATCAGCGCCATCGCCGTCTTCGTCATCGTCACGGGCTTCGCGTGGACGATCCTCCTCTTCGGGTTCTCGTTCGCCCACGCCGTCCAGTTCCGCGACGAGCTTCTCGCCCACGACGCCCCGCCCCCGGCCGCGAAGAAAGCCCGGGGCCCTCGAGGAGGCGACGCAGCTCCTCCTGCGCCTCACCGAGGCGTGGCACGCAGGGGTCTCCCTGGACGTCTCGACCCTCGCCGATACCTGTGGAAGGGCGGTCGACGACCTCCGCTCCCGGATGAAGCGCCTCGGCACCGCGGGTCTCGTAGACGTTGCGGGCGACTCGGTGCGGCTCGCCCGCCCGCCCGACACGATCACTCTCTACGCCGTCGCCCGGGCAGTGGGCGAAGCGGCGCCGCGGGCTGTCCCGCAGGGCTCCGAACCCGCCGCCGCCATCCTCCGCGCCCTCTACATGCGCGCCGACGGCGAGGAGAGGGGGGTCCTCCAGGGAACGAGCCTCGAGGACGTCTACCGTCCACACGCCCGGCGGCGCTCGGAGGGCACGGACGGCGGCGACCTTCGCCTCGGCGCGGCGGAAGGCAGCCAGGGCCGAAGAGGTTCCGGGCACGGAGGGACACTCCCCGCGGAGACCGACACGGCGAGCGGTGGGAGCGCCGAAGATTGACGAAACAGCCGGTAACGGCTAGATTCTCCGCCCCCACGGTGGGGCTGTAGCTCAGCTGGGAGAGCGCTAGAATCGCACTCTAGAGGTCGGGAGTTCGATCCTCCTCAGCTCCACCATTTAATTTGAAGGACTTACGGGCCGCGGCGACGCGGCTCTTTCTCTTTCTGTCGGTGCGCGCCCCCGTTCGGCATCCGTTCAGTCGCCCCGTGAGATTCCGGGGTTAGAGTCACTCCCGGTCAACAGGACCAGACGGGGCCGCATTTCACCGGCGCAAGGTGTATGCGGCCCGAAGTGTTTCTGGGGCGCTTTCCGAAGAAGGAGGGACGTATGCGGGTACGGCTGATCGTGTCTTTCGGGGTGGTTCTCTCGCTGCTGCTCCTGGCCCTGATCCCCGGCTTCGCGGTCTCTCCCACGGGGTGGACCGTCGTGGCCTGGAACAACCTCGGGATGCACTGCATGGACGCCGACTTCGGCGTCTTCGCCATCCTGCCTCCCTACAACACGATCCAGGCGCACGTCGTCGACGCGTCCGGAAAGCTCGTGAAGAACCCCTCGTCCGTATCGCTGACGTACGAGGCCGTCGCCGACCCGACCGGCTCGATCAACACGACCTCGCGCGGCAAGACGAACTTCTGGGACCACGTCGCGGCGCTGTTCGGGGCGTCGCTTCCGGTCGACGGGGGGCTCGCGGGGAAGGACATGCCGGGGACGTCGAACGCGCCGAAGCCGATGACGTTCGACGCCGCGCACAACTGGTTCATCGCCGAGGGGATCCCGATCACCCCGTACGACGACTCCGGGGTCAAGAACCCGTACCCCCTGATGAAGGTGACGGCCCGGGACGCCTCCGGGAACCTCCTCGCGTCGACGCGCATCGTCCTGCCCGTCTCCGACGAGATGGACTGCCGCACCTGTCACGCGTCCGGCTCGCCCATCGACGCCCGCCCGGCCGCCGGGTGGGTCTTCGACCCGGACCCCGAACGGGACTATCGCCTCAACGTCCTCCGGCTCCACGACGAATCGGCCGCGTCGAGCCCGGCCTGGGCGCCCGCTCTCGCCACCGGTGGGTACGACCCGGCGGGCCTCTACGCGTCGGTCACGGTGAGGGGAAAGCCGGTCCTCTGCGCCGCGTGCCACGCCTCCGAGGCGCTCCCCGGCAGCGGCCAGCCCGGCATCCCGCCGCTCACCCAGGCCGTTCACGCCCGGCACGCCGGCGTCAACGACCCGACGAGCGGCCAGAGCCTCGGCTCATCCGCGAACCGCTCGGCCTGCTACCGCTGCCACCCCGGCTCGGAGACGAAGTGCCTCCGCGGCGCCATGGGTGCGGCGACGGCGACCGACGGCACGATGCTCATGCAGTGCCAGGACTGCCACGGCGGGATGGCGGCCGTCGGTGCGACGACGCGCACCGGCTGGCTCGACGAGCCCACCTGCCAGCAGTGCCACACCGGTACGGCGACGAAGAACTCCGGGCAGATCCGCTTCGCTTCGGTCTTCGACGGCGCCGGCAACCCGCGGGTCGCCGCCGACGTGCGCTTCGCGACGAATGCCGACACGCCCGGCGCGGGCCTGTCGCTCTACCGCTTCTCGAAGGGGCACGGCGGCCTGCAGTGCGCGGCCTGCCACGGCTCGACCCACGCCGAGTACCCCTCCTCGCACGCGAACGACAACCTCCAGAGCCTCGACCTCCAGGGGCACGCCGGGACTCTCGGCGAATGCGCGGCCTGCCACGGAGCGAACGTTCCGCGGACGGTCTCCGGAGGGCCCCACGGAATGCACCCGGTCGGCTCGGCGTGGGTCGACCAGCACGAAGACGCCGCAGAGAGCGGTCTGGCGTCCTGTCGCGCCTGCCACGGGGCCGACGACCGCGGGACCGTCCTCTCTCGCGCGTTCGCCGAGCGAACGCTGGAAACGAGGGCGGGAACGAAGACCTTCGCCGCGGGCACGACGTTCGGCTGCTACAGCTGCCACAACGGGCCGGACGGCGAAGGCAACCCGCCGGGCGGAGGCCAGACGCCGACCCCGACGCCGCGCGTCACATCCACGCCCAGGCCCACGACGTCGCCGACCGTCGGGCCGACGCGGACTCCGACCCGGACTCCGACGCGGCCCTCGACAAGGACCCCGACCCGCACACCGACCCGCACCCCGACCCCTGGAAGCACGGTGAAACCGACGAAGACCCCCTCACGCACGCCGACCCCGAGGCCGACGCGCCGCGCGCGTTACGGCGGGGAGGAACACGCTCGAGGTACCGATCCGGTGGTCGCCGGACAGGTTCCGATCCGGCGCTGAGGATCTCCAGGCGTTCGCACGCGTATCAGGCCGAGAGCCTCGCGGCCATGGCCCGCACGGTCGTGAGGTTCCGGAACGTCGCCTTCAGGCCGAGAGCCTTCTCGAGCTTTCCCCCCGAGAAGTCCGAGTCGGACGAACGGATGCGGCAGAGCCACCACACCTCGCGCCCGCTCACGGCGAGCTCGTCGGTCGGCGTCCGGAACCCGTGGACGAGGGCGTGCTGCTCGGGGGTCGGCGGCTCCTTCAGGAACCCGACGTAGACCCCCTGGGCCTCGCCGACGTCCTCGGCGGCGAAGGGCTCGTGCGCGGCCACGGCCGAGAGCTCGGCGGGGGTCCGGAGGAACGTCGCCACCTCCCAGCCGAGCGCCAGCGCCAGCGACGTCTCGATCTTCGCCTCGAACGTCGCCGGGCGGCCCCGTCCGGCCGTGAAGAGGACGTTCCCGCTGGCGATGTGCGTCGAGACGCCCGTGAACCCCGTCTCCTCGAAGAGCTGCCGCAGCCGCTCCATCTTCACGACACGTCCGCCGACGTTCACGGCACGGAGGAAGGCGGCGTACCGGGGCACCTCCCGAGTATAGGGGGTCAGGTCTTGATTTTCTATTAAAGGCTGACCCCGGGGCTTCAGCCCACGCCGCCGAAGAGAGCCCCCGCAGCCGCCGTGACCGCCATGGCCACCGCCCCCCAGAACGTGACCCGTCCCGCACCGATGGCGACGGAGGCGCCGCCGACCCGGGCCGCGAGGCCGCCGAGCGCCGCCAGGAGAACGAGCGTCATCGCGACCATGGTCGGGACGAGCCCGGACCGTGGGACCAGGGCCACCGCGAGGACCGGGAGGGCAGCTCCCACCGCGAAGCTGGCGGCGGAGGCGAGGGCCGCCTGGAGCGGACGGGCCGCGGTGAGGTCGTGGATCCCGAGCTCATCACGGGCGTGGGCGCCGAGCGCGTCGTGCGCCATGAGCTGGCCGGCGACCCTGGCGGCCAGCTCTGGGTCGAGGCCGCGGCCGACGTAGATGCCGGCCAGCTCGGCGCGCTCGCCGTGCTCGTCGGTGGCGAGCTCGCCGCGCTCCCGTTCGAGATCGGCCCGCTCCGTGTCGGACTGGGAGCTGACGGAGACGTACTCGCCGGCGGCCATCGACATGGCTCCGGCCAGCAGGCCCGCGACGGCAGAGACGATGATCGCTCCGGGAGCGGCCCCGGCCGCGGCGACGCCGACGACGAGGCTGGCGGTGGAGATGAGGCCGTCGTTCGCCCCGAGGACGGAGGCGCGGAGCCACCCGATGCGGTCGCTGCGGTGAAGCTCGAGGTGGCGCGAGTAGCGGGCCGGGGTGAGGGACGAGGCGTGCATACCCCGACGATAGCGCCGTCCGGGCACTAGACTTCCCTGCAGTCGTGCCGGCGTTCCCGTCCCCCCCGGCGTCCGCTCCCGATGAGGGCCGGCTCTCCGCGGCGGAGCTGCGCTTCGAGAGGCGCCGCAGGAAGACCGGGCTCGTCCTCGGCCCGGCCGCGTTCGCCCTGCTCCTCGCGTTCCCTCCGCCGAGCCTCGGGACCGGGGCCGGCACCCTCCTCGCCGTCGTCGCCTGGGTCCTCGCCTGGTGGATCACCGAGGCCGTCCCGCTCCCGGTGACGGCGGTCCTCGGGCCGGCCCTCACGGTCGTCCTCGGGGTCGTTCCCGTCCGGGAGGCGTTCGCGCCGTTCGGCGATCCCATCATCTTTCTGTTCCTGGGCTCGTTCCTCCTGGCGCGGGCGATGAGCGTGCACGGCCTCGACCGTCGCCTCGCGCAGGCGGTCCTGTCGATACCGGCCGCGAGCTCCTCCCCGAGGCGTGTCGTCTGGACGTTCGCGGCGCTCGCCGCGGTCCTCTCGATGTGGGTCTCCAACTCCGCGACGACGGCAATGCTCTATCCCATCGCGCTCGGAGTCCTCGGGACGATGGACGCCAGGAGGGGGTGGTCGACGCCCCTCGCGAGGCCGCTGCTGCTGGCGTGCGCCTACGGCGCCTCGGTCGGGGGCATCGGGACGCCCGTCGGCTCCCCGCCGAACCTGGTGGCCATCGGGCAGCTCTCGTCCCTCGCCGGAATCCACGTCGGCTTCGTGCCGTGGCTGCTCGTCGCCCTTCCCGTGATGCTGGCGATGGTCGGAGTCGCGGCGCTGGTCCTCGGGCTGCCGCTCCCTGGCGGCGACGCGGCGAAGCCGGCGGAATCCGTTTCAGCCGGCCTCTCCGCCCCGATGTCCACTGGAGAGCGGAGCGTCACCGCCGCTTTCATCGTCACCGTCACGCTCTGGGTGGCCCCGGGCCTCCTGTCCCTCGTCCTCGGCTCCAGCCATCCCCTGTCGGCGGCGCTGGGCCGCGCGCTCCCCGAGGGTGCCGTCGCGGTCCTCGGGGCCGCGCTCCTGTTCGTCCTGCCGGGCGGTGGAGGCGAGCGCCGCGGCGCGCTCACCTGGAGCGAGGCGACGCAGATCGACTGGGGAACGCTGCTCCTCTTCGGCGGCGGGCTCTCCCTCGGCGGCGCGATGTTCCGCCTGGGCCTCTCGGAGGCGCTCGGGCAGGGCCTCGTGACGGCGACCGGCGTCTCGACGACGGTCGGCCTCACCATCGTCTTTTCCGTCTTCTCGATCTTCTTCACCGAGATCACCTCGAACACGGCGGCCGCCACGATGCTGATTCCCCTGGCCATCGCGAGCGCGCAGGCCGCGGGCGCGTCGCCGCTCGAGCCGGCCCTCGGATGCGCGCTCGGGTGCAGCATGGCCTTCATGCTCCCGGTGGCGACGCCGCCCAACGCGATCGTCTACGGGTCGGGCCTCGTTCCCATCGGCACGATGGTGCGCGCCGGTATCTGGATGAACGTCGCCGCCTGCGTCGTCATCCCGGCCGGGGTCCTGATCCTGGTGCCGCTCGTCCTGAAGTAGGGGCCCGCCCCGCCCTCCGCCTCAGAAGATCGACAGCGCCGTCTTCGTCGTCAGCAGCTCGAGCGCCATCGTCCCGGCGAGGGAATTTCCCTTCTCGCTGAGGCACGGCGACCAGACGGTCGCCACGAAGCGGCCGGGCATGACGGCCACCACGCCGCCCCCCACGCCGCTCTTGGCCGGGAGGCCGACCCGGTAGGCGTAGTCGCCCGCCTCGTCGTAGACGCCGCAGGTCAGCATCACGGAGTTCACGCGCTTCACCTGCCGCGCCGAGGCGACCTCCTCACCGGCGGCCGAGAGTCCGCCCGAGGCCAGGTATTGGAAGGCGGCGGCGAGCTCTGCGCAGCTCATCGAGAGCGAGCAGAGGAGGAAGTAGGCGTCGAGGACGCGGTCCGGGTCGTTCCTCAGGTTGCCGAAAGACTTGAGGAAGTGGGCGAGCGCGCGGTTCCGGTGCCCGGTGGCCCGTTCCGCCTCGGCGACCGGCGGGTCGTAGCCGACCGATAGGTCTGCACAGGCGTGGCGGACGAAGTCGAGGACGAGGTCCTGCCCCTCTGCCTGGTGGCTCAGGACCATGTCCAGGACGACGAGCGCGCCGGCGTTGATGAACGGGTTCCTCGGGATTCCGTGCTCGACCTCGAGCTGGACGAGCGAGTTGAACGCCGTGCCGGACGGCTCGCGGCCGACGCGCTGCCAGACGGCATCGCCCTCCAGCCGCATCGCGAGCGTCAGGCTGAAGACCTTCGCGATGCTCTGGATCGAGAACCGCTCCCCGGCGTCCCCGATCGGAAAGACCTCGTTCCCGACCGTCCGGACGACCATCCCGAAGCGGTCGCGCGGAACGTCGGCCAGCGGCGGGATGTAGTCGGCGACGCGGCCCTGCCCGACGAGCGGCCGCACCTCGTCGGCGATCTCGGCGAGGATCCGTGCGGTGTCCACGGGCCGATGTTACCGGCCAGCGACGCGGCGGCGTCAGGCCGCGCCCGGGAACCGCGAATCGGCGCGAACCCGCTGGGCCTGATGGAGGTGCCGGAGGGTGTGGGCGGCTGTCGCCAGGACCCAGGTGCCGAGGGGAAGCCGCAGGATGGCCAGGGCTGGCGAAGCCACGCGAACCCGGGCGAGGTCGAGACCGTCTGCCGACGCCGCCGCCTCCTCGAAGGCCTCCTGGACGGCGAAGAATCGCGAGGCCGTGGCTGCGAGGTCGAGGTCGGACGCCGAGGGGCGATAGAGACCCGGAGCACGCACGCGCCGGGCGCCGGTCGGCGCCAGTGACCTGAGGAACCACGTCGCGACGAAGCCGTAGCGAAAGGGCCCGGTCGAAAGGCGACCCGAGGCCCGCGCCCGCGTCACGGCGGCGTGGATCGCGGGAACGAGCGGCCCGGTCGTGGACGCGAGGTGGTCCATGCACTGCGCGATGGACCAGCTGTCGGGACCTGGCCGCCAGTTCGCCTGGAGATGCGAGAGCCCGCCGGCGAGGCCGCGCCACTGCCCGGTCGCGGAGCGTGAGTCCTCGAGGGCGCGATCGATGTCGGCGTGCACGGGGCCCTCGCGGCGCTACGGGCAGAAGGCGCGCACGGCGAGCGAAGGGGCGCCCGGCGTGCTGCTGGAGACGTCGAAGGTGATGAGACCGGACGCGCCGAGACCGTTCGTGACGAGGACCTGGTAGCGAGCCGTGCCGGCCTCCATGCGAGGCGTCGGAAAGGCGCTCTGGGAGGAACACGGGGCGTTGCCGACGACGGTGCCGTTGATGGCGACGATCAGCGGCGCCAGCGTGCAGCCACAGACGGCCGACGTCAGGGTGAGGGTGCCGGTGTCCGCGATCGTCGGCCCGGTCTCGGTCGTGAGGTTGATGACGGCTCCGGACTGGAAACCGCCAGGCTCGGTCGGGGAGTCGCCGCAGCTGGCGACCCCGAGTGCGGCGCAGAGGACGAACGCCGTGCGCCGTGTGGCTCTCGTGCGGTGACCGGTCACGGCCCTGATTCTAGCGAGGGGCCCCGACGGCCCGCGGCCGCCGCCGCGCGGGATGGGCGAGCGCAGGTCATCCGCCGCAGGCCGGGGTCAGGCAGCGGGAAAGGCCGCGTAGGTGGAGATGGCGATGAGCCACTGCGCGGGGAAGTACGTGCCGTGGATGAGAGCCTGCGCTGCCGGAACGGGCCTCCGGAAACGATTCCAGGCGAGGAGCCCATCCGAGAGAACGAAGAGGGTGGCGCCGACGAAGGCGTGGACGGCAGGAGCGGTCTGAAGGTGCACGGCCCGGCTGGCGGCCTGGGAGGCCATGGCGAGAAGGAGTGCCACGTAGACGACGACCGCGGGACGCAGGTGCGCTGGAATGCCTCTCCACAGCAGTGCGAGCACGGCACAGCCGATGGCGAAACAGAAGAGGAAGGGCATCGCCGGCGCAGCGGGCGGGCTGTCGGTGAGGAACGCGAAGACGTAGCAGGCGTGGGCGAGCAGGAAGCTGGAGAGGCCCGAACGAAAGCGGTCCGACGGAAGCATGAGAAAGACGTCGCCGAGGAGCGAGAAGAAGAGGCCGCCGAGAATCGCCACGGCATAGGGCGAGGAGAAGGAGGAGGGGCCGGCGGCCACGAGGAGGAGCAGGAGGGCCGTGCTCAGGGGCTTGAACACGTACACCAGAGCGCGACGACCGCAGGCATGCGCCACCACGGTCACCACGGCCGAAACGGCGAAGAGCGCGCTCAACGGAGCCGGATGCGTCGCGAACAGCAGGAGCACGGCTGTCTGGCGTCCCGTCTCAGCCGCGGTCCGGGGGCGTCCGCTGCGCGACCGGGCCGGCGGCGGCGGGAGGCGCCCACGGCTTGCTGATGCGGTACACGATGCTCTCGTGGCCGCGTGCGAATCGTGAACCTTCCGGAATCCCGCCGATTTTCTCGATGGCCCGTCGAGACCTGAGGTTCCGGGGGCCGACCGAGAAGACGACGTGGTCGACGAACGCGAAGGCGTGCTGGAGCATGAGGCGCTTCATCTCTCCGTTGTATCGCCCGCCCCAGTGCGACCGCGCCAGGAACGTCCAGCCGATCTCGACCTCGCTCCGCTCCTCGTCGTGAGCATGGAAGCGTGACGAGCCGATGACCTGGCCGTCTCGCCGATCGATCGCGACGAGGGCGCAACCGGATTCGAGAGCCACGCGGAAGAACTCTCTGAAGACCTCCTCCTCGTAGCGGTTCCGCTCGGGGTGCTGTTCCCAGATCAAGGGGTCCGATGCGACGGCAAAGAGGGCGGACCAGTCCCCGGGCCGGAGTGGCCTGAGCTCGAGGAGCTCCCCGCGCAGGGTGGGCTGTGGGTCGAAGGCCATCCCGATACCTTACCGAAATCGTCCTTGACAGGGCTGCGGCCGCGGCCCAAATTAGTAGTTGCCGTGACTACTACTAGCGATGATTCGTTACGTAAAGCACTCCATGGGCTAGGTTTTTCAGAGATAGAGGCGCTCGTCTACGCCTTTCTGGCCGGAAGAGAACCGGCAACCGGGTATCGCATCAGCCACGGCATCGGCAAACCGACGGCGAACACCTACAAGGCGATCGCATCTCTGGTGCAACAGGGAGCGGTACAGGTGGACGAGGGGGGGAACCGGCTCATCCGGGCCGTACCGCCCGACGAGCTCCTCGCGGGGCTCGAGCGGCGTGCCCGCGAGCACCGGGAAGCGGCGCGGGCCGCGCTCGCCGAGCGCAACGCCGAAGTCGCGGACGATAGGGTCTACACGCTTCGGGCGCGAGACCAGGTCCTCGAGCGCGCCCGGGCGATGCTCGGGAGGGCGCGGGAGATCGTCCTCGGCGACCTCTTTCCCGCCCCGCTCGACGCGCTCGCAAAAGACCTCGCCGCCGCCGCCCAGCGCGGTGTCCGGGTCGTCGTGAAGGTCTATTCCCCGGTGGACGTCCCGGGAGTCGCGGAGGTCCCGGAGGCCGACGCGGCACGGGCGCTGTCCGAGTGGCCCGGCCAGCAGCTCTCCCTCGTCGTCGACGCCGACGAGCACCTGCTCGCCCTCTTCGACGCCACCCTCGCGAACGTTTACCAGGCGGTCTGGAGCCGCAGCACCTTCCTCTCGTGCCTCCACCACAACCACGTCGCCATGGAGATCCTCCACACCGCCTGGAAGGGGCGAGGTCCGCGCGCCGGCGCCGACGCCCTCGTCGGCATCTCGCTCCTCTCGAGCAGGCCTTCCGGCCTGCGCCGCCTCCAGGAGCTCACCGGCGGCGGCGTCCCCACGAATACCGACGGAGAAGACCGATGACCGACACGCCTGCTTGCGTTCGCCGTTCCCTCGTTTCGCTGCTCGTCGTGGCCATGCTCGTCGCCTCGACGGCGCACGCCGCCGGTCCCCCGGTCTCGCCGGAAGCCGCCGCTCTCGTCGAGAAGCACGTCGCGTGGCTGGGCGGGTGGAAGGCCATCGAGGCCGTCCGGGACCTCACCCTCGTCGGGACGATCCGCGTTTCGGGTCTCTCGGGCCCACTCACCGTTCTGGCGCGTCACGACGGGCGTCAGAGGACGGAGGTCGACCTGAAGGTCATGAGGAGCGTCGAAACGCTCGCGGGGACCGGTGCCTGGGAGCAGAACGCGAGCGGGCAGGTGGAGGAGATGGGGCACGAGAAGGTCGTCTCCGAGCGCCGCGCGCTCGACCGCACGTTCGGTCGGCACCTCCGCGGCGAAGGGGCGATCGTGAGCCTCGCCGGACGGGAGGAGAAGGGGGGGCGCGCCTGGACGGTCGTCCGCTTCGCCTACGCCGACGGCGACGCGTACGACCTGCTCGTCGACGCAGAGACCGGGGAGTCGACGTGGACGCGCTCCCTCGCCGACGGCCGGACGACCTGGACGAAGCTCTCCGACCTCCGGACGGTGAACGGGCTGCGCTTCGCCTTCCTGCAGGAGACCGAAGGAGAGACGGCGCGCCAGGCGCAGGCGGTGGCGTGGGAGAGGGTGACGGTCAACGCCGGTCTCGAGGACGCCCTCTTCGCACGGCCGTCCGCGGGCACGTCGGTCGTTCGCTTTCCCGCGGGCCGCAGCACCACCGACTGGGCCGCGGTGGACCTCTACCAGAAGCGCTACGTCACCCTGCGCGGCGCCGTGAACGGCGTGGCCACCGACATCGTTCTCGATTCGGGCGCGGGAATGACCGTTCTCGACAGCGCGCTCGCGAAGACGCTCGGCCTGCGCGTCGAGGGGGAGCTCGAGGCCCGCGGTACAGGAGGGAACGTCGGCGCCGGCCTCGTGTCGGGCGTCACGGTGACGCTCGCGGGAATCGAGATCGGCCCGCTCTCGGCGGCGGTCATCGACCTCGCCGGCGTGGGCCGTCGGGTCGGGCGGCCCCTCCCGGTCATCCTCGGCAAGGAGCTCTTCCACGCCCTCGTCGTCGACCTCGACTATCCCGGCTCGCGCATCCGTTTCCTCGACGCCGCCTCGTTCCGCTACGGGGGTCCGGGGCGGAAGGTCGACCTCATCCCCGCCGAGGACGGGCACAAGAGCCTGCGGCTCGTCATGGAAGGGGGCGAACCGGTGGTCGTGGGTCTCGACACGGGGCAGGGGGGAGCGCTCTCGGTCTACCGGCACTACGCCGACGCGCGCGGGTTCCTGACGGGCCGTCCGGTTTCCGAGCGTCGCGGAGGCGGCGTCGGAGGCGCGACGACGATGAAGGTGGCGACCCTTCGCTCGGTGACGATCGCCGGGTACGAGCTGCGAAACGTGCCGGCGGCCTTCCAGGCGACCGACGTGGGCGGCGCCTTCGACACGAAGCGGCAGGAGGGGAACCTCGGCGCGGGCATCCTGTCGCGCTTCCGGGTCCTCTTCGACTATTCCCGGGCGTGCCTCTGGCTCGAGGCCGGCCCGGGGCTCGGTGCGCCGTTCCCGAAGGACAAGAGCGGCCTCGCCCTGCAGTGGGCCGACGACGCCCTCACCGTCGAGTTCGTCGCGCCCGCGAGCCCCGCGGCAGAAGCCGGCTGGAAGGAAGGGGAGCGCGTCGTCGCGCTCGACGGCGAGGCCGCCGGCGCGCGTTGGTGGGAGACGTTCACGAGGTGGACGGAAGCGAAGGCGGGGACGGCGGTCCGGCTCACGCTTCCGGACGGGACGGAGCGGACGCTGGTGCTGAAGGAGTACTACTGAGCCGTCGGGGGAAGCCGGGCGAGGGACTCAGCGCGATGAGGGGTGCCGGTCCCCCCCGTGGCTCAGAGCATCATTTCCCGGATGGAGGCGCAGACCGAGAGGAGCTGCGAGCGGTCCATGCGGCCGATGATGTTGCGGATGACGGACCCCATGACCTGCTGCGCCCCGGCCAGCCCCAGGTTCGCAGACTGCTGGACGAGGAAGCCCACCTTCGCCAGCCCGAGCGGCCTCATGAAGCAGTAGTCCAGGCCGCTGTTCGTCAGCTCGACGACGACGTTGGCGAGGGCATCGCGGTGGTCGGTCGGGTCCGGTGCCTTCTCGAGAGAAACGAGCACCGCCAGGGTCTTCTTGCGGAGCGCCGGCGAGTGGTAGAAGCGGAGGAACGGCTTCTCCGACGGCGCGGGCGCCTTCGGGAGCGGTTTGGCAGGCGGTCTGGAGGGAGCCGGGGCCCCGCGTTTCGAGGGAGTTGCCATGTCCGTCAGGATACGCCGGCGTTTCGCTGGAGAAGCCCCGACGCGTCAGCCGGTGAGGGCGTCCACGGCCCGTGCGTAAGAGGCGGCGACCTCGGCCTCGCTCGTGCCGGTGACTCCGAGGTCCTCGAGCAGACCGTCCCCGATGCCGTAGATCCAGCCGTGGACGGAGAGCGACTGGCCGCGCGCCCAGGCGTCCCTCACGACCGTCGTGTTCGTCACGTTCAGCACCTGTTCCACGACGTTCAGCTTGCAGAGGCGGTCGTGCTCCCCGGCCTCGGTTCCGCACGGGGCGAGGCGCGCGCGGTGCTTGTCGCGCACGTCGCTGACGTGGCGCAGCCAGTTGTCCACGAGCCCGTGCCGGTCGCCCCGGAGCGCCGCGAGGACGCCCCCGCAATCGTAGTGGCCGCAGACGATGACGTGCGAGACCCGCAGGACCGCGACGGCGAAGTGAAGGGTCGAGAGGGCGTTGAGATCGCTGTGGACGAAGACGTTCGCCACGTTGCGGTGGACGAACATCTCGCCCGGCATGAGACCGACGATCTGGTTCGCCGGAACGCGGCTGTCCGAGCAACCGATCCAGAGGTAGGACGGTGCCTGCTGGCGCGACAGGCGGGCGAAGAACCCCGGGTCGGTCCGGAGCACCTCGGCCGCCCAGGCCCGATTCTTCTCGAAGAGGTGGAGGAGGTGCTTCATCGTTCTCCCGGCCCCCGCTCCGAGCTCAGTTCCACCGAGCGGTCATTGCACGAGCGGCGGGAATTCCCAGCCCGGGGCGAGGACGTCCGGCTTTTTCGGGGGAATGCCGAGCACGGCGAGGAGCGTCCGCGCGACGGTGTTGCTGTTCGGCCCCGTCGGCCGGTAGCCGACACCCATGAAGGTGATGGTCCGGCAGGCGGCCACCATCTTCTCGAAGCTCACTTCCTGGTACCCGGTGGCCGCCGTGACGGACCTGGCCAGGGGGCTGTAGTCGATCGAACCGTGTATGTAGAGACCCCAGAGACAGTGGATCGCCTTGAAGCCCATCGAGTCCTCGTGGAGAGGGCCGAGCTTCGGGTTCCCGGGGCCTCCCCGGAGAAAGATCTCCGCGCCGTCCGCTCTCTTCCAGACGATGAAGAGGTGATGGGCGCCGGCGACCTCCGCGGCGCCTTTGATGGGTACCGCGCGGACGTCGATGCGAGTCTCCATGGTCGGTACTCCTTTTCGTGCGAGGTCTACCACGTCCGAAGCCGGCGGGCAGTGTCTCCCGTCACCGCCTTCAGAGGGACGCGGCGTCCTCGCAGATCGACTTGAGGGTCGCGAGCGCCTTCGGCCAGGTCTCGTTCATGAACGCCTCGAAGTCGGGGGGCATCTGCACCTCGACCGTCAGCTCGGTCGCTCCGTTCGTCTCTGCGAAGGCGTAGTTCTCGAACGAGGTCGCCCAGGCCGTGGCCGCCTCGCTCGTCGTGTCTTCGACCCCGTTCTTGACGATCCCGAGGTGCCGGATCGAGACGAACTCGGGGGGGCGACTTTCCGCGATGACGGACGACATCCCCTCCCCGTTCGACGCGAGAAACCGGATCCGGTCGCCCGTGTTCCACGAGCCCTCGTCGTACGAGCCCTCGCAGAACGGCGCGGTCCAGGCCCTGTAGGTGTCCGGGCCGAGCATCGCGGCCCAGACGGCCTCGCGCGGGGCGTGGATGGTGGTCGCGTAGCGAAGGGTCTTCATGGGCGCCTCCTTCGTCGGGGTCGGCCTCGGTACGTCCCGTCCGCTTCCTGTGCTTCCATTCATACCACGGCGCAGCGGGAAGGGGCCTCTCCGCGGGGTCTCGTCTTGACGCTCCCCTCGACGCAGCGCTACCGTTCGAACGCCTCGGACTCGATCCTCGGCTGGGGAGATGCGTATGCGCTGCTCACCTCGCGGATTCCGTTTCGTCGTGCTCGTCGCGGCGTCCCTTCTGCTCCCGGCCGGGAGCGCTCTCGCGCAGGTCCCAGCGTGCACGCCGCCGCCCCCGGGAATGGTGGCGTGGTGGCCGGGCGACGGGAACGCGAGCGACATCGCGGGGGTGCACCACGGCTCGGTCGTCGGAGGCGTGACGTACGCCGCAGGCAGGGTCGGCCAGGCTTTCCGCCTCGACGGCTCGACCGGCTGGGTGCAGGTGCCGGACTCGGCGGCGCTCTCCGTAACGGGCCAGATCACGATCGACGCCTGGATCAACCCGGCCACCACGGGGGGGCGCGTCGTCGACAAGATTACGGCCGGGGGAGCGGACGGCTACCTCCTCGACACGCACGGCGGCGTCGTCCGGCTGATCGTCGACGGACAATCGGTGAGCGGGGCGACGACCCTGCCGACCGGGGCCTGGTCGCACGTCGCGGGCGTTTACGACGGCGCCGAGATGCGCGTCTACCTCAACGGAACGCTGGACGGCTCGCTCGGCACGACCGTGGCGATTCCCGTGAACGCGCTTTCCGTCCGGATCGGCGCCGCGTCCGACGGAGGAAGCCTGTTCAACGGGCTGATCGACGAGGTCGAGGTCTTCGGCCGGGCGCTGTCGCAGCCCGAGATCCAGGCGATCGTGGCCGCGGGGAGCGCGGGGAAGTGCAAGCAGGCCGCCACCGCGGAGGTTCCGGCCGTGTCGATTCGGGGTCTCTCGGCCCTCGCCCTCCTGCTCGCGGCAGGCGCGCTCCGGGTCCTGCGGCTCCATCCGGTCTGAGTTCCGGCCCGGACACCGACCCTCGCTCTACGCGAACGGGGAGACGTGGCGGAAAAGGGCCACGTCCACGAGCCCCTTGTCCGTCAGCTTCAGCTCGGGGATGACGGGGAGGGCGAGGAAGGCCAGGGTCATGAAGGGGTGGTCGACCGAGGTGCCGAGGGCGCGGGCCGCCTCGTTGGCTCCGCGTTCGGCGAGGTCGACGTCTTCCATGCGCGCGTTCGACATGAGTCCCGCCACGGGGAGGGCGACCTCGGCGAGGACCTGGGCGCCGTCCGCGACGACGATGCCGCCGCCGATCTCGGCGGCGCGGCGGACCGCGGTCTCCATGGAGGTGTCGTCGCAGCCGCAGACGACGACGTTGTGCGAGTCGTGGGCGACCGAGGAGGCGATGGCGCCGCGGGCGAGGCCGAAGCCGCGCGCGAAGGAGACGCCGACGTTGCCGGTGCCGCGGTGCCGCTCGACGACGGCGAGCTTGGCGAGGTCGCGCGATGGGTCGGCGGCGGCGGCGCCGTCGACGGCGCGGGCCTCGGCGGTCGCGGAGCCGGTGGCGAGGGAACCGGGGTGGACCTCGATGACCCGGACGTGCGCACCGGGGGCCGCAGCGAGGCGCAGGCGCGTGGCGTCGAAGCCGTCGAGCCGGAACGAGGGTCCCTCGGAGATGCCGCGGGAGGGAACGTCGACGAGGAGCTCGCCGCCCTGCGCGACGCGCCTCCCGCCGAGGACGACGAGGTCGGGCCTGACGTCCTCGAGCGCGGCGAACGTGACGAGGTCGGCGCGGAAGCCGGGGGCGATGGCCCCCCGGTCGCGGAATCCGTAGTGCCGCGCGCACGACCACGACGCGAGCCGGAACGCGAGGACCGGGTCGAGGCCCATCGCGATGGCGCGGCGGACGTGGTGGTCGACGTGGCCGTGGGTGAGGAGGTCCCAGGGGTGGCGGTCGTCGGTGGCGAAGGCGAAGCGCTCGGAGTTCGTCGCGTTGACGAGCGGGAGCAGGTCGTCGAGGTTCTTGGCGGCGGTCCCCTCGCGGATCCAGATCGACATGCCGCGCCGCACCTTCTCGGTCGCCTCGTCGCGGCCGAGGCACTCGTGGTCGGTCCGGATCCCCGCGCCGACGTAGGCGTTGAGGTCGAGGCCGGTCAGGAGCGGCGAGTGGCCGTCGATGGGGAGCCCGCGGGAGACGGCGTCCTCGATCTTCGCGCGGACGCCGGGGTCGCCGAAGAGGAATCCGGGAACGTTCATCATCTCGGCGAGCCCGAGGACGTTCTTTCGCCCGTAGAAGGGGGCGAGGTCCTCCGCACCGAGGGTCGCCCCGGCCGTCTCGAGGTGCGTCGCCGGGACGCACGAGGGGAGCATGACGTGGATCTCGACGGGGAGGTCCGCCGCGGAGCTCAGGAACGCCTCGAGCCCCTCGGCGCCTCTCACGTTCGCGATCTCGTGCGGGTCGGTGACGACGGCGGCCGTGCCGTGCGCCGCGGCGAGGCGCGCGAAGACGGGGGGAGTCGTCATCGTCGACTCGATGTGGATGTGGGCGTCCCAGAAGGCCGGCGCGAGGAAAGCGCCCTTCAGGTCGATCTCGTCCTCGGGACGGGCCGCGCGGTAGGGGCCGAAGCCGAGGATCCGGTCGCCGGCGACGCCCACCGTCTCCTCGTGGATCTCGCCCGTCAGAACGTTGACGACCCGGGCGTTCCGGAAGACGAGGTCGGCGGGTACGGTGCCGCGGGCGGCATCGACGAACGCGGAGAGGGGGAGCTTTCCAGAGGGCATGGGAGCCTCCGACCCCTAGCCTAGACCGGGACGGGGCCGGAGGCGAATTGCCGGGTCGCATCGCGGGGAAGGCCGGACACTCGGAAGGTGATTCGCATAGGATCGGCACACATCTGAAGGAGGTTTCCCCATGTCCGAGCGCACGGAACTGCTGCCGGGTTCTTTCTGCTGGCCCGAGCTGGCCACCCCCGACTCCGCGAAGGCGAAGGCGTTTTATGCCGGTATCTTCGGCTGGACTGCCGTCGACGCCCCCTCGTCCGGCGGGACCTACACGTTCCTCCGGCTGCGCGGCCTCGACGTCGCGGCGTGCCGGACGCTGAGCGACCACGAGAAGGCCCAGGGGATCCCCTCGTACTTCATGACGTACATCTCGACAGCCTCGACGGATACGTCGGCCGCGAAGGCGGCCGAGCTCGGCGGAAAGGTCCTCTTCGGGCCGTTCGACGTCGAGGGGATCGGCCGGATGGCCGTCGTCCAGGACCCGGGCGGCGTCGTCTTCGCGCTCTGGGAGGCGCGGGGGCACATCGGGGCGCGCCTCGTCGGCGAGGAGAACACCCTCTGCTGGACCGAGCTCGTCACGAAGGACCCCGACGGGGCGAAGGCGTTCTACGGCGGCCTCTTCGGCTGGACCTGGAAGGAGTCGGAGGTCAGCGGTCCCTCCGAGTACCACGAGATTCATCGCGACGGACAGGCGATCGGCGGTCTCCTCCCGATGAAGGGGAAGTGGTGGGCCGACGTCCCGCCGCACTGGATGCCCTACATCTTCGTGTCGGACTGCGACGCGTCCGCCGCGAAGGCCACCGCGCTCGGCGGAGGAGCGGCCGTCCCGCCGATGGACATCCCGCACGTCGGCCGCTTCGCGGTCCTGCGCGACGACCAGGGGGCGCATTTCTCGGTCATCGCGATGGCGCCGATGCCTGTGACCGCCTGAGTTGACGGGAAGGAGGGGGACGGCGCTCCACCGTCCCCCTCCGCCGCCTCCACGCGCCGGTGCTACCGTCCCCCCCCGGAGGAGACACGGATGCGGGAGATCGACCTGAGGAGCGACACGGTGACGCGGCCGTCGGCCGCGATGCGGGTGGCGATGGCCGAGGCGGTGGTCGGCGACGACGTCTTCGGCGACGATCCGACGGTCCGGGAGCTGGAGGAGGTCGCGGCGGAGCTGCTCGGGAAGGCCGCGGGGCTCTTCGTTCCGTCGGGAACGATGTCGAACCAGGCGGCGCTCCTGGCGTGGACGGAGAGGGGCGACGAGGTCTTCCTCCACGAGCGGAGCCACATCCTCCTCTACGAGCGCGCGGGCGCCGCGGTCATCGGGTCGCTCCAGACGCACACCTTCGCCTCCGAGGACGGAATGCTCGACCCGGAGACGATGGAGGAGTTCGTCCACACGGGGGAGGACCCGCACAACGCGCCCACGCGCGTCGTCGCCCTCGAGAACACGCACAACCACTGCGGCGGCCGCGTCCTCGACCCGGCGGGAATCCTCGCGGTGCGCCTCTTCTGCGACCGGCACGGCCTCGCCCTCCACCTCGACGGTGCGCGGGTCGCGAACGCCGCGGTCGCGAGCGTCCGGTCGCTCGCCGAGCTGGCCGCGCCGTTCGACTCGGTGAGCCTCTGCCTCTCGAAGGGCCTCGGCGCGCCGGTCGGGTCGGTCCTCGCCGGGCCGGCGGAGTTCGTGAAGCGGGCCCGCCGCGCGCGGAAGATGCTCGGCGGCGGGATGCGCCAGGCAGGGATCCTCGCGGCGGCGGGGCTTTTCGCGCTCCGCAACAACGTCTCCCGCCTCGCCGAGGACCACCGCCGCGCCCGGGCGCTCGCGGAGCGGCTCGCGACGGTGCCCGGTCTCGCGGTCGAGCTTCGGACGGTGGAGACGAACATGGTCTTCGTCTCCACGCGGCCCTCGGGCCGCCGCGCCGCCGAGGTCGCGAAGCTCTTCTCCGAGGCGGGCGCTCTCTGCCTCGCCGAGTCGCCCTGGAGGATCCGGTTCGTCACGCACCTCGACGTCGACGACGCGGACGTGGCGGAAGCGGGCGAGACCGTCGCGCGGGCGATGGCCACCCTCGTGTGACGCGGGGCCGGCCGCTCGCGTGAGCCGGCCGGCTAGAACGCCCCGGAGTCGACGTCCCGAAGGAACCGGATCAGCCCCTCGAAGTAGCTCCTCTGGTCGTCGTAGATCGCCAGGTGGCTGCCGTCGGGGCAGTGGTGGTAGCGGCCGTGGGCGAAGGCCCCGGCCATCCACTCGAGGTGCGCCGGGTCCATCGTGTCGTGCCGGGCGCCGATGACGAGGGTCGGGACCGTGATCGACGCCAGGTCGGCCGTCCGGTCCCAGGCGACGAGCTTGCCGGAGGCGCCCAGCTCGCTCGGTCCCTGCATCGGCACGTAGACCTTCGGGTTCAGGTGACGGAACGCCCGGTTCACCGGCTCGGGCCACTCGGCGGCGGGCATCCGCAGGACGTGGTGCTCGTAGTGGTGGG
The DNA here is from genome assembly GCA_016719485.1 of Holophagales bacterium. Classification (NCBI taxonomy): domain Bacteria; kingdom Pseudomonadati; phylum Acidobacteriota; class Holophagae; order Holophagales; species Holophagales bacterium. The sequence continues at coordinate 63,688 of JADJZB010000020.1, forward strand.
GGACGAGGAGCTCCATGTAGCGCGGGTGCTCGTGGTTCCCCTCGGCCTCGAGCCGCTGGATCTCCTCGAGCGCCTCCGGGGGCATCGCCGGCATGAGGACGTCCCGCGCGTAGGCGTTGTAGGCCGGCACGCTCGCCATCATGTTGGACACGACGAGGCCGCGCAGGTGCTGCTGGTGCTTCAGCGCGTACTCGATGGCGAGGATGCCGCCCCACGACTGGCCTAGCAGAAAGAAGTCGTCGTGGTCGAGTCCCAGCGCCGTGCGCACCTGCTCCACTTCGTCCACGAACCGGGGGATCTCCCACAGGGCCGGGTCGTCGGGCTGGTCGCCGAAGTAGGAGCCGAGCTGGTCGTAGTAGTAGTACTCCACGCCGGCCGCCGGGAGCCAGCTGTCGCAGGCCTCGAAGTACTCGTGCGTGATGCCCGGCCCGCCGTGGAGGAGGAGGACCTTCACGCGCGGGTTGTTGCCGACCCGTTTCGTCCAGACGCGAAACGTCCCGGCGGGCGTCTCCACCGGGATCATCCGGGCGCCGCCGGTGAGCGCGTCGGTGCGGCCCGAGGAGTCGAGGTAACTCGCGAGGGATATGCCCCCGACGGGCTCGACTCCGTCAGCGCGCGACCCGTCCTTCGTCATGAAGCCTCCTGTGCCGGCGGAGAACGCCACCGGCCGGCTGGGCTGGCGGCGAGAGAGGGATGATGCGATTGGCCGGAGGGACGATACGGCAGGAACGGCCGAATTGCGATGGCCGCCTCGGCCGCAGGCGCGTCTGATCGCAGGACGGATCGCCTGCCCGTCCACTATCCTCGTGCGGCCGCGGGCGCTGGTGCCCGCGGCGCGGGAGGGCGGCATGAGCCACTTCTGGAGAGTCGCCGGGTTCGTTGCGCTGGCCACTCTGATCCTGGCCGGCTGCGCGACGGGGACGAGGAAGGCGGCGTCGTTCGCCGCGGCGCTGAAGGCCCGGCCCGAGGTGACGATCGTCGTCACCGACTCGGGCCTCGGCGGGCTCTCCGTCGTGGCCGACCTGGCGGCGCGGCTTCCGCAGAGCGGCATCGCCCGCTCGGCGCGCGTCGTCTTCGTGAACGCCCTCCTCGACGACGCCGTCGGTTACAACGACCTGAAGGACGAGGCCGACAGGATCCGCGTCTTCGACGCCGCCCTGGCGGCGATGGAGAGCCGCTACCGGCCCGACCTCGTCCTCGTTGCCTGCAATACGCTCTCGGTCTTCTACGGGAAGACGGAGCACGCCCGGCGGGGGACGACGGAGACCGTCAGCATCGTCCCGATGGGGGCGGACCTCATCGAGCGGACGTTGAAGGAAACGCCCGACGCCACGGCGATGATCTTTGCGACGAAGGGGACGATCGACTCGGGGGCCCACCGCCGGCTCCTCGTCGGGAAGGGCGTTCCCGACGCCAGGATCGTCGGGCAGGCGTGCCCGAAGCTCACCGGCGCGATCGAGCGGGGCGCCCACAGCGAGGAGACCGCCGGCCGGATACGCGGGCTTCGTCGAGGAGGCGCTCGCGCGGCTCCCGGGGAAGAGGGGCCCGCTGGTCGTGAGCCTCAACTGCACCCACTTCGGCTACGCCCGGCCGCTCTGGGAAGAGACCTTCGAGAAGCTCGGCTACCCGGCCGTGAAGGTCCTCGACCCGAACCCGCTCATGACGGATCTCGTCCTCGAAGGCGCGCCGCGCCGTTACCCGGAGACGCAGGTGACGGTCGAGGTCGTTTCGAAGACGCCGATTCCGTCCGGCGTGAAGTCCGCGCTCGGGGCGCTCCTCCGGACGACCTCGCCCGAAACCGCGGACGCTCTCGAGACGTACACGCACGCCCCGGACCTCTTCCACGTCGCGATCGAGCCGTCGGCGCTCGTGCGCTGAGGAGCCGGCCGGGTCTGGTGCGTCCGGTCCCCGGAGTCCTGGACGGTCGGGAGTGCAAACGGGCGTGATCGGCTAACCTCCGGGGACGATGTCGATGCCGTCCCGGGCCGTCCTCCTGCTCGGTCTCCTCGCGGGGCCGCTCGGCGCTGCCGAGCCCCCGTTCGCGACGGAGCTGTCGATCGGGTTCGGGTACGAGGGGAGCGCGACGGAGAGGCCCGTCGTCGTGCTCGACGGGACTCCCTCGGCGGCCTACGCGTACTCCGCCGACGGGAGGGCGCACACGGTCGACGTGGCGGCGACGCGCTGGCTGGCGCCGGTCGGTGACGACGGCCGGACTCCCCTCGCGCTTCTGCCGTACGTCGCGCGTTCCTCGAGCGTGACGGCGCGCTTCGCCCTGTCCGGGACGAGCCGCGACTCCCTGGGGAGCTTCACCGGTCGGGAGTCGAGCCTCGAGGTGCGCTTCGCGGGGGACGGGTCGCTTCGGGAGGCGGATCTCCACGCCGAGTGGTTCCTGGGCAGGGACCTCGCCGTGCGCGGGAGCTTCGAGTACGGCAACGAGCGAGAGACGGCCGCGTCGACCGGGGTGGAGCTTCCCTCGGGCCGGGCCGACGTCTCGACGGCGGGGACCCGCTCGTCGGCCGCGACGGGCTCGCTCGGCCTCGCCCTTCGCCTCGGCGAGCACGAGCTGAGCGCCAGGGGGAGCTACGGCGAGACGGACCTGACGCGCGAAGACGCGAGCGCCTTCACCGGGAGCGCGCAGCCCTTCTTTTCGGTCCTCACCTCGACGGGCAGCGTCTGGCGGGCGAGTCTCGGCACACGGCTACTCTTCCTCGAACGGCGCCTCGCCGTCGACGCCTCGGGGAGGTACGCCGAGACGACGTCCTCGTCGGATGTCACCACGTCCCTCTCGAGCCCCTTCGCGGAGGGGCGCGTGATCTCGCGGGACCTGGCCGTCGAGGCGACGTGGTTCGCGACGCGAACGCTCGGCTTCTCGGCCGGTTTCGGCTACCGGACGCAGGACGTCTCGTCCGGCTCACCCGGGCGGCTCCGGCCGGTCCGGTCGGAGACCGGACGCGCCTTTTCCGTGCGCGTGCAGTGGTTCGCGTCGGAACGCATCTCCGTCTCCCTCTCGGCGTCCCGTGCCGAGACCGGGGAGATCACCCCGCCCGATTCGAGCACCTGGCAGCGCTTCGACGAAACGGCCGACAGCGTGCTGCTGGGCGCGATGCTGAGGTTCTGACGTGCACGGGTCGGTCTTTCTCCGCGATCTCGCCTGGGTCCTCGCGGCCTCTCTCCCGGTGATCTTCCTCTTCCGCAAGCTGAAGGCGCCTTCCATCGCCGCGTTCCTCGTGACGGGGATGCTCATCGGCCCGCACGCGCTCGGCCTCGTGGAAGACCCGGCCCGCGTCAGCGGGATCGCCGAGCTGGGTGTGGCGCTGATCCTCTTCTTCGTCGGGCTGGAGTTCCCGCTCAGCCGCCTCAAGACGCTGGGACGGACGGCGTTCGTCGGAGGGGCGCTCCAGATGGTCTTCGCCGCCGGGGTGACGACGGCGGTCCTCCTCGCCTTTCAGGTGGTCGGACCCAGGGAGGCGCTCTTCGCGGGCCTTCTCGTCTCGGTCTCGTCCACGGCCGTCGTCCTGCCCGTCCTCGCGTCGCGGGACGAGCTCGGGTCGCCCTCCGGCAAGCAGTTCCTCGGCGTGGCCCTCTTCCAGGACCTCGCGGTCATTCCCCTCATCCTCCTCCTCCCCGCGCTCGCGCTCCAGGGGGCCGGGGCGCCCGGGACAGGGGCGGTCCTGACGAAGGTGGCCGTCGCAGTCGTCGGGTCGGCGCTCCTCATCGGCGTCGCCCGGTTCGTCGTGCCGAGGGTCCTCGACCGCTTCGTCCGCGTGGCGGGGCCCGAGACCTTCACGGCCGCGGCGCTCGTCGTCCTCCTCGGGATCGTCGCCCTCGTGGAGACCGCGGGCGCTTCGGCAGCGATGGGCGCCTTCGCGGCGGGGATCGTCCTGGCCGAGAGCGAGTCGATCGCGGACGTCTCCTCGACGTTCGCGCCGTTCCGCGACGTCCTTTCGAGCCTCTTCTTCGTCTCGGTCGGGATGCTGTTCGACGTCGGGTTCCTCGCGAAGCGCCCCTTCCTGGTCCTGGCTGGTGCGGTGTTCGTCATCGGTGCGAAGGGACTGACGGCCTACCCCGCGCTCCGGATCGCGCGGGCCGTGCCGAAGACCGCCGCGAGGGCCGCGCTCTCCCTGGCGAACGTCGGCGAGTTCTCGTTCGTCATCGCCCTCGCGGGCGGCAAGCTCGCGCTCCTCGCGGGCGAGGGGCAACAGCTCTTCGTCGCTGTCGCCGTCGTGACGATCCTCCTCGTCCCGTTCGTGATCTCTGCCGGTCCGGCCATCGCGGCCCGGCTCCCGGACGTCGCGACCGACCGTGAGCCGGTGACCTCGGAGCTGCGCCGCGGGCACGTCGTCGTCGTCGGCTACGGCCTGAACGGGAGCAACGTGTCGCGCGTCCTGGGAGAGACGGGGCTCAAGACGGTCGTCGTCGAGGCGGATGCCGACCGCGCCGACAACGCGCGGCGCGACGGGGTGCCGGTGCTCCTGGCCGACGCGACGGGAATCGAGGGGCTCCTGATGGCGGGCATCGTGCGGGCGCGCGCCGTGGTCGTGACGATTCCCGACCCGTCGGCCAGCCGGAAGGTCGTGCGGCTCTGCCGCTCCCGCAACGCCGACGTGCGGATCATCGTGAGGACGCGCTACATCCGCGAGGTGGAAGAGCTGCGCCGCGCCGGAGCGGACGAGGTGATCCCGGAGGAGTTCGAGACGTCGATCGAGATCGTCGCGCGCGTCCTCCGCTCGCTCCACGTTCCGGGCAACCTCATCGCGACCCAGATCCGGGTCCTGCGCGACGAGGCGTACCGCAAGCTTCGCGACCCGCAGGCGCGGCCCGAGGCGGGGCGGCGGCTCTCGGCGCTCATGGCGGCCGGCACCTCGGACCTCGTCCTCATCCTCCCGGAGATGGCGGCGGCGGGGAAGACGCTCGGGGAGATCCACCTCGAGGAGGAGCACGTCGCCGTCCCCGCGCTCCTGCGCGACGGCGTGCCCCTCGCCCCGCCCCCGCTCGACCTCACGATCGAGGCGGGGGACACGCTCCTGCTCGTCGGCGCCCACGAGGACCTCGTCCACGCCACGAAGCGGCTCGAGGGGTAGTGGGCCTCGGCCTTCTCGTCCTCCTCTACGCGGGCTCGGCGGCTCTGCTCCGTCTCGCGGCGGGCGGAATCGGCCGGCGGATCTCCCCGAGGACGGCGCTCGTCCTCGCGCTCCTTCCGCTCCCGTTCGTCGGCGGAGGCTTCCTCCCGGGGAAGGTCCTGGCCCCGACGAACGGGCTCGCGGGGAACGCGCCGTGGTGCTCGCCGGAGTTCCTCGAAGCGGCGCGCGGCGACTCCACGGCGCCGAACCCGCTCCTCTTCGACCCGCTGACCCAGGGCGAGCCCTGGCGGCGAGCGACACGAGAAGGGATCCTCTTCAACCCGTCGGCCGGCTCCGGGGCGGCGCTCCTGGGAAACGCGCAGGCGGCGCCTCTCTTCCTGCCGGAGCTCCTCGGACGACTCCTTCCTCCGACGCGGGCGGCGTCGTGGATCCAGGCGGCGAGGCTCCTGATCGCTGCCTTCGGGATGTTCCTCCTCGCGCGGACCCTGGGCATGAGGCGCGACGCCGCTCTCATCGCGGCAGCGTCCTTCGTGGCGGCCTCGTTCCTTCAGCTCTGGCGGACGCACGCCCTTTCATCCGTTGCGGCCATGACTCCCTGGGTCCTCGCGGCGGTCGTGCGCGTCGCGAGACGTCCTTCCCGCCGAAGCGCCGTCGCGCTCGGAATCGTGGGGGCGGTGGCCGTTTCGGCGGGACACCCGGAAACGCTCCTGCAGTCGGCCGGGTTGACGGCCTTCGCCGTCGCGCCGACGGTTCTCCTCGCTCTCGCGAGCCGGAGGCATCGGTCGCGCGGCCTCCGCGCGGTCTCATGGGGTGGTGTCGCGGCCCTGCTCGCCGGCCTTCTTGCGGCACCGGTTCTCTTGCCGTTCCTCGAGACGATGCGGGTATCGGAGTCGTGGGCTCTGCGGGAAGCGGGGAGCCTTCCTCCGGTCGAGGAGCCGTTCCGGAGAGCGGCGGGGCGCCTCGCGACGGCGGCCCAGCTCCTCGTGAGGGGCGACCCGATCAGCGGGACGTTCACAGGTTCCTCGAACATCGTCGAGTCGGGCGGCGCAGCGGCCGGGGCCGCGACACTCGTCCTGGCGGCGGCCGCGCTCTCCCTGCGTCGCCGCCGGCGTTTCGTTCTCGGATGGGTCGCGCTCGGGGTCGCGGGGCTGCTCGTGTCGGCGCACGTTCCCCTCGTCGCAAGGGTCGCGCTTCTCGTCCCGTGGCTCGGCCACTCGATCCTGGACCGGCTGGGCCTCTGGTGGGTCGTCTCTGCCTCGCTTCTCGCGGGGCTCGGCTCGATGGCGGTCGTCCGCCGGGTGGGCCGGCGGTGGGCGCTCGCCGGAGGCGCCGTCCTGCTTTCCCTCCTCGCCTTCCTCGCCGCGACGGCGCCGACCGCACGCCGGCCTCTCGCGCTCGGAATCGAGCTGGCCGGGCTCGCGGGGTTGGCCGCCGCGATCGGGCTCGGTCGCAGTCTCTCGCCGGCAGTCCGCACCGCGGCGATCCTGGCGGCCGTCGTCCTCCCGCGCGCGGCGTTCTTCGCCACCTGGGTCCCCGTATCGGCGGCCGCGACGTTCTACCCCGAGACGCCCGCGGTGCGATTCGTACGCGAGCGCGCGGCGGGCTTTCGCGTCGCCGGAATCGGGGCCGGGCTCTGGCCGTCGTCCGCCGCGTTCTTCGGGCTCGAGGATCCCCGAATCTGCGATCCGATGAACTTCGTCGACTACGCGCGCCTCACCCCGTGGATCGGGACGCCGCGAGTTGCGGCGTGGCCGGTCATCGAGGACCCGCTCGCGCCGGCCCTCGGGTTCCTCGGGGTTCGTTACCTTCTCGATGGGCCCGACGCACCGGCACGGCCCCCTCTCGTGGAGGTCTACCGGGGGAGCGATGCGACGGTTTACGAGAATCCCGCGGCCCAGCCGCGTGCCTTCGTTCCACGGCGCATCGTCGTCGCCCGAAGCACGGGGGCGGCCGCGGACGCAACGCGCCGCCTGGCGGATCCGGCCGTGGAAGCGATCCTGACGACGGACGCATACCCCGAGGGCACCGTCATCCCGAACGGCGAGGCGAGTCTTCGGGAGCTCGTCGTGGGAAGGGGGCGGGTCGGCTTCCAGGCCCGGGTGCATTCCCTCGCCCTCGTCGCGACGAGCCAGCCGGCGATCCCGGGGTGGAGGATGGAGGTGGACGGGCGCCAGGTGCAGCCCGTGCGCGTCGATACGGCCTTCCTCGGTGTCGTCCTGGCTCCGGGCGAACACCGCGTCACGGTTCGCTACGTGCCGTGGACCTTCGTGGCCGGCTTCGGGCTCTTCGCGGCGGGCCTTCTGGCGACCGTCGCGCTCTCCCTGCAGCGGAGCGCCTGGAGGGCGGTGGCCGCGCTGCTCCCCCGCGGCGGGGCGACCGCCTTCGGGGCGGTCGCGGCGGCCCTTACGGCCCTCTCGCTCTGGCTTCCGGCCGGACTTCCGCTCGTCGCGCTCTCCGACTTCATCTACGACGACGCCCTCTACGTGAGGCTTGCCGCTCACGTCGCCTCCGGGGAGTGGCTCGGGCCGTACGACGCCTCGACGCTCGCCAAGGGCCCGCTCTTCCCGATCTTCATCGCCGTGTCGTCGAGGCTGGGGATGCCCCTCCTCCTCGCGGGACGGCTTTTCTTCGCCGCCGCGGCTCTCCTCCTCGTCGCCGCGCTCGCACCGGTGGTCCGGGCGAAGCGGGTACGGCTCCTCCTCCTCGCCGTCCTCCTCCTGAACCCGGTCGTCGTCACGCGCGCCGCGCGCGAGGTGGTGTATCCGTCGGTCACGCTGCTCGCCCTCGCGGGAGCGTGTGGTGCGTTCTCGGCGCTTCCGTCGTCGCCGCGCCGGGCGTTCGCCTGGTCCGCGCTCTGTGGTGCGGCTCTCGGAGCGATCTGGCTCACGCGCGAAGAGGGCGTGTGGATCCTGCCCCCGGTGGCGCTCCTCCTGGCCGCCGCGGTCTTCCGCGAGACACACCGCAGCGGCCTGCTCGCGGGGCTGCGAAGGGCCGGAGGAGTCGCACTGCTCCCGTTCCTGGTCCTCGGCCTCGTGCTCTTCTGCGTCGCCCTCGCGAACCGGGGCGCCTACGGCGTCCTCTCGGTTCGGGAGTCGTCCGAGAGGCCATTCCTCTCTGCCTACGGTGCGCTCGTGCGCATCCGTCCCTCCGTGGCGCGACAGAGCGTCCCGGTGCCGGAAGACGTGCGCCGGCGGGCCTACGCAGAGAGCCCGGCCTTCGGCACGCTCGAACCCCTGCTCGAAGGCGAGGTCGGACGGGCTTTTTCTGCGCTGGGTGCGGAGCTCTCGCCCGAGGCCGGCGGGGACATCGCGGCCGGCTGGCTCCAGTTCGCGCTGCGCGACGCCGCGTCGCGGACGGGCCGTTACAGGGACGCCCGGACGGCCGCGGCGTTCTGGACGCGCGTCGCGGACGAGCTGAACGCCGCCTGCGAGGCAGGGCGGCTCGAGTGCCTGCCCGAGCGACACACGATGACGCCGCCCGGAGTCGGACGGTTCCTCCCGGAAGTCCTGCGCAGACTCCCCGGGGGGCTCGCCTTCCTCGCCTCTTCGGTCGATTCGTCACCGGCGCTGCGTGACCCGGGCTCGAGCAGCGGATCGGAGGCGGGCCGCGCCCTTTTCGCGAGGCTGACGCGCGAGCGGCTGGCGCCCGCCCCGGGCGAGCCGCGGTGGGTCGCCGTCTCCGGATGGGCCTTCCTCAGGGGAGGGGGCGCGCTCGGGTGGGCGGCGCGAGCGCCGGACGGGTCCCGCCTTCCGTCGGGCGTCACCTGGTCCCCCAGCGGGGACGTCGCGGCCCACCTTCGGGATCCCGAGGCCGGCCAGGCGCGCTTCGTCTTCCATGCGTCCTGCCCCGGGCCGTGCGTGCTCGAGCTCTCGGGCCCCTCGGGCACTCTCTTCACGTTCGACCCGGCCCACCCGGGGCGCCGGGTGGGGAGCTCTCCACCTGCACTCCTCGTCAGCCTCGACGAGGTCGCGATCACGCCGATCCCCGCGACACCCGGAGAGTGGGAGAGGAACGAAAGACGGCGGAAAGCGCAGCGGAGCCTCGCCCGCGGCTATCGCGTCGTTCTTCGCCTCGCGCTGCCGGCGGCCGTGGTCATCCTCGGCGTGGCGGCCGTCGCCGCGTTCGTGCGGCGGCAGGGCCGGTCCGCCGTCGTCGTCGCCGTCGCCTTCCTCGCGGTCATCTGCTCCCGCGTCGCGCTCCTCACCCTCATCGAGGTCACGTCCTTTCCGGCGCTCCACTACCTCTACCTTTCGGCGGCCTACCCGCCGCTCTACGCCTTCGTGGTCCTCTCTGGCGTGGCGGGATGGGAGGCGCTCGCCGCACGGACGCGGAGAGGTGCGACCGCCGGTACACTCGCGTCGTGACGCTGCTGGACAGGCTGGCGAGGCGCCTGGGGACGCGACCGCCGGAGGCGGGTGCGGTGACCGGTGCCGCGCGCTTCTGGGACGAGCGCGCGGGCGAGGCGCCCGTGTACTGGGCGTCGCTGCCGGACGTGAGGGAGTACGTCAACACGACGATCTGCGGCCTTCCGTGGCTCTTCCCGACCCACGCCTTCAAGAGCCTCCACGCGCTGCGCCCCCTGCGGAGGGCCCTCTCGATCGGGTGCGGAACGGGGGCGCTCGAGCGCGAGATCCGATTCCTGAGAATCGCCGAGGAGGTCGACGCATTCGACGTTTCTCCGGAATCGATCCGGATCGCCGTCGAGGAGGCCCGCAGCCAGGGAGTGGACGGCCTGCGCTACGAGGTCGCCGACTGTGACCGCCTCGCCCCGCCCGCAGGGACCTACGACGCCGTCTTCTTCCACCAGTCCCTCCACCACATTTCCGACCCCGACGCGCTTCTCGACCGCGTCCGGCTCGCGCTCCGGCCGGGCGGCTTCCTGTACGTCGACGAATATGTCGGGCCGTCACGCGACGAGTGGACGGACGAGCACCTCCAGGCCTCTCGCAGGGTCTTCGACGGGCTCGAACCGGCGCTGCGCCTGACCGAGGTGGCGGCTCCCGTCGACGCGCGCGACCCCTCCGAGATGATCCGGTCGAGCCGGATACTCCCCGCGATCCGGTCCCGCTTCGGGATTCTCTACGAGAGGCCCTACTGGGGAAACCTCCTCTTCCCGCTGATCTGTGCGCTTCGCGGCGAGGTCCTGTCGAGGCCCGAGAACAGACCGCTGGTGCGCGGTCTCGTCGAGGAAGAGCGCCGGCTGACGGCTGGCGGCCACTTCACGGAGCCTCTCTTCGCGGTCGTCGTCGCCACCCGCTCGCGGTGAGCCTACCTCTGGACGAAGGCCGCCACCTTCGGCTTCACGAGGCGCTCGAAGTCCGCGTAGGCGAGCTTCATCAGCTCGGTGTGCGACCCGGCGTTGAAGGCGATCTCGGCGTCCTCGGCGAGCTTCGGCGCGACGTAGACGTCCATCCCGTAGAGGTTGCCGAACGGCGGCATGGCGCCGGCCTCGCAGTCGGGGAAGAGCTCGCGGAACTCGGCCTCTCCCGAGAGGACGACGTTCTCGCCCCCCGTCACGTCGCGCAGGACCTGGAAGTCGACCCGCTGCGAGGCGGGCAGGACGACCATCACCGGCTTGCCGTCGACCTTCACCATGACGGTCTTGGCGAGCTCCTTCCCCTTGATGTGCGCGGAGGCGGCGATCTCCTGCGCCGTGTAGGCCGGCGAGTGGACGATCGATACCCAGCGGACGCCGTTCTGGTCGAGGAACTCCTTCAGCTTCCGGACGGGCATGGGGCCCTCCTTTCCGGCCGGACGGGGCACGCCCCTGCCGGCCCGTTCGCGGGCGCTCGGATCGTCTCGGTGTGGTGCGGCGCGCTCATGCCGTCACCTCCGAACCGGTGGGTGGCTCGTCCCGATTCTATTCCCGCGGCAAAGCCGACGCCCGCTGCGAAGCAGCGCAAGGAGGTTCAGTCCGCGCTCGCGAGTGTCTCGGCGTTCCTCACGAACCGCTCGAGCTGGATCTCCTCGAGAACGGCGGTGAGCTCGGGACGCTGGGCGAGGAGGGCGAGGAGGTCCGCACCGGCGAGCCAGAGGAGCTCCGTGTCGGTGACGGCGGTGACGCTCGCCGTGCGGGGGCGGGACCGCACGGTGGCGAGGTCGCCGAAGAAGTCGTGGGGCGTCAGGAGGGCGAGGGCCACGTCGCGGGCTCCCCGTTTCACCGTGACCCGGACGGCGCCGCGCCGGACGAGGTAGAGGCCGGCGTCGCTCGCCCCTTCGCGGATCAGGACCTCTCCCGGCTTCGCAGCGACGGGCTTCAGGCGCCGGGCGAGCGCGTCGCGGTCGGTGCGGGGCAGGCGGCCGAAGAGGCGCGACCGCGCGAGAACGCCGTCGAGGACCCTTTCGGCGTAGAGCCGCGACAAGGCGTCGGCGACGTGCCGGTGCTTCTTCACGAGCGGGGTGAGCGCATTCCGGTCGAGCTCGAGGAGATCGACGCGGGTCCGCGCGGAGACGGTGGCGGTCCGCGGGACGCCGCTGAGGAAGGAGATCTCCCCGGCGACGTCGCCCGGGCCGAGGAGCCCGAGGAGGACCAGTGCGCCGTCGTCGCCCTTTGCCGACACGACGAGCTCCCCCGCGGCGACGAAGGAGAGGGAGCTCCCGTCGTCGCCCTCGGCGAAGAGCGTCTGGCCGGGTGCGAGCGTCCGCAGGTGGATCTTCTCGAGGACGAGCTCGAAGAGAAACGGCGGGATGTCCTTGAGGAGCGGGATCTCTTTCCTCAGGGCGTGGACCCTTTCCGACTTCTTCCGCCGCTCGGCCACCCCGGCGGACGGAGGGGATGCCGGCCCGGGTGCAGGGGGCGCCGCCGCCAGCGCCTGCGCCTGGACCTTCGCCTGGGCTTTCGCCGTCGCCTCGAGGAGCTTCTTCAGCTCGATCTGCGAGAGGAAGCTGGACGTGACCTCGGCCTTCGGGTCGAGCTCTTCCACCTTCTTGTAGACGGCGATCGCCTCGACGAGCCGTCCGGCTTTCTGGAGCCGGGGCCCCGCACGGTTCAGCACCTGGACGGCCTCGCGGGGGTCGCCGCCCGATGCGAGGGCATCGGCGAGGCGCAGGACCGCGCCCGTGTCGGCCGGGTCGTCGCGCAGGCGGCGGCGGCACTCGTCGACGACTTCCTTCAGGCGTGCGTCACCGCTCGTCCGGCTTTCGAACAGGGTCACGACCTCATCGTACGACGGGAGCGGCCCGCCGGCAGTCCGCTCGGCCCGTACGCCGCATTGCTGCGTCGCAGTAGAATGGGGCTCGGACGGGCGTCCTCCCGCGGCGCCCGAGGAGGCCGACATGAGCGCCGATCCCCGCTCCCCCCGCCGCGCGAACCTCGTCCTGGTCGAGGAACCGGCTGCCACCTGCACCAGCTGCCCGGTCTGCGGAAGCGAGGAGTGCCTGATGCTCGAGGAGCTCGGGACCTACTGCAGGACGATGACGGCCGCGAGCCTCGCAACCCGGAAAGAGGAGGCCGAAAAGAAGCACTGAGGCGGCTCCCTCCGCGGGCGATGCAGGACGCGCCTATCATCGCCCCGTTGCTGTCCGTGTCCATTCTCCTGGAAGCCGCTCCCGGGTCGAGTGCGGTCTTCGAGGTCGCTGGTGGCCCTGCCCCCGGCGTGCCGGAACTCCTGCCGGCTCTCGTGGTACCGGCGGCGTCCGCCGTTGCCATCGCCACACTCGGCCTCGTCGCGCTCCTCTTCTTCGGCCGCGATCGGAGCCGGAGGGATCTCCTCCTCTACGCCCTCCTCGCCGCGGGCCTCGCAACCTACCTCGCCGCGGGTCTCCCGCTCTGGGAGGCGGGGTACCCACGGCTTCGGGGAGTTCTGGCCCTCGTGCTCCCGGCCCTCGCGTACCTCCTCCTCCTGCGTTTCCTCGAGCTGCCGCACACCGCGGCCCGTCTCGCGCTTCTCGTCTTTCCCGCCACGGGTCTCGTCTTCCTTCTCGCGGCTCCGGCGGAGGGGCGTCTGGCGGGTTGGTTCGACGCCGGGTCCCTCGTCCTCTTCGGCGGAGCGGCCCTCGTCGACCTTGCGAGGCTCCACCGGCCCGACGGCGCGCTTCTCTTCGCGGCGACGTCCGCGCTCCTGCTCGCGGCGCTCTTCGACGCCGCCGTCTCGAGCGACGTTCTCCTCCCCGGCCTGGCGCCTCCGCCGCTCGTCGGTCCTGCATTCCTCCTCTTCACGGCGCTCCTGCTCGTGGCCGTCGCGGACCAGGGGCGGCTGATCCTCGAGAGGGCGACGACCGACGCCCTGACCGGTCTTCCGAACCGCGTGACGTTCCTGGACCGGGCGCAGAGGGAGCTGGCGCGCGCGGAGCGGAGCGGGAGCTCGCTCGCCCTGGCGATGCTCGACATCGACCACTTCAAGCGCTTCAACGACCGCTACGGCCACCAGGCCGGGGACCGGGTCCTGTCGATGGCCGGCCGGGCGGTGGCGGGTGCGGTGCGCGGCATCGACATCGCGGGACGCTACGGGGGAGAGGAGCTCGTCCTCGTCCTCGTCGACGTGGAGGGAGACGCGGCCGTCGCCGCGGTCGAGCGAGTCCGCGCGGCCATCGCAGAGGTCCGTCTCCCGCACGTCCAGGAGAGCGTGACGGCGTCGGCGGGCGTGGCGCTGCACCACGGGGCCTTCGACAGCGCCGGCGTCTCCTCGCTGATCCGGAGGGCGGACGAGGCGCTCTACGCGAGCAAGGCGGCGGGACGGGACCGGACGACGGTGGAATCCCGCGGACCCGAGCGTCCGACGTCACCCGCCGAGGTCCGATACCGCTGACACCCCGTCAGGCGGCCTCCCGATCGCCGCTGATAAGATGCGGTTTCGATGTCTCCCGACACCGGAATTCGCGACGCGGTGACAGGGCTCTACGTCCGCGAGTACTTCGACGACGTCATCGCGCGAGACCTTGAGCGATCGCGCCGGCACGAGATCCCGCTGTCGGTCGTCTCGGTCGTCATCCGGGACTTCGACCGGCTCGCGGCGGCGGGCGAGGAGGCCACGGTCTCGGTTCTCGTGGAGATCGCGCGGGAGCTGGGACGCAACGTCCGCGAGACCGACCACCTCTTCCGCTGGGAGGACGACGAGTTCCTCCTCCTCCTGTTCGGCGCCGACGCCGCCGCCTGCGCGCAGAAGGTGCAGCAGCTCGACCAGCTCTTCAGGACGTGGCGCCAGGGGGGCGGGCCGATACCGGCCGCGGTCAGGATCCGGGTCGGAGGGGCCACGCACGAGAGCGACATCGTCTTCGCGTCGGTGCTCCAGGCCTCTCGCGCCATGGCGCGGCCCGGGGTCGCTTCGACGCCGGCAGCTCGGTCCTAGAGTAGAAAATCAAGACCTGACCCCAGGCTCCGGACGAGGCGGAGGGGGAGGCCGATGACGTTGGACGGCGTGCCGGAGATCCGTTCGACGAAGAGGCCGCCGAGGCCCTGGAGGGCGTAGGCGCCCGCCTTGTCGGAAGGCTCGCCGGAGGCGACGTAGGCGTCGACCTCCTCGTCGGTCATCGCGGCGAAGACGACCTCGGTCGTCTCGCGCCCGGAGACGAGCACCCCGTCCCGCGCGAGCGCCACGCCGGTGACGACGTCGTGCGCGCGGCCGCGGAGCGCGCGGAGCATCCGCCGGGCGTCCTCGTCGTCCCGGGGCTTTCCGAGAGCGGCGCCGTCGAGGACGACGATCGTGTCGGCGGCGAGGACGACCGCCCCCGGCGGCGCGGCGGGCGCCACGGCCGAGGCCTTGGCGCGGGCGAGCCGCTCGGCGGCGTCGTGCGGGTCCTCGCCCGGGAGGAGCGACTCGTCCACGTCGGCCGGGCGGACCTCGGGCTCGAGCCCGAGGGTGCGGAGGAGATCGAGGCGGCGGGGGGAGGAGGAGGCGAGGAGGAGCTGCGGCCGGCTCACGCGCGGAGCTAGGGGTAGTAGCCGCTTATGGTGCGCGCGTCGAGGTTCGTCGGGGTCATCTTCACCTCCACTTTCCTCCACGCCGATCCTTTTTTCACCGGGGGCGTGTAGGTGAGGAAGTACTGGCTCCGGAGCTCTTCGTCGATCTCCTTGTAGACGCCGGCGAGCCCCTTGGCCGAGTCGACGTAGTAGACGGCGCCGCCCGTCTCGCGGGCCATCCGGTTGAGCTTCGTCCGCACGTCGAACTGCGTTCCGCCGATCTTCAGCCCGATGAAGTAGATCGCCACGCCGGTCTTGCGCGCGTAGTCGAGGGAGGCCTCGAACGTGAACTTCGAGGCCCTGTCGGCTCCGTCGGACAGGATGACGTAGGCCTTGCGGCCCTTCGTCCCCTGGTACTGGTACAGGCCGTAGACGACCGCGTCCCAGAGGGAGGTCGAACCCTGGGCCCGGAGGCCGGCGAGCGCTTGCGCGAGCCGGTCGCGGTCCGTCGTGAAGCGCGACACGAGCTGCGGCTCGTTGTCGAACGTGACGAGGAAGGCGCGGTCGCGGGGCGTCATGATGCTCGCGAGGAAATCGTTCGCGGCCTTCTGAGCCTCGGGGAGGACCTCCTCCATCGAGCCCGACGTGTCGACGCCGATCCCGAGGGAGAGGGGGAGGTTCGTGACGACCTCGAAGCCGTCGATCGACTGCTCGACGCCGTCCTCCAGGACGCGGAAGTTCGTCTTCGCGAGCCCCGTGACGGGCCGACCCTTGTCGAAGACCGAGGTGTAGAGCTCGACGGCCTGGACGTCGACCTCGGAGAGGTACTTCGGCGCGTTGATGTAGCGCACGTCCTCGCTGACGTCCCCGTCCTCGAGCGTGGCCACGACGCGGAGGAACCCGATCTCCTCCTGGCGGGGCACGTCGACGATCTGCTGGAACGGAGGCTGGTAGAGGATCGCGGCACGGGTCTCGTTGACGTAGATCTCCAGCTTCTGGAGCTTCTTCGTCTCCGGGACGGCGAGGTCGGCGACGACGCGGACCGGGCCGAAGACGCTGATCCCCTTCTCCGGCGCGGTGATCTTGACCCGGAACGCTTCGCGCCCCTCGTTCAGGACGAGCTCGTCCTCGGAGAGCATCCGGCCGTCCTTCGAGAAACCGGCGACCTTGACGATCCGCTTGCGCGGGAGCTCGCCGAGGTCAAGGTCGGCCTCGAAAGGGGGCCGGCGGTCGGTGATGACCTTTCGGCCGTCGAGAAAGAACTCGGCGGAGGCGATGTCGTCGGAGCTGGCGCGCGTCTCGAACCGCACGACCCCGGTCGCGAACTCGCGCGCGATCGGCAGGAGCGTGAGGGCGCCCCGCTCGTTGGGGGAGGCGACGAGGCGGGCGAGGGCGGCCTTGGCCGCTTCCCGCGCCGCCTTCTCCTCGGGGGAGAGGCTCTGGTCGGGCGACTCGGGGACGACGACCTTCTCGTCGATGAGGGCGGCGCCGTTGCGGTTCGAGTCGGCGATCTTCACCTTCAGCCGGTACTCGCCGGGGTAGAGGTAGCGCTCGATGTTGAGGGGGAGGAACGCTCCCTTCACCGTCGAAGCCGGGAAGTCGAAGCGGTACCGGAAGTTGTCGACGAGCTTCCCTCCCTTCACGATCTCGCCGATGACGTCGAGGTCGTAGAAGGTCTCCTCGCCGAGCGCCTTCGTGCCGAGGGTCTCGCGCTCGAGGAGAACGGAGATTTCCATCCGGATCTTGCTCGCGACCATCTCGGGGAAGCGCAGGACGCGCTGGACCGGGAGCTTCGCCGCCGCCGGGTCGACGTCGGTCGTCATCAGGAGGATCTTGTCGACCCCCTCCACGTCCGGCTTCGGGCCCGTCTTGAGCTCGTCGACGATCTTCTGGGCGGTCATCGTCCCGAAGACGCCCGCGGCGGTCGCCATCGCGCCGTTGATCTCCCTCCACTCGGAGCAGCGCGTGACGTCGATCGTGCGGCCGGGGCCGATCCCCGAGAGGCCCGCGATGCCGCCGACGAGGAGGGCCTGGGGACCCTCGAGCGGCGTCCAGAGCCGGAAGTCGCCCGTCCCGAACGGCTGGTAGAAGAGGAGCGAGATCTTGCTCATCCGGAGCGTCTCGAGACGTTCGTAGTACCAGATCTCGATCGGGTTGTAGACGTCCTGGCAGTCGATCCGGCGGAAGCCGTCGGGGGGGCCGTTGATGAGGAAGATCCGTCCCTGGTCGGTGTTGACGTGCCGGAACCGCTGCTTGACGATCTGGAGCCTCAGCTCGTAGATGTCCTTGAAGGCGACCCTCTGCCCGTCGGCATCGACCGAGCGCCGCTTCCAGAAGTCCTCGACGAACTTGTCCCGCTGGTAGTCCGAGCCCAGGCGGAGAAGCGTCGCCTCTTCGACGTCGGTCAGGATCGGCTCGACATCGGACAGGAACTGGCGGTAGCGATCGGGCAGCGCCTCGATGGCCTGCTTGCGCTCCTTACCCGAGAGTTTCTTCGCCGAGAGGACGAGCGGCGCCGGCGCCCCGGACGGGGCCGAGACGGTGGGGCCTGAGAGGGGGACGGCCAGGGCGGCGCGCTCGCGGAGGCCCCCGGCCGTGTCCTGCTGGCGGGAGGAGATCGCCCGGTAGGCGGCCTGGACGAGGCCGGTGTCGGCGCATCCGAAGGCGCTCTCGGCGAGAGCGTCGAGCGGCTTGTCGGCCTGCGTCTTCGGTCCGAAGAGAACCGATTCGCCGTCGATGACGGTCCAGTAGCGGGAGATGCCGGTCCCGGGCTCGGGGAAGAACAGCATCCGGGTGTTCGTACCGAGGAGCCGGTGCGCCAGGTAGGTCCAGACCTCGATACGCGCGAAGAGGTTCGGGCAGGAGACGATGCGGCGGGCGTCGGGACCGCCGCCGGAGGCGACCCACACGGAGGCGCGGTCGTCGTCGAGGCGGCCAAAGAGGGTCAACGCCTCGGCGCGGAGCGCCTGGGTCGGGTCAGGGGCCTCCGCGGAGACGTCGACCCCCCTGGAGGGGTCGGCCGGAACGGCCGGCGGCGCCTGGGCCGGCGCTCCGGCAGCGAGGAGCGCCGAAGCCGCCATGGCGAGCCATCGAGCCTGGATCCGGGCCATCTCCGTCCTCCTTGGCATCCCTTCCCGACCTGGCAGGAAGCGGACCGTATCCGAAGTGTACGGCCCGCAACGGTCCGGGTTCGTGAGGAAGGACACCGGCGCCGGCGCGGGCCTCTCTAGAATCCCGGCGGATGCCTGTTCGACCGTCGGTCTACGTCGACCACCACGCAACGACACCGCTGCGGCCGGAGGCGCTCGAAGCGATGCTCCCGTGGCTCGCCTCCCTGGCCGCGAATCCGTCCTCCATCCACGGCCCGGGGCGGGCGGCGAGGGAGGCGGTCGAAGTGGCGCGCGAGGCGGTTGCGGCGGCCCTTGGCGCCCTTCCCGACGAGATCGTCTTCACCTCGGGCGGGACGGAATCGAACGCCCTCGCCGTGAGAGGCGCGGCCCTCGCTTGCCGGGAAAAGGTGCCGGGGAGAGGTCTCGTCGCCTTCTCCGGGGCCGAACACGCCGCGGTGCGCGAGGCGGGCCTCTCCCTGGCCGCGGATGGGTTCGATCCGGTCGAGCTGCCGGTCGACGGCGCGGGGCTACCCGATGAGGCCCGTCTCGCGCCCGCACTCGACGCGAGAACGGCGCTCGTCTCGCTCATCCTGGCCAGCAACGAAACGGGTGTCGTGAACGGGCGCCTGCCGGACGCGGCCAGGGCGGCGCACGAGGCCGGGGTCCTCGTCCACACCGATGCCGTCCAGGCGGTGGGGAAGATTCCCGTCGTGCCCGGGGCGCTCGGGGTCGACCTCCTCTCCTTCACGGCGCACAAGTTCGGCGGACCGAAAGGTGCCGGGGCCCTCTGGGTGAGAAAGGGCGTTCGCCTCCGGCCGCTCATGAGGGGCGGCGGGCAGGAA
Organism: Holophagales bacterium; assembly: GCA_016719485.1. Classification (NCBI taxonomy): domain Bacteria; kingdom Pseudomonadati; phylum Acidobacteriota; class Holophagae; order Holophagales; species Holophagales bacterium. The sequence continues at coordinate 82,559 of JADJZB010000020.1, forward strand.
CGGGGACGCCGGGGCGGGACGGAGAACGTGCCGGCCATCGTGGGCCTGGCGGCGGCCCTGAAGGCGGCTGTCGCCGGGATGGAGGCCGAGGCACGGCGACTCGGCGCCTTGAGGGACGCCTTCGAAGAAGGGCTCCTCTCCCACGTTCCCGGCGTCCGGATCAACGGGATCGTGGCGGGAACGGGAAGCCGCCTCCCCACGGCCAGCTCGGTCACCTTTCATGGCGCGGACGGCGAGACGCTCCTCGCCGCACTCGACCTCGAGGGGGTCGCGGCCTCTTCCGGGTCGGCGTGCGCCTCGGGAACTCCCTCGCCCAGCCGGGTTCTTCTCGCCTGCGGAATGCCGGTGGCCGAGGTCCGTGCGACGCTGAGGTTCTCCCTCGGGTGGACGAGCGTGGAGCGCGACGTCGCGGTGCTCCTCGAGCTCCTGCCGGGGCTCGTCGCCCGCGCCCGCAGCGCCTGAGATGACGCACGGCGCGCGATCCGGCGCCGGGCCGCCTTCGCGTGGCTTGATCCCCGGGACCGGGGAGTGTCTAATCGGGCAGGTTCCGGATCGGGTACGACCGCGGGGGAGATGCGTTGATCATCCAGTGCTCTGCCTGCAAGACGCGCTACCACTACGACGAGGCCCGCTTCGCGGGGGCCCCGGCGAAGAAAATTCGTTGCACCAAGTGCGCGACGGTCTTCGAGATCCGCAATCCGGCGCTGACGGCGCCTCCCCCGGCGGGATTCCAGCCCGAGGAGACGAGCTCCATCGGTCATCCGATGCCCGGCTCCGACGAGTTCAATTTCGACACCACGATCATGGGCTCTCACCGGAAGAAGCCGGCCGCGCCGCCGCCGGCCGGGCCCGGTGCGCCTCCCCCGCCCCCGCAGGCCCCGCAGCCCCGGACCGGCACGGCCGAGGTCCCCAAGCCTGCGGTGGCCGCGACCGCCGCAGCGGTCTCGGGTCGAAGGCTCAGGCTCCCCGACTGGGAGAAACTCTCGCTCGCCTGCATCGCCGGGCCGGAAGCCGGCCGGATCTTCGAGATCGACCGGGCGCGGATGGTGATCGGCAGGGCCGGGGTCGACATCCTCCTGAACGACCCGGAATGCTCGCGACAGCACGCCGCGATCGAGGTCTCCGACGACAAGGTCTTTCTCGTCGACCTCGGGTCGACGAACGGGACCTACGTCTCCGACAAGCGGATCTCGCAGCTCGAGCTCGAGAACCGCTCGGAGTTCGACGTCGGCTCCACGACGCTGATGCTCATCCGGACCCGGAAAGAGTAGGACCTACCCCTCCCCGAGCGCCCCGATCACCGCCTGGAGCGTGGCGGGAAGGCTCCGCGGCGGATTCGCGAGGCGAGCCCGGCTCCCGTGGTAGCGAACGGCGGACCCCGAGAACTTGATCGCGTGGGCCGTCGCGACGACGACGACCGTCTCGTCCCTTCCGATGGACCCCTCGCGCCGGAGCTTTCCGGCGGCCGCGAGGGCGACGGCGGAGTTGGGACAGATCGCGAGGCCGTGCCGGTTCGCGAGGGCGGCCGCCTCGAGGAGCTCGGCCTCCGTGACGCGGGCGACGAGGCCGCTGGAGAGCTCGATCTCGCGTCGCGCCCTCGGGTGCGAGACGGGGGCGCCGATCCGGATGGCCGACGCGTCCGTCTCGTCGGCCGTGCGGGTGACGTGCTCCGAGAAGCCGGTGAGCCACGAGCGGTAGAACGGGTCGGCCGCCTCGGCCTGCGCGCCCGCGATCCGCGGTCGCTTCCCGATGACGCCGAGGTCGAGCCACTCCCGGATTCCCTTGCCGATGGCCGAGACGTTTCCCGCGTTTCCGACCGGGACGACGAACCAGTCGGGGACCTCCCAGCCGAGGTCGTGGATGGCCTCCTGCCCGATCGTCTTCTGCCCCTCGATCCTCACCGGGTTCTTCGAGTTGAGGAGGTAGACCGGCCGCGTCCGCGCCAGTTCGGCGACGATCCGCATGCAGCCGTCGAAGTCCGTCGCGAGGCCGAGCGTGAGGGCGCCGTGGTGGAGCGCCTGCGACAGCTGCTCTCCGGTGATCTTCGCCTCGGGAAGGAGGACGACGGACCGCATGCCGGGAACCTCGGCGGCGTACGAGGCGAGCGCGGCCGAGGTGTCGCCCGTCGAGGCGCAGACGACGTCGGTTCGCCCGAGGTGGCGCGCCCACGAGACGCCGACGGTCATCCCGCGGTCCTTGAACGAGAGGGTCGGGTTCTCCCCCTCGTGCTTGACGAAGAGGCGCGTCAGGCCGAGCTCCTTGCCGAGCTCGACGCAGCGGTAGAGGTTCGTCGACCCTTCGGGCTTGCTGACGATCTCCGCCGGGGCGAGCGCGGGGAAGACGTGCTCGCGGTAGCGCCAGACGCCGCTTCGCTCGTACGCCGGGCTCTCGGCGTTCGGCAGCGCGCCCCGCCTGCGGTCGAAGAGGTCGCGCCACTCGCGTCCCGACAGGCCGAACGAGCCGAGGTCGTGCAGGACCTCGAGGAGGCCCCCGCAGGCGGGGCACTCGGTGAAGACCTCGCCGATGCCGTGCGAGGTCCCGCAGTCGAGGCAGGAGAAGCGGGAGAGGGGCGTCTTCACCTGCGCAGGCCCTACGCCTCCCGCGCCCCCCGCGGCGAGACCGCGTGGATGCTCGCGTCGGCCTCGACGCCGAGGGCCCTGAAGGCCCGCTCGGCCGCCTTTGCGATCTTCCCGGGGGCCGGCCCCTCCTCGGAGAGGGCGAGGATCGTCGGGCCGGCGCCGGAGAGCGCCCAGCCGAGGGCGCCCGCCTTCTTCATCGCGGCGGTCACCTCGTCCCAGCCCGGAACGAGGGCCCGGCGGCGCGGCTCGGCGATCCGGTCGCTGCCCATCCATCTTCCGGCAGCCGCCAGGTCTCCGCGATGGAGGGCGTCGACCAGGGCGGCCAGGGCAGCCGCCTGGCGCGTCGCGTCCGAGAGGGGTATCTCGCGCGGGAGGACGCGGCGGGCGTCCTTGGTCGGGAGCTCGGCGTCGGGGTGGACGAGGACGAGCCGGAGGCCGGGAGGGACGGGGAGAGAGATCGGAGAGACGAAGTCGGCGGGGTCGGACGACGGAACGAGGACGAGGCCTCCGAGGATCGAGGCGAACCCGTTGTCTCCGTGCCAGGAGCCGTCGGCGGCGTGCTCGCCCCTCAGGACCGCCTCGAGCAGGACCCGTTTGCGGGTCTCGCCGAGAAGGAGCGCGACGGCCTTCGCACCGGCCGCTGCCGAGGCCGCCGAGGAGCCGAGGCCGCTCGCCAGGGGGAGCCCCTTCTCGAGAGAGATCTCGATTCCCGTCCGCGGGGTGGCACGGCCGGCGACGATCGCCGCCTCGAGGACGTGGGTGGCGGCGACGGATGCGGTGTTCTTCTCGGAATCGAGGGGGAGCCGCCCCTGGTCGCCCGTGATCTCCACGATCCTCACGCCGGGCTTCTTCGAGCGCCACGCGGTGACGGTGTCGCCCGGCCCGTCCAGGGCGGCGCCGAGGACGTCGAACCCCGGACCGAGGTTCGCGACGGTCGCCGGGGCGAAGGCGCGGACGCGCGTCGTCACGGCGCCACCGCCGCGTGGAGCGCCTTTACGGCGGCCGCGCGGTCCTTCTCGTCGACGGCGAAGGAGATGTTGCACTCCGAGGAACCCTGTGCGATTGCTTCCACGTTCACTCCTGCGCGCGCGATGGCGGTGAAGACCGTCGCCGCGATGCCGACGGTCCCGCGCATGCCGTCTCCGACGGCGGCGACGACGGCGATCGGCGACTTCGCCGCCACGCCGTCGATCGCGCCGACGAGCTTCTCGTAACGGAATTCCTGCCCGAGCGCCGCCGCGGTCCGCGCGCGGTCGGCGTCGGGAAAGACGATGGCGATGTTCTGCTCGGAAGAGGCCTGCGAGAACATGACGACGGAGACGCCGAGCCGGGCCGTCGTGCCGAAGACGCGGGCCGCGATCCCCGGAATCCCGGACATCCCCTTGCCGTCGAGGGAGAGGAGGCAGAGGCCCGAGACCGCCGTCACGGCGCGGATTCCGGGCCTCGGGTCCCCCTTCTCCGAGATCGTCGTCCCGGGGCCTTCCGGTGCGAAGGAGTTCCGGATGACGAGCGGGATCTTCGCGGCGATGGCCGGGAGGACGGCGGGGAAGTGGAGGACCTTCGCGCCGAAGTAGGTCATCTCCGCCGCCTCGCGGTAGGAGAGCCGGGTCAGGAGCCGGGCCTCGGGGACGACGCGCGGGTCGGCGGTCAGGACGCCGTCGACGTCGGTCCAGATGACGACCTCCTTCGCGCCGAGCGCGGCGCCCAGGAGAGCGGCCGTCGTGTCGGAGCCGGAGCGTCCGAGCGTCGTCGTCTCGCCGGACGGGGCGCGCCCGATGAAGCCCGTGACGACCGGGACGATCCCCTTCGCGAGGAGCGCGCCGAGCGTGCGCCGCGCCCGCGGGTCGGTCTTCTTCCGGTCGCAGGTCGCGGTGCCGTGCGTCTCGTCGGTGACGAGGAACGTCCGCGCGTCGACGGCGCGCGCCGGGACCCCCGCGGCCGTGAGGGCCGCGGCGACGAGCGGGGCCGAGAGACGCTCGCCGAAGGAGGCGACGAGGTCGGTGACGCGCGGGGTCCGCTCGCGCAGGAGCGAGATGCCGGAGAGGGCGGTGTCGAGCTCGGCGAGCGCGGCGCTGTCGAAGGCCGTGCCCACACCGGTTGCGGCGGCGATGCCGGCGGCGGCCGCCTCGTGGCGCGCGCGCACCTCGGCCACGTTCTTCCGGGCCCGGGCGAGGTGGCCCCGTTCGGCTTCGTGCGCGGCGGCCAGGAGGAGGTCGGTGACCCCTCCCATCGCCGAGGCGACGGCGACGAGACGGCGGCGGCGCGACGCCGAGGCGAGGATCCGGGCCGCGCGAACGATCCGCCCGGCGTCGCCGAGCGAGGTGCCGCCGAACTTGTGGACGACGAGAGGTCTCTCACTCATTTTCGGCGAGGAGCCCTTTCTCCAGCTCGTCGAGCGCCGGACGGAGCGCTCTCCAGCGTCCCGTGCGGACGTCGCCGAGAACGTTGCTGACCCGGGCCTGTCTCACGCCGAACGCGGCGCCGACCTCGCTTCCCGACAGGCCCGTGAGGCGCCGGCAGAGCCAGATGGCCGCGACCTTGGCTTCGTGCGCACCCGGGTGCGCGAGCCGCGCCTCCGGAACGCCGAAGCGGGAGGCGACCGCCGTCCGCACCCTCGCGAGGTCGACGGCGCCTCGTATCGGCTTCTCTCCGGGTGCCGGCCCGGCGAGCAGGCGCAGCCGGACCTGCCGGGCGAATTCCGCGCTTCCGACGACGACCCGGGAGACGGCTCGCTCGCGGAGCGGGCGGATTCCGCGCGTATCCGACACGAGGCGGCGGAAGCGCTCACGGGCGCGTGGCCGGGCAGGAGATAGGCGGCGCAGCGTCGCTTCCACCGTGAGCCAGGCGGGGCGTTCGGCCAGGCCGGCCGTCGTCGGGGCGCTCGACCAGCGCCAGTCGAGGGCGGCCCGCGCGAGCCGGGCCCTCACGGGTGCGAGCGCGACGCTGCGGGCCGCTTCGAGGAACGCGCTCTCGGGGTCGACGAGGAGGGACCGGAACCGTCCGTCGAAGAGCGGCCCGGCCCGTCCGTGGCGACCGTTGAAGGCCTGCGCGTACCGCCCGCCGAGGGCCCGCATCCCGTCGGAGAGGTTCGGTGCCGGCGTCTCGAGGAGGAGCTCGAGGGAGCTTCCGAGGAGGGCGTAGGCGTGGACGAGCCAGCCCCGCTCCGCCGCGGTCCGCCCGAGCTCCACGAGGAAGCGCTCCCGGTCCGCGTCGTCGCGGAAGAGGGGGCTCCGCTCGATCGCCCTGAGCGAGACGTGGTGCAGCGCTCCCGGGAGGTCGATGCGGGGAGGTCGGGACATGCGCCGCGATTGTAGTGGCCCGCTACCGCGCCCCCCGCTCCTTCCATCTTTCGACGAGGGCCTGCGGGTCGTCGGTCCCCACGGCGTCGACGCCGACGGCCGCGAGGCGGTCCTGGTCGCGGGGGGCGTTGGCGGTCCAGGCGAAGACCTTTGCGCCCGCCCCGTGGACCGCCCCGACGGAAGCGGCGGTGAGAAGGCCGTGGCGGGCGCCGATCCAGGCGGCCTCCTCGCGCCGCGCCAGGGCGGCGAGGTCGGTTCCGGTGTCGACCAGAGGCATCGAGCGGAGCGCGGGCTCGAGCGACCGGACGGTGCGTAGCAGGGCATGGTCGAAGGAGAGGACGAGCGTCCTGTCCGCAAAGCCCCGCTCCTTCAGGAGGTCGACGACGAGGCGGGCGAAATGGTCCCGGCCGGGCGAAAGGGCCGGGGAGCCCTCCTCGCGCTTGAGCTCGAGAAAGAGCGTGGCCCGCCGCGCGGCCTCGGGCTCGGGGGCGGCGAGGAGATCGAGGACCTCGGCCAGCGTCGGGATCGGGGTTCCGCGGACGGCGCGCTGCGCGGGGAAGGCGGGGTCCGTGACGGCCCCGCAGTCGAAGCGGCGGAGGGCCTCCAGGGAGAGCCCTCGGATCGCGAGGCCCGTGGAGGCGCGGCGGCCGTCGAAGGTCCGGCAGCGGGCGGGCGGGAGGGTCGCGTCGTGAGAGAGGACGAGGACGTCGTCCGCGCTGACGCGCACGTCGATCTCGACGCCGTCGGCCCCGGCCGAAAGTGCGTGACTCACCGCCGGCAGCGTGTTCTCCGGGAAACGGGCGCGTGCGCCGCGGTGCCCGACGACGAGAGGGCGGGGCGAAGGGGGAGGGGCCGGCGCCGGGGCTCCGGCGAGGAGAACGAGGAGCGGAATCGGCATCCCGTCCATTCTGAACGAGCGCTTCGCGCTGGCGGTAGGATCCCGGGGCCGGGGGGCGATCCATGCCGGAGAAGCGCGCGATGGAAGTGCGGTGCGAGCCGCCGGTCGGCTGGAAGGAAGAGCCGCCGCGCAGGGCGGCGGAGCGCGACGCCCTGGCCGAACGGCTGGTGGCGGGGGGACGGCTCGTCCTCGCGCGGATCTTCCGGCTGTCGCCGCTTCGGGGCACGACCGAGGGGGGGACCGTCCGCATCGTCGTCCCCCAGCCCGGCGGAATGGACTTCGTCGTCGTCCTTCGCCAGCCCTCGGGAGCGCTTTCGATCCACCGTCCGGCCTCCCGGCCGGCGCGGCGCGCGGCCGGGCTCGTCCTGGAGCTGGCGCTGTCCGCCCCGGGTGTGGTGCGCGGGGCGGGAAGCGGAGCGGGCGCGGCGGTCGTCCTGGTCCTGCGCGCGGCCACGCGCATCGACGCGAGGGCCGCCCCTCTGCTCGGCCGTGCATTCGAAGAAGCCGCATTCCGGCACGCCGGACTGGCCGAGAGGCTCGTCCACGTCACCCCCGAGGGGCTCGGCGAGGGGCGGCTGCCGGGCGCCGCGCCCTCACTCCTCGCGCCTCCGCCGGAGCGGAACCTCCTGCTCCTCCACGGGACGTTCTCCCACACCGCCGCCGGCTTCGGCGACCTCGCCAGGGGCGGGTTCTTCGAGGCGCTCGCTCCCCTCTACGGCGGACGGGTCTTCGGCTTCGACCATTTCACCGTGAGCCGGACGCCCGAGGAGAACGCGCGGATGCTCGCCGAAGCGCTGCCGGGAGAGCTGCCGTTCCTCTTCGATGCCGTCGCCCACTCGCGCGGCGGCCTCGTCCTCAGGACGCTCCTCGAAAGGCCCGCCGAGGTGGGGCCCAGGGCGAGCCGCTTCGCCTGCGGCCGCGCCGTCCTCGCCGCCGTCCCGAACCTCGGGACGCCGCTGGCCTCCGCGGAACGCTGGGAGCTCGCGCTCTCCGGCTGGCTGAACCTCTTCGACCTTCTCCCACCCGCGCCCGCTCCGCTCCTCGGGGAGTTCGTCGTGGAGGCCCTCCTCTGGTTCGCGCGGCGTGTCACGACCTCGCTCGACGGTCTCTCGGCGATGGACGGGCGGAGCGCCACGGTCGCCGCGTTCGAGCAGAGCGCCCTGCCCGAGGCGTATTCGGCCCTGGCGGCGAGCCACCGCGCCAGCGGCCCGCTCGCGCTCCGCCTCCTCGAGTCGGGCGTCGACCGCTTCTTCGGCGAGCCGCACGACCTCGTCGTTCCGACGGAGGGGTGCTTCCTCCTCGACCGCAGGAGCGGTGCGCGGATTCCCGACGAACGGGTCGCGCTCTTCGGGGCGGGGGGACGGCTCGGCCGCTCGCTCCGCCGTCCGGCCCACCACCTCGACCTCTTCGCCCGCGAGGAGGCCGTGGCGTTCCTCGTCGCCTCGCTCGCCGGCGAGACGTTCGGGCACGCCGGGCGGGAGGCCCGGCGGGCCGGCCCGAAAGCGGCACGCACCGAAGCCGCTCTCCGCGCGGGCGAGCCCGGGAAGACGTCGCCCCGGGCTCGCCGGACGACGGCTCCCAGGCTGGGCGAGACGCGGCGGGAGGCGCTCGAGCTGACCCTCCTCCCGGGGGATCGGGGAGGGGGAACGGCCCTCCTCCTCGCGCGCTACGGGACGGCCCGCGTGGTGGCCGAGGTGCCGCGCAAGGGCGCGGCGTGGCGGGAGATCATCAGGGGGCACGAGCGGCTCCGTTCCGTGTTCGACGGCGACGGCCGGCCTCTGCCCTCGACGGCTTCGCTCGAGAGGTGGGGCGCGGTGCTCTTCGAGACGCTCCTGCCCGGTGAGACCCGGCGACTCTGGGATGCCGCGCGAGGCGCGTCGGGAGGCTCGGCCACCGACGTCGTCTTCACGTCGCTCCTCGACTGGGTGGCCGACAAGCCGTGGGAGCTGGCGTACGACCCGCACCGCCGCGCGTGGCTGGCCGCGACCGAGGCGAACTTCACGCGGAACGTCGTCACGGCGATTCCGTGCGAGTCGGCGCCGCCGCGGCGCCGGCCGCTCGCCATCCTCGTCGCCGCCGCGCAGCCGGCGGGCCTGTCGGCGCTCTCCTGGGAGGCGGAGGCCGAAGCCGTGGGCGCCGGCCTCGCGCCCCTCGTCGACCGGGGACTCGCGCGGGTGAGGGTCGAGAGGGCGGTGACGGTCGAAGCGCTTCACCGGCTCGTCGCCGACGGGCCGTGCGACGTGCTGCACTTCATCGGTCACGGGACCTGGGACGCCGAACGGCGTACGGGATCGCTCCTTCTGGAGTCGGCCTCGGGCGGCGTCGCGCCCGTCGAGGCGCCCGTCCTCAGGGCTCTCCTTTCCGGGCGCGGGCTCTCGCTCGTCGTTCTCAACGCGTGCCTGAGCGCGCGGGGAAGCCGTGGCGATCTCGCGCGCGGGGTCGCTCCGGCGCTCGTCGCCTCGGGAATCCCTGCCGTCGTCGCGAACCAGTTCAGCGTCCTGGATGCCGCGGCGCTCGTCTTCGCGCGCGAGCTCTACAGGTCCCTGGCCCTCGGCCGGCCACTCGGTGAGGCCACCCGCGAGGCCCGCCTCGCGGTGAGGTGCGACGCCGCCTGCGGTCCCGTCGACTGGGCCGTTCCGGTCGTCTATGCACGGGATCCGGGGGCCGTCCTCTGACGGACCGGACCAGATCGCGAGCCGGTGGCAAGATGGGCCCGGAGGGTCCGCCATGACGATCCAGGTCCGGCCGCTCCTGGAGAAGGAGCTCGGCGAGGCCGACGGGATCTACCGCCGCGCCTTCGGGACGTACCTTCACCTCCCCGATCCAGCCGCATTCGACGGCGACGCCCAGGTCCTGAGGTGCCGCTGGACCGCCGACCCCGAGGCGGCCGTCGCGCTCCTGGAGGACGGTGTTCTCGCCGGGTCGAACGTCGTCACGTCGTGGGGCAGCCTCGGCCTCTTCGGCCCGCTCACCGTCGATCCTCCGCGGCAGGGCCGGGGGCTCGCCCATCATCTCGTCGAGGCGGCCCTCCGGCTCCTCGAGGGGCCGCAGGTCGCGTTCCGGGGCCTCTTCACGTTCGGCGAGAGCCCCATGCACGTGGGCCTCTACCAGCGCTTCGGATACTGGCCGGCAGGCCTGGCGGCGGTGATGTCGAAACGGGTCCGGACGGGATCGAAGGCGCCCGAGGGCACCGCGTTCCTCCTGCGTCTCTCGCCCGACGACCAGGCCGAGGCGCTCTCGGCCTGCCGCGAGCTGACGGACTCGGTCTTCAGCGGCCTCGACGTGACGGGAGAAATCCTCACGGTCGGCGAGCAGGGGACGGGGGATACGGTCCTCGTCCGCGAGGGGTCGCACGTCTCCGGCCTGGCCGTCTGCCACTCGGGAGCCGGGAGCGAAGCGGGCTCGGGGCGGGCCGCCGTGAAGTTCGCGGCGGTTCGTTCGGGCGCGGGCGGAGAGGAACGGCTCCGGAATCTCCTCGGGGCGGTGGAGGCGTGGGCCGGTTCCGTCGGGGCATCGATCGTCGCCGCCGGAACCGGCTCCGGCCGGGTGGGGGCGTGGGAAACGCTGAGGGCCGCAGGGTACCGCCCCTTCCTTCAGGGGCTCGCGATGCACCGCGACCGGCACCCGGGCTACGACCGCGAGGACGTCTTCGTCCTCGACGACTGGCGGTAGGGGGCGGCCGCCGCCGCGGAAGCCGGCCTGGCGGAGGGCGCTACGCCCCGAGCGAGCCCTTCAGCGCGGCCAGCTCGGCCTCCACGGCGCCGAGCCTCTCCTCGAGCGCCAGGAGGCGACGCTCGATCGCCGAGGGCCCGGTCGGCGACGCCGTCCGTGGAGCGAAGGGTTCCTCCGCGGGCGCCCCGCCCGCGAGGTGCGTCCAGCGTGTCTCCTTCTGCCCCGGCCGGCGGGGCAGCTCGACGACGAGCGGCTCGGAGTGCGCGGCCAACGTCTCGAGGAGCTCCTCGGCCGCTTCGACCGAGGCGAAGTCGTGCATCCGCTCGGAGCGGGCCCTGAGCTCGGCCGCCGTCTGCGGCCCCCGGAGGAGGAGCAGGGCCACGAGCGCCTTCCCGGGCGTGCCCAGCTGCCACTTCGCGTCGAGGTTGTGCTCCCACTTGTCGGAGCGTCCTCCGGTCACCTTCCAGGCGAGAACGAGCTCGCGGAGGCGGTCGAGACCCCCCGTCACGTCGGCGGCGCTCAGGTCGGTCACCGGCTCGCGGGAGGTCCGCTGGTTGCAGGCCGCGACGAGCCCCTGCAACGTCATCGGATAGACGTCGGGGGTGAGGAGCTCCTTTTCCAGGAGCGCCCCGGCGATGCGGATCTCCACGGGGTCCAGGGGACGGGGGAGCTTCAAAGTCAGGCCCTTCGCGCGGCGACCGCGGAGACGAAGAAGCTGGAGTAGCTTCGGGCGATCGCCTCGGCGTCGGGCAGGAACGTCACGTCCGTGAAGCCCGCGCGGGCGAGCGACGCGCGCCACGCTGCGGGCGTCAGGAAGCCGTGTGTCGGGCGGGCGACGGGGTCGAGCTTCACCTGCGTGAAGCTCTCGAGGATGTCGAACACCAGCTCGACGTAGATCGGCTGGTCGTTCCCGAGCGGCCGCACGCACTCGGAGACGATGAGCCAGCCGCCCGGCGCCAGCGCGGTGCGCGCCTCGGCGAGGACGGCGTCGAGATCGGGGGCGACGTGGAAGCAGTTGACCGAGTAGACGGCATCGAACGCACCGGGCGCTCCCCCCTGCGCCTCCCACGGCTTCGTCATGTCGAGCTTCGCCGCATCGACCGTGACGCCGGGTGCGGCGGCGGCGCGGGCGGCTCTCTCGCCGCGGCGGAAGAACGTCGGCACGACCTCGGTGAAGAGGTACCGCGAAACGCGGGACCCGAGCCTCGCGAGGGCGGCCTCCGCCGCGCTCCCGGCCCCGCCGCCGATCTCGAGGACCCGCCCGCCCGTCTCCGGGAGGAGACGCGTCAGGGCGACGGCGCCCAGGTGGTTGTTGACCGAATAGAGGAGGTTGCGGTTCGAGAAGTAGCGGAACCAGAGCGGGAGCCGGTCCGGACGGAAGAGGATCTCCTCGCCCGTCCTCTCGCCCGAGAAGAAAAGCCCCGCCTCATCGACGAGGATCCGGACGGCCTCGCCCGCAACCGCGGCGTCGGGCTCGGCCGCGGCCAGCTCGGCTTCGAGGGCCTCGAGGTCGCCCGGCCCGGAGCCGGAGGGGCCGTAGGACCCCTCGGAGGCGACGAGGTGCCCCGCCGCGGCGAGCTTGGCGTGCACGAACGCGACGAGCGGCAGGCTCCTCGGAGCCCAGCCGCGTGCCGCGACGAGGCGTGCCGGATCGGTCCCGGCGACGACCGGCCAGGCCCCGGCCCTCCTCAGGATCTCGGCGGAGGCGGCGTCGACGAGCTCGTCGAAGATCTCGCTGACGCGCAGGAATGGCCAGGTGAAGAGCGCGCGGACCTCGGGATCCGGAATGCGCGCGGCGAGCGCGGGAAACTGCGCCTCGGTCGTCCTCGGCATGAAACCGGATGATACGGATTCGTAGAATCAGCGGAATGAAGATCTTCCTCGTTCGCCACGGAGAGAGCGAAGGGAACCTCGGCGGGACCCTCCAGGGCTGCCGCCTCGACACGCCGCTGACCCGGCGCGGCCGCCGTCAGGCCGAGGCCCTCGCCGTTCGCCTCGCCGAGGCCGAGTTCGACGACGTCGTGGCGAGCCCGATGGCCCGCGCCCGCGAAACGGCCGAGATCTGCGCCGCGCCGCACGGCCTCGGGGTGAGGCTCGACCTCGAGCTCGTCGAGTTCGACTGGGGCGTCTGGACGGGCCTGCCGCTGGACGACGAGATGGACCGCAGCGTCGCCGAGCTGCGCGCGAAGTGGCGTTCGGGCGACGTCGACGCCGGCCCGCCCCGGGGCGAGTCGCCCCTGACGGCGGGTGCCCGCGCGGCGCGCGTCCTCGGGCGGCTGAAGGCGGCACGTCCCGCGGCGCCGCTCGTCGTCGCCCACGGCCGGTTCAACCGGATCCTCATGGCGACCCTTCTCGGGCGGGACCTGGCGCGCATGGACGAGGTCCGCCAGAGGAACGGCTCGATCTCGGTCTTCGAGTGGGACGGCGAGAAGGCGGCGACGCCGCTCATTCTCGACGACGTCTCCCACCTCGGCGGGGACGTTTCGACGCCGACGGGCAAGGTCGACTGGGCGAGGGCCTGACCGGCGCCCGCTCGAGGGGAGGCGCCGCAGGCGCCGCGGGGAGGCTCGTGGCGAGCCTCCCCGATCCGATCAGGCCGAGAGGCGTGGGTTGAGCGCGATCGCCTTGTTGAGCGCCTCGATCGACGCCTCGAACTTCTTGAGCCCTTCGTACGTCGTCTTCATCGCGTACCAGGCCTCGGCGTAGTCGTGCTTGAGCGCGGTGGCCTTCTTCAGGTGGCCGAGAGCCTCGTCGAAGGCGAGGTTGCGGTTCGCGGCCAGGCCCAGGCCGCAGTGCGCATCCGCCCTGGAGGCGTCGCAGCCGAGGGCCGTCCGGAAGGACTCGGCCGCCTCGGGGAGCTTTCCCTCCTCGAGGAGGGCGAAGCCGTGGGCGATGTGGACGTCCGCGCTGCCCGGGTCGATCTCGAGCGCCTTCTCGAACGTCTTGTGCGCGTCGCGGAATCTCTTCATCTTCCCGTACGCCACGATCGCGCAGGCCGGCAGGAGCGGGTCCTTCGGGAACTTCCTCGAGGCGCCCTGGGCGACCTCGGTGGCCCGCTGGAAGTCTCCCGCTTCGAGGAGGGCGCGGGCCGTCAGCAGGTGGAGGCTGCCGTCTTCCTTGTGCTGCTCCAGGGCGACCAGCAGCGGTTTGACGGCGGCCGAGAAGTCCTTCGCGTCGAACAGGGCGAGCCCGAGCTTGCGGTGGACCGGCGAGGTCTCGGGGGCCGTCTTGGCGGCGATCTTGTAGTTCTCGAGAGCGGTCTTCACCTTCCCGTTGATGCGGGCCAGGTCGCCGAGGTTCTCGAAGAGGAGGGGATCGGTCGACGTGCGCGCCGCCTTGCGCAGGCGGAGCCTCGCCCTCTCGGCGTCGCCGCGGGAATAGTCGACGAGCGCGAGCGTGTGGAGCAGCGTGGCGTCCTCGACCCCTCCCTGCTCGGCCCACGATTCGACGTCCTTCAGGAGCTTGCGGGCCTCCTCTGTGAGCGTCTTCGGGTGCTCGCCGGTCAGCTCCTCGAGACGCTGGGGGAAGCCGTCCGCGACGAGACGCAGGCGGAGCGCCTCGAACCCTTCGCGTGCCTTGCGGCCGAAGAAGAAGCGCTGCGACGTCTGGTCCTGCTTCGCCTTGCTCGCGAGGGAGTCCCGCTCCGCGCTCGTGGCCTTCAGCTGGTCCTCGGCGGCGGCGAGACGGGTTTCGAGTTCGGCGGCCTTCTCCCGGAGCGCGTCCCGCTCCGTCGTCGCCGCCTCGAGCTCCCGGGCGAGTCGCGCTTTCTCTTCCTCGAGAGAGCCGGTCGCCTCCCTGAGGCGCGTCACCTCTTCCGCCGAGGAGGCTTTGAGGGCGGACAGGGAGCGGAAGAGGACGACGGCGGCGATCGCGGCAACGGCCGCAACGGCGAGGGCAACGAGCAGTCCTGTCGACAAGGGGGCTCCTCCGCGCGAAGGGAACGGCGCAGCGAGGGATTTTACCTCCGGGCGAGTCGGGGCAGAAATGAGACGCCTGTGGTCGGGTTCACCGCCTCGGCTCCGGTCCGCCGGGTCTCGCGAACGGGCATCGACCTGGAGGTGGAGCCCAGGGGCCGGGAGCGCCGGGAGGCCGCCGTTAGAATGTCGCGTGCCGCGCAATCGGATGAAGTCCAGCCGCCTCGTCCTGGCCGCCTTCGGAGCCCTCCTCCTGTCCGCCGTCGCCCCGCTCCGGGCCCAGGAGGTCAAGGGCCGCGTCGTCGTCCTCGGGTTCGACGGGGCCGACCACCGCCTGGTCTCGCAGTTCATCGCGGAAGGGAAGCTCCCGAACCTCCAGAAGCTCGCGACGGAAGGGAGCTTCTCCTCCCTGCGTCCCACGATCCCGGCCCAGACCCCCGTCTCGTGGTCCACGTTCTCCACGGGGCTCTCCCCGGGCCGGACGCAGATCTTCGACTTCCTGAAGCGCGACCCGAAGACCTACCGCCCGGAATTCGCCATCGCGACCGAGGGGAAGAAGAGCTTCCTTCTGGGCCGCTGGAATCGGGCCGGCTCGGCTGCGGGAGGCGCGCTCCTGGCGTTTCTCGTCGTGTTCGCCATCGGCCGGCTCACGGTGAAGAAGACCCTCCCGGCCGCCGTCGTGGCTCTCGTCCTCGCCGCACCCGCCGCCTTCTTCTCGTGGCGCTTCGGAGGCCTCCTCCCCGAATCGCTCCAGACGGTCCGGAGCAACCGTCGGGGGACGCCGTTCTGGGAAGTGGCTGGGGCGAAGGGGATCAAATCGGTCGTCCTGCACGTCCCGGTCACCTTTCCGGCCGAGGACTACGCCGAGGGGCGTCTCCTGGCGGGGCTGGGCGTCCCCGACGTGCGGGGACGGATCGGCACGCCGAGCTATTACACGTCGGACCCGTTCTTCGCGCCGAAGAACAAGAACGAGTTCTCCGTCGAGCTCGTCCGTCTCGAGTCGAACGTCGGGACGGTCCAGACCGAGGTCTTCGGCCCGTACAACAAGCTCTTCGGCGAGCCGCCGGTGATCAGGACTCCGATGACCCTCACGGTTCTCCCCGACGGCGGGCGCCTGAGGATCGCACCGAAGGGCAGCGAGCCCGTGACGCTGAAGCCGGGGGAGTGGTCCCCCTGGGTCACCTTCACGTTCGAGTTCAACGCCCTGGTGAAGCTCTCCGGCATCGGGCGTTTTCACCTGGCGGCCATCGCACCGGAGATCCAGCTCTACCTCTCGCCCATCAACTTCAATCCGCTGAAGCTCCCGCCGGGGATCAAGATCACCGCTCCGAACGGCCTCGCGAAGGACCTCGCGAAGCGGTTCGGCCTCTACAAGACGATGGGCTGGTCGATCGACACCTGGTCGATGAGCGAGGAGACGATCGACGAGCCGGCGTTCCTCGACGACGTGACGCACACCGTCCAGCAGTACCGGAAGATGATGGACGGCCTGCTCGCCGAAAAGGACGTGAGGCTCTTCGTCCAGGTCTACGAGTTCACGGACCGCGTCGGGCACGTCATGTGGCGATTCCTCGACCCGATGCATCCGGCCTACGACGCCCAGAAAGCGGCGAAGTTCGCCCCGTCGGTCGAGCGGAACTACGTCCAGATGGACAACATCGTGGGCGACGCCCTGAAGGAGCTCGGCCCCGACGATCTCCTCCTCGTCTGCTCCGACCACGGCTTCACCAGCTGGAGGCGGTCGATCAACTACAACACCTGGCTCGTCCAGCACGGCTTCATGGTGCTGAAGGGGGGCGACGAGAAGCAGGCCGATCTCGAGCAGCTCTTCGGCCAGGGAGAGTTCTGGCCGAACGTCGACTGGTCCCGGACGAAGGCCTATTCGATGGGTCTCGGCGAGATCTACGTCAACGTGAGGGGCCGCGAGGCGCAGGGCATCGTCGAGCCGGGGGCCGAGTACGACGCTCTGCGCCAGGAGATCCGGACGAAGCTGACGTCGCTGGTCGACGAGGCGACCGGGCGCAGCCCCATCGAAAGGGTCTACACGCGTGAGGAGGCGTACGGCTCCTTCGACCCGGACCTCATTCCCGACCTCTTCGTCGGCAACAGCGAGGGCTACCGGGTCTCCTGGCAGGCGAGCCTCGGCGTCGTGACGCCCGAGCTCTACGAGGAGAACAGCCAGGTCTGGTCGGGGGACCACTGCTCGGTCGACCCCGACGTCGTCCCCGGCATCCTCTTCTCGAGCCGGCCGCTCCGCAAGGAGCCCCGGCCGAACATGGCCGACGTTCCGGCGACGATCTACAAGGCGCTCGGCCTCACGCCGCCCGAGAAGCTGGACGGAGTGCCGCTCTTCTGAGGGCCCGAGCCGTCCTCCTTCTCGCGCTGCTCGCCGTCCCGCCGGCCGGGGCAGAGGAGGGGGCGTCGCCACCGCCTCCCGCCCGCCAGGCGGCGGACGCGGAGCGGCGCCGCGAGCTCGCCGTCCTGCGCCGCCGCCTCGCGAGCCTCAAGGCGCGATACGAAACGACCCGCCAGCGTGCGGTGGACACCCGCGAGCAGCTGGAGGCGGCGGAGGCGAACCTGGAGCTCCGGACGACCGAGAGGCGGGTCCTGGAGATCCGGGCTTACGAGGCCCAGCGCGACGCCGCGCGGGCGCAGGCCGACCGGGACGCAGCCCTGCGCCACAGCGGAGAGCTGCGGGGGGATCTCGCCCTCAGGCTCTCCGCCCTGTACCGGATGGGGCGGCTGGGGTACCTGCAGACCCTCGCCTCGGCCGACACGGAAGAGTCGTTCCTGCGGGGGCTCCAGCTCCTCTCGTTCCTCGCGGCCCGGGATGCCCGCCTCCTGCGCAGCTACGAGGGCTCCCTCGCCGAGCTCGCCGTGAAGGAGAAGAGCCTCGCGGCGCTCCGGGCTTCGATCGCCGTGGTGGCGGCCGAGACCCGCGAGGCCGAACGGGCGCTCCAGAGGGCCCGGGCCGAGAAGGCGGCCCTCCTGGCGAGGCTGGAGCGTTCCGCCGAGGAGCAGCGGACGAACGTGGCGGTCCTGGAAGACAAGACTTCGCGGCTCGCGGCGCTCCTCGAGCTCCTCGAGACGCGGGGCCGGTCCCTTCCGGCAGGGGCGGTGTCGATCCGGAGGTACAAGGGGGCCCTCGACTGGCCCGCACGCGGGAAGGTCGCCGTCCCTTTCGGCCGCATCGCGAATCCCCGGTTCCCCAGGACGTTCCTGCGCTCGAGCGGCTGGACGATCGACGTACCGACCGGGACCTCCGTGAAAGCCGTCTTCGCCGGGGACGTCGTCTACGCGCAGTGGCTCAAGGGGTACGGCAACCTCGTCGTCCTCGACCACGGGGACGGCGTCTTCACCCTGTACGGCCACCTGATGACCGGGACCGTTCCCCGGGGGACGCGCGTGGCCCTCGGGGAGGTCGTCGGACGCGTGGCCGATCCGCCCGAGGAGGAGGCGGCCGGGGTCTTCTTCGAGATCCGCGAGAGCCGGACCTCGGTCGATCCGCACGGGTGGCTCCGCTAGGCCCGGGAAACCGTCCTCTCGCGATCCCGTATCATCGACCCGTGACGAAGTCCCGGATCGCCCCGTTCCTCGCCTCCCTCGCCCTCCTCGGAACGCTCTTCTTCGTCCTTCCCGGCCTCGGGGCGGACGAGAAAAAGGAAAAGGGGGGGAAAGACGGCCTCTACCGGCCGCTCGGCCTGTTCACCGAGGTCCTCTCCCTCGTGAGGGGAAACTACGTCGAGAAGGTGGAGGTCAAGCCGCTCCTGGCAGGGGCCTTCTCGGGGATGACCGAGGCGATGGACCCCTTCTCCGAATACGTCCCGCCGGAGAAGCTGGCCGCCTTCGAGGCGGCGCGGGCGGCGCGCGAGAAAGCCGACTACGTGGATTCGGGTCTCGTTCTGGCCCGGCGGGCCGGTTACCCGGTCGTCGTGACGGCCGTTCCCGGGAGCCCGGCTGCAGCCGCTGGCCTCGAGACGGACGACCTCGTCGAGAAGGTCGGGACCGTCTCCGCCCGAAGCCTCGCCCTCTGGGAGGTCGAGGCGGCGTTGTCGGGAAAGCCGGGTGGCCGGACCAGCATCCTCGTCGTGCGCGAGGCCAAGCCGCGGCGGCGAACCCTCGAGATCGTCCGGGCGTCCTGGACGCCTTCCCTCCCGGCGGCCGAAAGGGTCTCCGGGGAGCTCGTCGTCAAGGTGCCCGCATTCGGCCCGGGTTCGGCAGACGCCCTCGCCGGGATCCTCGCCCCGCTCGACCGGTCCAAGGCCCTCGTTCTCGACCTTCGCGGGAACGCGTTCGGGTCCTGGGACGAAGCGGCCCGCGCCGCGGCGCTCTTTGGTCCGCCCGGGCTGATCGGCGAGCTGAAGGGACGCAAGATCGCATCGAAGAGCTGGCGGGCGGAGGCCGGACAGCGGATGCACCAGGGCAGCCTCGTCCTCCTCGTCGACAGTGGCACCGGCGGTCCGGCCGAGCTCTTCGCCGCGGCGCTGCGCGAGGGCGCGTCAAAGGAGCTGGGGGTCGACGTGGCGGCCGCGGTGCGGCGCGAGGAGAAGAAGGCGGAGCAGGACCTCGAGGACCAGGCTCCTCCGACTCCGGTCCCTTCGTTCGACCGCAAGAAGCTGCGCGTGCGCGTCGTCGGTGAGCCGACGTTCGGCATGGGCCTCACGCAGGAGGTCGTTCGCCTCGCGAGCGGCGGCGCGCTGAAGATCACGGTCGGGAAGGTCCGGACCGCCGCGGGGCGCTCGCTCTCCCCGCGCGGGCTCGAGCCCGACGACCGCGTCTTCCACGTCCAGCCCGAGGAGGGAGCGGAGGGCAAGCCCCCCGATCCGTTCCTGGAGCGGGCCCTCAAGGTCGTCGCCGAGCTCCCCGCCACGCCCGCCGCCGCCTCGTGACCGCTCTGCGGGCGCGCCGGCGCGGCGGTTGCGGCCGGACGGTCGGCCTGCTCGCCGGCCTCGTCGTCCTCTTCGCGCTCGCTTCCGGTGCGCTCTGGTATCTCCGCTCGCGGCCGCCGGCGCCCGCGCCCGCGGTCGCCGGGGCCCCTCCGGCGACGGCCGTGCCGTCGCCGACCGTCGCGCCCCTGCCGGCGGCGACGCCGCGGCCCTCGTCGGTTCCGTCCGACTTCGAGCCGGCCCGGGGGTCGGGCCGCGGCGCGATCGCCGTCGTCATCGACGACGTCGGGAACGCCGACGGTTCGCTCGAACGGCTCGCGCGGCTGGACGGGCCGCTTGCCATCGCCGTCCTGCCCGGCGCGCCGCGAGCAAGGGAGGCCGCGGCGCTCGCGAAGCGCAAAGGATGGGACCTCCTCGTCCACCTGCCGATGGAGGGGGCGAGGGGCCCTGCCGAGCCGGAGACGATCTCTTCCGGCGACGAGGATGCGGAGATCGCCAGGCGCGTCGCGGCCGCGATCGACCGCGTGCCCGGGGCTTCCGGCCTGAACAACCACCAGGGGTCCCTCGCCACGGCCGATCGCCGCGTCGTCCGCGCGGTCCTCTCCGTCGTCCGCGAGCGCGGGCTCTTCTTCCTCGACTCGAGGACGTCGGCCGCAAGCGTCGCCGCCGAGGAGGCGCGCGCGCTGCGCCTGGCGACGATCCCGCGGGACGTCTTCCTCGACGACGCCCGGGCCGAGGCGGCGGCCGAAGGGGGCGCCCCCGAGGCCCTCGCGGCCGCCTGGTCGCGCTCGCTCGCTCTCGCTGCCTCGAAGGGGCACGCCGTCGTCATCGGGCACCCGAGCGCTTCGACGGTCGACTTCCTCGCCGCGAGCCTCCCGGCGCTCGACGGGCGCGGGGTCCTCCGCGTGAAGGTCTCGGAGCTCGTCGACTGACGGCGCGCGACGCGGTGCGCCGCCCGCGCCGGTGGCGGGCTATCATCGCCTCGCTCCGCTGCACGGAAGAGACGATGGGGGTTGTCGCGATGGACCTTTTCACCGACGTGGACGTGACCGCTGGACAGGCAGAGGCGATGGGACGGGCGATGCTCGCCGTGGCGCGAGCCGACGGCGCGGCCGACCCGCGCGAGGTGGCGCTCATCGAGGAGCTCGCCCCCGTCGACGCGACGGCATCCGACCCGACCTCGGCGGAGCTCGCCACCGCTTTTCCCGACGCGGCCGGCCGGGACCTCGTCCTGAAGTCGGCCCTGCTCGTCGCCCTCGTCGACGGCGACTACAGCGAAGCGGAGAAGGCCGTCGTGGCGTCCTACGCCGAAGCCTTCGGCGTCACGCCGGACCGCCTCGAGGAGCTCGCGAGCTCGGTCAAGGCCTACCTCATGGCTCCGCTCCTCTCCCTCGCCAACACCGGCGCCGTCGTGGAGGTCTCCCGCAAGCTCAAGGTCTGAACTTGGGGTCAGGTCTTGATTTTCTAATATAGAGACCGTCGTCCGGCGCCCGTTTCGGGTCGGGAGTTTCCGGCCGGGGAGTCGCTCCCGGCTCGCGGCGGGAACGCGTTCGCGAGATTTCCCCGCGCGTAGACTCTCCGTCCATGCGCGTCCGCTCGTTCCTCCCCGTGCTCTTCCTCTCCGCGCTCCTCGTCCCGTCGCCCGCACCTGCGGCGACCGCACCCTCTCCGTCGGAGTTCCTGAAGCTGTCCGTCGGTGCGGACAGGACGCTCGCCGACTGGGGCCAGATCGTGTCGTACTTCCGCGCCCTCGACGCCGCGTCGGACCGCGTGGAGGTGTCGACGATCGGCAGGTCGACGCTCGGCGAGGAGATGATCCTCGCGGCGATCTCCTCCCCGGAGAACCTCGCGGGCAAGGACCGGATCCGCGAGGTGGCGCGGCGCCTCGCCGACCCGCGGGGCCTCTCCGAGGCCGACGCGGCCGCGCTCGTGAAGGACGGGAAGGTCGTCCTCCTCGTCACGTGCGCCATCCACGCGAGCGAGATCGCGTCGACGCAGATGGCGATGGAGTGGGCCCACGCCCTCGCCACGGCTGAAGACGCGGAGACGAAGCGGCGCCTCTCGGAGGTCGTCCTCCTCCTCGTTCCGTCCCTGAACCCGGACGGGCAGAGGATGGAGACCGACTGGTACAGGAAGAACCTCGGAACGCGGTGGGAGGGGAGCCGGATGCCGTGGCTCTACCACCACTACACGGGACACGACAACAACCGTGACTTCACCCAGCTGACGCAGGTCGAGACGAAGGCGATCAGCCGCGTCCTCTACCACGACTGGTTCCCGCAGGTGTTCCTCGACGAGCACCAGATGGGGGCGAGCGGCCCGCGGATGTTCGTGCCGCCCTACGCCGAGCCGCTCGACCCCGACATCCACCCGCTCGTCATCCGCGAGGTGAACCTGATCGGGTCGCTCATGTCGATGCGGCTCGAGCAGAAGGGGAAGAGCGGCGTCATCTCGGGCTGGGCCTTCGACGCCTCCTGGCCGGGCGGCTCGAAGA
Organism: Holophagales bacterium; assembly: GCA_016719485.1. NCBI lineage: Bacteria > Pseudomonadati > Acidobacteriota > Holophagae > Holophagales > Holophagales bacterium. The sequence goes on from JADJZB010000020.1 coordinate 104,301, forward strand.
ACACGGCGTGGTGGAAGAACGTGACGGGAATCCTGACCGAGGTCGCGTCGGTCCGCGTGGCGACGCCGGTCGAAGTTCCGGCCACGGAGCTGCGGGGCGGGGGGAAGGGCCTCGTCAGCTACGGGACCCAGGTGAACTTCCCGAACCCCTGGCGCGGCGGGGAGTGGCGGCTGCGCGACATCATGGACTACGAGCGCATCGCCTCCGACGCGATCCTCGAGTACTGCGCGACGCACCGCCAGGACGTCCTCTCGAACATGCTCGCCCGGGCGCGGGACTCGATCGCCGCGGCGGCCCCGGGTGAGGCGTACCGGATTCCGATGGGGCAGCGCGATCCGGCGACCGCCCGGGCGCTGGCCGCGCTCCTCGTCGAGCACGGCGTCGACGTGAAGGCGGACTCATCGGGCGACGTCTGGGTCCCGCTCGCCCAGCCGTACGGCCGCTTCGTCCGGGAGATGCTCGAGCCGCAGCGTTTTCCCGAAGTGAAGCTCGTCCCGGGGAAGGACATCGTCGCTCCCTACGACGTCACCGCCTGGAGCCTGCCGCTTTCCATGGGTGTGACGGTCGAAAAGGGAGCGCTCCCGCAGGGGCTCCGGCCCTGGGGCGCCGTGGGGCCCGTGGAGGCGCCGCCGGCCGGCACGGTGGCGTTCGCCCTCGGACCCTCGAGCCCGGAGCGGTGGAAGGTCGTGGCCGAGGCGCGGAAGGGGGGCGCGGTGTCGTTCCTCCCGAAGGCCGAGGGAGCGTTCGCGGCCGGCACCGTGTTCCTCGACGCCGCCGCGGCGCGGGCCGCGGCCCGAGTCGCCGCGGATCTCGGCCTCGACCTCGCGCCGCTCGCGGCGCTCCCGGAGGGTGCGACGAAGCTCGGTGCCCCGCGGGTCGGCCTCTACAAGCCGTGGCTCGCGTCCATGGACGAGGGCTGGACCCGCTTTCTCCTGGAGCGCTACGGCTTCGCGCCGGTGACGCTCGACAACGCGGCGATCCGTGCCGGGAAGCTCGCGGGGAAGGTCGACGTCATCGTCCTTCCCGACGTCGACAGGGAGGTCCTCGCGACCGGGACGCCGAAACGTGAAGAGGGCGAGATGAGGTACTTCCCGGAGCCGCGCCCCGAGTACGCGGGCGGTCTCGGGAAAGAAGGCGCCTCCGCCCTCCGCGAGTTCGTCGTCGGGGGCGGAACGCTCGTCGCCCTCTCCTCCTCGTCGGAGTACCTGATCGAGGAGCTCCAGCTGCCCGTGCGCAACGTCCTCTCACGGGTCAAGCCCGAGGAGTTCCTCTGCCCCGGAAGCCTCGTGCGGATCGAGGTCGACTCCACGCACCCGGTCACGTTCGGCATGCCGGCGACGACGCCGGCGTTCCTGAACGAGCCGCTCGCCTTCCAGACCGCCATGCCCGGCGCCGAGATGACGCGCCGGGTCCTCGCGTCGTACCCCTCCGAGGCGCGCGACGTCCTCGTCTCCGGCTGGATCCGCGGGGAAGAGAAGCTCGCGCGCAACGCGGCGGCGGTCGCCCTGACCTACGGGAAGGGGAAGCTCGTCCTCCTCGGATTCAGGGCCCAGCACCGTGCGCAGACGAACGCGACGTTCCCGTTCCTCTTCAACGCGCTCGCCTGGTCGGTCATGTAGCCGGGGAGCACGCCTGATCAGAATAGAAAATCAAGACCTGACCCCATGCTCAGAGGACCCCATGCTCAGAACCGGAGGGAGAGGCAGCTGAGGCCTCCGTCGAGCTTCCGGAATTCCGACATGTCGAGGGGGACGGTCGGGAGGCCGAGGGCTCGGACGGCCGCCTCGAATCGGGGGAAGCCGGCTGCGAGGAGAACACGCCCGTTCACGAGAACGGCGTTGGCGGCGTACTCCTCGCCGGGAGATACCGGGAGCGGCGTCCAGCCGGCGAACTCGGGGCGGCGCGCGAGGGCGTCGGTCAGGGCGAGAGTCCGTCCCCCGAGCCAGGCGATGCCGCTCTTGAGGTGCAGGAGGCCGGTCTCCTCGCGAATGTCGACGAGTGTCGACCCGAGGCCGCGGGAGAGAAGGAGCGCGGCGAGCTGGCGCGCCCCTTCCTCGTTCGTCCTCTCCGAGACACCGATGAAGACGTGGTCCCCCGCCTCGCAGACATCGCCGCCGTCTAGGGTGCCGGGGGCCCTGATGGCCGCGGGGGCGGGAAAGAAGGATGCGATCGCCGGGCGTATCGCCTCGACCTCGCCGGCGCGGCTCGGTGCCCCCGGCCGGCAGAGAACGGCGAGGCCCCGTGCGAGGACGGCCGTGTCTTCGACGAACGTCGCGTCGGGGAAGCCCTCCTCCGGCGGCAGGGGCGTGATCGCGAGGCCGCATGATTCGAGGGCGTCGACGTACGCCGCGTGCTGGGCGAGGGCGAGGGCGAGGTCCGGCAGGCCGAGGCCCGCCGTCGTCAGCCCATCGGCGAAGTTCGCGGCGGGGGGACGGACGATCGCGCGGGCGAAGCTCACGGCGCCTCGTCCTTCTTGACGTCGTCCCACGTCCGGTCGAGCTCGTCGAGCGGCGTCCCGGCGACGTCGCGCCCGGAAGCCTTCACCCGGCGGGCGACCTCCTCGAACCGCCTCACGAACTTCGCGTTCGTCGCCTGCAGGGCTGCCTCCGGGTCGACGCCGTGGCGGCGGGCGACGTTGACGACGGTGAAGAGGATGTCGCCGATCTCGTGCGCGACAGACTCTTTCGTCGCCCCCTCTGCCAGGAGCTCGGCCTTGAACTCGGCCACCTCCTCGTCGAGCTTGGCGAGGACGTCTTCGTCGCGCTGCCAGTCGAATCCGAGGTCGGCGGCGCGGGAGGTGACCCGGACGGCTTTCAGGAGGGCGGGCAGCGCCCGCGGGACACCCGCGAAGGGGGAGGGCGTTTCCTCGCCGGCGGCCTTTCCGGCCCGCTCCTTCTCCTTCAGCGCCTCCCACTGGACGCGTACGGCTTCGGCGTCCTTCACGGCGCTGTCCCCGAAGACGTGCGGGTGACGGGCGACCATCTTCGCGTGGACGCGGCCGGCGAGGGATGCGAGGTCGAAAGCGCCCCGCTCGCGGCCGAGTTCGGCGAGGAAGACGATCTCGAAGAGAAGGTCGCCCAGCTCCCCCTCGAGCTCGCCGAGGTCCTCCCGCGCGAGCGCGTCGAGCGCTTCGTAGCACTCCTCCAGCAGGTATCCGGAAAGGTCGGCGAAGGTCTGCTTGCGGTCCCAGGGGCATTCCGCCCTCAGGCGCCCCATGAGGCGGACGAGCTCGGAGGCCGCCTCGCCGGCGGCCTCGGGGCGCGGGGATCTCGTCTCGGACGGCACGCGACCTCCTTCTGCGGGCGGCGGCGGAAGGTTCCCTTTAGAATGAAGCGCCCGAACGAGGCCTTATGTCAGAAGCTTCAAAGACGATCAAGGTCGTCGACCGCAGGATGTTTACCGCCGAGGGAGACCTGCGGGACGACGTGATGGAAGAGCTCGCGAAGGCGCCCCCGGCGCCGGAGACGCCGCCGGAGGGAGCCGCGCCGGCTCCACCACCCGCGGAGGTGGTGCCGAGCAGCCCCGCGTTCCTGCGCCTCCTCGACATGCTCGCGCAGACGGCGTCCCTGTACCTGCAGGGGATCCCGGACCCGGCCACCGGGCGCCGCTCGGTGGACCTCGCCGCCTCGCGGGAGATCATCGACTCGCTGGTGGCCCTGCGCGAGAAGACGCGGGGCAGGCTCTCCTTCGAGGAGACCGACGCGCTCGAAGGCCTTCTCGGAGAGCTCCAGCTGGTCTTCACGCGACTTGCCGCGCAGGCCAAGGGGGCGCCGGGAATGCCCCCTCCGCCACGGCCGAGGGGCTGACCCTGCGAAAGCCGATGCACCGCGCGCCGGGGCTCGGCCGTTCCAGCCGCGGGCTGCGCCGCGGCGCGCTCGCGCTGCTTCTCCTGCTTCTCGTCCTGGCGGCGCCCTCGCCGGCTCAGGTCCTCCAGGCGCCGGGAGAAGCCACCGAGACCACTTTCCGGCGCGAGGTGCGGGGACAGTGGTTCGCGTGGCTCGCCGCCCACGAGGAAGGCGATCCGCTCCTCGCCGCCCAGAAGGTCGAGGAGATCGTCCGTCACGCCCACAAGATCGGCCTGAAACGCCTCACCGATCTCTCCCTCGCGGCCACGCTGATGGCGCGCAGGGAGATGACACAGGGGAGCCTGGAGAAGGCCCGCTGGGCGCTCGACTCGGCGATCCGCCTCGACCCCGACCTGCCCGAGGCGCGCTGGTCCCGCGTCGCGCTGGCGCTGAAGACCGACAAGCTCGGCGCGCCGCGCGAGCTCCTGGGCGCGGTGAGGGCCGTTTCCGTCGATCTCGAGGGCCGGCGTGTCCTGGTCGTCCGCTCGGCGCTCCTCGTCGTCCTGACCCTGGCCGCCGTGGGCGCCGCCTTCGTGATCCTGCTCGTGGCGAGCGAGGCCCGGCGGCTGTTGCACGACCTGACGGAGCTCGCGGGGCGCTGGATCACGAGGCCGGCCGATACGGTCCTCGCGGCCGCGGTCCTCGTCCTGCCCCTCTACGTCGCCCTGGACGTCGGGTGGCTCCTCCTCTGGCTCTTCGTCCTCACGTTCGGGTACGCGGAGCGCTACGTGAAGTGGGCGGCCCTCGCCGGGCTCGTCCCCCTCATGCTCGTCGCGCCGGCGCTGGACCGCGCTGCCGTGAGGCTGGCCGTCTCGGCGTCCCCGGTCCTGCGCGGGGCCGAGGCGCTCGAGGAGAAACGCTACGACCAGAGGGTCCTCGACGACCTCGAGGCCGTGAAGAACCTGTTCCCCGAGGATGCCGACCTGCGGTTCCTCCTCGGCTGCCTCTACCAGCAGCTCGGCCAGAACGACCGCGCCGTGGCCGAGTACACGGTCGCCGCTCAGGTTTCGACGGTGGAGGTGCGGGCGCTGATCAACCGGGGGGACATCCGTTTCGTGGACGGCGACTTCGGCGCCGCCCAGGAGGACTTCCAGGAGGCTCTCCGCCGCGACCCGCGGGACGTGCGGGCGCGCTACAACCTCTCCCTCGTCTACGGCGAGACGTTCCGGACCGTGGAGGCGCAGGAAAAGCTCGCCGAGTCCCGCGCGCTCGACAACGCCCTCGTCACCCAGTTCCTCGACAGTCCCACGCTCGTGAAGGTCGTCTCCGTCGGCTACACGCCCCGGGAGGCGCTGGAGAAGGTCCGTGCCCTGCAGGGTGACTCCCGCAGCCGCCGCGTCCTCGGGCACTTCCACGTCGGGAGCGAAACGCGCACCTGGGCCGTGCCCTTCGCCGTCGCCATCCCGTTCGCCGTGGCCGCGGCCTTCGGGCTCGACGCCTTCCGGAGGAGGAGGCGCGGCTACGCCCTCGCATGCGACAAGTGCGGGCGGACGTTCTGCCGCCTCTGCAAGCCGCCCGGCGAAAGCGCGCTTCTCTGCTCGCAGTGCATTCACGTCTACCTCAGGAAGGACGGCGTCTCGATCGAGACCAAGCTCCAGAAGGTCGAGGAGGTCCGGCGCCGGCAGGGATTCGAAGGGCGCCTGCGAGGGGCGTTGAACCTGGTCCTCCCCGGCGGCGAGTTCCTCTTCCAGGGACGGGCCGGGAGGGCGGCGGCGATTCTCCTCCCCTTCTTCCTCGGACTCTTCGCGGCGGTCCTCCGCCAGGACCTCGCTCTGTCGCCCCGGCCCGGGGGCGGGCCGCTCTTCCTCGGGACCGTCCTCTGGGCGACGCTGGCGCTCGCGGCCTGGATCGTGGGTCAGCTCACGGCGAGAAGGGGGTGACGGCGTGGCTCTCGAAGGGACCCTCCACGACTTCGCCCTTCCCGACATCCTCCAGCTCATCTCGCTGCAGAAGAAGACGGGCCTCCTGACGCTTCGCGGCCCCGAAGACACCGTCCTCCTCGGGTTCGACTCCGGGGCGCTCGTCTCGGCGGAGTCGCAGGCCCGGCGTCTCGACACGCGCCTCGGGACCCTTCTCGTGAAGACGAGGAGCCTCGCGCCCGAATCCCTGACGAAGGCGCTCGAAATCCAGGGCCAGACACTCCAGCGCCTCGGGTTCATCCTCCTCAAGAACGGCTTCTGCGACGCGGACCAGCTGCGGGCCGGTCTCGACGCCCAGGTGAAGAAGATCGCCTACGGCCTCTTCCGGTGGACCGACGGCGAGTACGTCTTCGACCAGCAGGACCGGATCGACTACGACCACGAGTATTTCCGGCCGATCCAGGTGGAGAGCCTCCTGATGGAGGGGGCGAGGATGGTCGACGAGTGGCCGATCATCCAGAAGGTCGTCCGCTCGCCCGAGCTCGTCTACCAGCGCGTGGCGGTCGGGCAGAGGGTGGAGCCGGCCGAGGTTGCCGACGACGCCGAGGAGATCGGGGACGCGACGCTCTCGAAAGCGCGCGATCGGCGCGACGGGTCGATCCGGATCTCGAAGGCCGAGTGGTCGGTCTACGAGCTCGTCGACGGGCGAAGAACGATCAGCGACATCGTCGACCGGACGTTCCTCTCCGATTTCGAAGGTGCGAAGGCGTTCTACGACCTCTTGAGCCGGGGGCTCATCGAGGAATCCCGGAGGACCGGCGTCGTGGACGAGACCGGGAGCATCTCGATCGAGATCCCCTCGGTCAGCCGGCGGCTGCCCGTGGGCGCGATCGTCCTCGGCCTCGTCCTGCTCGCGGCGCTCCTGGCGAGCCTGCGCCTGCAGCCGCGAAATCCTGCGAACACCTTTACGGTGCCGCGGCGGCGCGTGGCGGCGGTCGAGGGGTTCCAGAAGGCCGTCTCCCTGACCCGTCTTCGGCGACTGTCCGAGGCGATCGACGCCTACTACCTCACGCAGGGACGTTTCCCCGAATCTCCCGCGGCGATCGCGTCATCGGGTCTCCTGCCCCCCCGCGACCTCGACGACCCCTGGGGGCGACCCTACCGGTACATCCTCCAGAACGACACCGGGAAGTACTACCTCGCCGGGTTCGATGCGGAAGGGAAGACCGACACCGACCTCTTCTTCGCCCACGCCGCCCAGGGAACGGGGGCGGCCGGGGAGGTCCACACGAGCGGGAAGAAGGAAATCATTATTCTTAAATAGTTTGCGGAAAGTCTTCGCCGTTGATGAAGATTTCTGTAATCGACGACTTGACAATGTCGCGCTAATATTCTAGATTCCTCCCCGGGCCCGGTCAGGGTCCGGAGGGAATCAGGATGAGCAAGATCATCGGCATCGACCTCGGGACGACGAACAGCGTCGTCGCAGTTCTCGAGGGGGGCTCGGCGGAGGTCATCGCCAACTCCGAGGGAGGGCGGACCACCCCGTCCGTCGTGGCCGTCACGAAGTCGGGCGAGCGGCTCGTCGGGCAGGTCGCCAAGCGGCAGGGCGTCACGAATCCGGAGAACACCGTCTACTCGATCAAGCGGTTCATGGGCCGCCGCTTCGACGAGGTCAACGAAGAGATGAAGATGGTCCCCTACAAGGTCGTCCGGTCGGCCAACGGGGACGCTCGCGTGATCCAGGGCGGCAAGGAGATGTCGCCCCCGGAGATCTCCGCCCAGATTCTCACGAAGCTCAAGGAGGCCGCGGAGGCCCACCTCGGCGAGAAGGTGGACCGGGCGGTCATCACCGTCCCGGCCTACTTCAACGACGCCCAGCGCCAGGCGACCAAGGACGCCGGCCAGATCGCCGGCCTGAAGGTCGAGCGGCTCGTGAACGAGCCGACCGCCGCGGCCCTCGCCTACGGGCTCGACAAGAAGAACAACGAGACGATCGCCGTCTACGACTTCGGCGGCGGCACGTTCGACATCTCGATCCTCGAGGTGGGAGAGGGCGTCGTCGAGGTCAAGTCGACGAACGGCGACACGCACCTCGGCGGCGACAACATCGACCAGCGGATCGTCGACTGGCTTCTCGCCGAGTTCCGGAAGGACCAGGGGATCGACCTCGGCAAGGACCCGATGGCGACGCAGCGCCTGAAGGAAGCCGCCGAGAAGGCCAAGATCGAGCTCTCGACGACGATCGAGTCCGAGATCAACCTGCCGTTCATCACGGCCGACGCCTCGGGGCCGAAGCACCTGAGCCTGAAGCTCACGCGGGCCAAGCTCGAGCAGATGGTCGACGACCTGATCCAGCGCTCCGTCGGCCCGTGCCGGCAGGCGCTGAAGGACGCCGGCCTCGAGGCGAAGCAGATCGACGAGGTCGTCCTCGTGGGCGGCCAGACGCGGATGCCGAAGATCCAGCAGGTCGTGAAGGACTTCTTCGGCAAGGAGCCGCACAAGGGGGTCAACCCCGACGAGGTCGTCGCCATCGGCGCCGCGCTCCAGGGCGGGGTCCTCGCGGGCGACGTGAAGGACCTCCTCCTCCTCGACGTCACGCCGCTCTCCCTCGGCGTCGAGACGCTCGGCGGCGTCATGACGAAGCTCATCGAGCGGAACACGACGATTCCCGTGAAGAAGAGCGAGGTCTTCTCGACGGCGGCCGACGGCCAGACCTCGGTGGAGATCAAGGTCCTCCAGGGCGAGCGCGAGATGGCGGGGGACAACAAGCTCCTCGGTCTCTTCTCCCTCGTCGGGATCCCGCCCGCCCCGCGCGGGATGCCGCAGATCGAGGTGACGTTCGACATCGACGCGAACGGCATCCTCCACGTCACCGCGAAGGACCGCGGCACGGGCAAGGAGCAGAAGATCACGATCACCTCCTCCTCGGGCCTCGCCAAGGACGAGGTCGAGAAGGCGGTCAAGGAAGCCCAGTCGCACGGCGCGGAGGACAAGAAGCGGCGCGAGGCCGTCGAGGCGAAGAACCAGCTCGACTCGATCGTCTACGCGACGGAGAAGCTCCTCGCCGAGAACGCCGACAAGGTGCCCGCGGAGGACAAGACCGCCATCGAGGCGGCCGTGGCCGACGCGAAGAAGGTCCTCGAGACGAAGGCCGACGACGCCGACGCCCTGCGCAAGGCGGCGCAGGAGGTCCAGAAGGCGAGCTACAAGGTGGCCGAGGCGCTCTACAAGAACGCTCCGGCCCCGGAGTCGGGAACGGACCCGGCCGGGACGGCGTCCCAGGGTGGCGCGAGGCCGGCGGACGACGTGATCGACGCCGAGGTCGTCGACGAGAAGAAGTGACGTCGTGACGGGGGTGCGCGACGGATCCGGCCGCGGGAAGGCGCGGCGCGACGACTTCGTCCTCATCGGCGTCGTCGCCGACCGCTTCGGCGTCCACCCGCAGACGCTTCGCCTCTACGAGCGGGAGGGCCTCATCTGCCCTCCCCGCTCGTCGGGTAACACGCGGCTCTACGACCGCGAAACCGTCGAGCGGCTCGAGATCATCCTGACCCTGACGCGGGACCTCGGCGTGAACCTCGCCGGCGTGGAAGTCATCCTCGACCTGCGCGCACGGCTCTCCCGCATGGAAGGCGAGGTGGAGAGGCTGATGGACGCCTTCCGCTCCGTGGCGGCCGAGCACGCCTCCCGGGCGGCGGGGCGGCCCACCCCGCCGCAGAACGCCCTGGCGCTGCGCCCGGGGGCGCCGCTCGCCCGCCGCCCCGTCTAGGGGACGGGCCTGCACGCCGGCCGCCTGCCGGGATACGATGCACTCCAAGTGAACCGCAGGCGGACCGACGACGATTCGGGTCTTCTCCGGAGGTATCTCGAGGAGATCTCGAAGTACCAGCCTGTTCCGGCAGAGCGCGAGAAGGAGCTCGCCCGGATCATCCAGGATCGATGCGCGTCCGAAGGCAAGCGGAAAGAGGCGCTCGACGAGCTCGTGCGGGCGAATCTGCGTTTCGTCGTCTACCACGCCAAGGGATTCCACTCCCCCGACGTCCCGTTCATCGACCTGATCAACGAGGGCAACATCGGCCTGATCCAGGCCGCCAAGAGGTTCGACGCGAACCGCGGGGTCAAGTTCATCACCTACGCCGTCTGGTGGGTGAGGCAGGCCATCTCCCACGCGCTCGCCGAGCAGGCGGGGACGATCCGCATCCCTCACAAGCAGGCGGCCCACCAGCTGAAGGCGGTCCGCGCGCGGGCCGAGCTCCAGCGCGAGCTCGGCCGTGACCCGACCCACGAGGAGATTGCCGAGCGGACCGGCCTCGAGCCGGCCACGGTGGAGACACTCCTCGCGGTCTCGCGCACGGCCGAGTCCCTCTCCCAGGGAGTCGGCAACGACGAGCAGGAGCGGACGCTCGAGGACGTCCTCGAGCAGACGATGGTCGCCGCGGCCGACGACGACATGCTGCGTCGCGCGACGGTCGACCAGGCCCGGGAGATCCTGGGCGACCTGAAGCCGAAGGAGCGGGCGGTCCTCTGCCGCCGCTTCGGGATCCCGGAGGACGGGAGCGACGGTGAGCGGGAGCCGATGACCCTGCAGGAGATCGGCGCCGAGCTGAGCCTCTCGCGCGAGAGAGTCCGCCAGATCGAGGCCCAGGCGCTCCAGAGGCTCCGGCGCGGCACCAAGGCGCGCCGCCTCATGGCCGTCTTCCGCTGACGCCGCGCGCTTCGACCCCTACAATCGGCCGCGTGAGCGAGTCCGTCGAGACCGAGAAGTGCGCCCTCTGCCAGGGCTTCGGGAGGCTCGAACGCCCGAACGGCACCACCGTTCCCTGCGAGTGCCGGGCCGGAGAGATGGCCGAGGCGCGCCGGAGCGCCGCCCGGATCCCCGAGCGCTACCGGAACTGCCGGCTCAAGAATTTCGGGGACCTCCAGAACGACTCGTTGAAGAAGGCCAAGGCGATCGCGAAGCGTTTCGTCGACCACTGGCCGGCCGTCGACGCCGGCCTCCTCATCTCGGGTCCCGTAGGCGTCGGCAAGACGCACCTCGCCGTGGCCATCCTGAACGAGCTCGTCGACGCGAAAGGGGCGACCGCCCTGTTCTGCGACTTCTCCGACCTGCTCGACCGGATCCAGGCGAGCTTCGGGAAGGGGAGCGACGAGAACCAGGACGACATCGTCGCCCCGTACCGCGACGCGAACCTGCTCGTCCTCGACGAGCTCGGTGCGCGACGCCCCTCCGACTGGGTGCGGGAGATCCTCTACGGACTCCTGAACACGCGCTACAACCGGGGCCGGATCACGATCCTGACGACGAACTTCGGCGACGAGCCGGACGGGCGGGGCACGGAAACGCTCGAGATGCGCGTCGGTCCGCCGGTGAGGAGCCGCCTCTACGAGATGTGCCAGCTCGTCGTCATCGAGGCCGAGGACTTCCGCAAGAAGCACCGTGCGAAGGCGATCGGGTGAGCGCGTGAGGCGCGGCCCCGCAGCCGCCTTCCTGGCGGTCGCGCTCCTCCCCGCCTGCGCGCCGAGGCCGGCGCCGGTCACGGGCCGCCCTCCCGTGGAGACGCCCGCGCCCTCTCCGACCCCCACTCCGGCGCCGGCGCTCGCCCCGGCCCCCGTCCTCAGGGAGATCCCCGAGCCGCGACTCGACATCGGCGTCGCCGTGGACCGCGCCGAGTACCTGCTCCCCTCGGGCGACTGGATCGTCCGATCGGGAGCCGGGGCCCGGCGGCATCTCGGATCCCTCGCGATCCGGCCCGCGGCGGCCGCCGGTCCTGCCGCGGTGCCCGCCTTCCAGATCCAGGCGGGCTCATTCGCCCGGCGGGACCTCGCCGAGGCCGAGGCCGTGCGTCTCGGAGCCCTCCTCGCGCTCCCGGCGCTCGCGGCCGAGACGGGAGGGCGATGGGGAGTCCGGCTCGGCGAGCCAGGCGGCCGGGCGGCCCTGCAGCCTCTCCTGTCGCGCGTCCGGCGCGACGCCGTGCCCGATGCGTTTCTCGTCGGTCTTCCGGTTCCCGGAGCACCGGCCCGGACCCTCCTCGTCGTGGGCCCGGCCGGGGTGCAGGAGGTTCCTTCGCCCCTCGAGCTGCAGGCGGCGGACGGCTCGCTCCTCCCGGTGAACGACGCCCGCTATCGCGGCAACGTGCTCCTCGTCGCGACGCCGCGGGGAACGCTCCACGTCGTCAACCGGGTCGGCCTGGAGGAGTACCTCCTCGGCGTCGTCCCGCTCGAGATGGGGCCGCGCGTCTACGACGAGATCGAGGCCCTGAAAGCGCAGGCCGTCGCGGCGCGAACCTACGCCGTCAAGCGGCGCGGCGACTTCTCGGCCGAGGGCTACGACCTCTGCGCGACGGCCCGGTGCCAGGTCTACGGCGGCGCCACGGCCGAGCAGCCCCTCTCGAGCCAGGCGGTGAGCGCCACCGCCGGTCAGGTCCTCCTCTTCGCCGGGGCCCCCGCCGACACCCTTTTCACCTCGACGTGCGGAGGGCGGACCGAAGACGCACGGAACGTCTTCCCCTCGTACTCGCAGGCCGCGTTCCCCTACCTCCGGTCGGTGTCCTGCGCCGGGGAGGAGAAGCTTCCGATCGCGACGACGGCGCGCGCGCCGGCCCACGCCAACGCGCTCGGCGCGCTCGCGCTCAGGGGCCGCGCGCTGCTCCATGCGGCCGGGCGCCACGGGACCTCGTGGCCCGACCTTAAGTCCGCCCGCGCGCTCCTGACGGCGCGCCTCGGGCGGACCGCCGGCGCCCCGCCGCGGACGCTCGCCCCCGAGGCGGTCTACGCGAACCTCGCCGGGCTTCTCGGCGACGACGCGCTGCTGACCGAAGAGTCCGAACGCACCGCGGCGCCCCCGGCGTGGAGCGACGAGGCGCGTCGCGTCCACGCGGCGCTCGTTCGCTTCCAGATCGGTGGCCCGACACCGCTACCGACGACGCGCCCCTTCTCCGCCGAGGAGGCCGCGGGTCTCTGGGCCTCGCTTCTCCTGCGGGCCGGCGGACTCGAAGAAGTCGAGGGGCGGCTCGTCGCCGCGCCCGCCGGAAAGCTCGTCGTGAAGACTTCGAAGGGGCGCGAGGAGGAGACCCTTCCGGCCGACCCGCTCCTCTTCCGGGGCGGCGGCGAGGCGTGGACGCAGGTCGACGCGCTCGCGCCCTCGCCCGGAGACCGCGTGCGGCTCGTCCTGAGGGACGGGACGGTGATCGCCGTCGCGGCCGTCGTCCCTGCGGCGGAGGGAATCTACGAACGGGAGTCGTCGTGGATCCACTGGGTGCGGCGATTCACGGGCGCCGAGCTGATGGGAAAGCTCCTCGAGCGCGACGCCTCGAGGAAGGGGAGTGTCGTGAGGCGGCTCGACGTCCTCGCGCGAGGGACCTCCGGCCGCGCGGCGAAGGTCATGGTCACGACCGACCGCGAGGCGTTCGACCTCTCGGGCCTCGAGGTGCGGTTCGCCCTCGGCATCCCCGAGACGCTCTTTACGCTCGTCACCGGAAAGGACGAGACGGGAGCGCCCGTCCACACGTTCTTCGGCCGCGGCTGGGGGCACGGCGTCGGCCTCTGCCAGACGGGGACGTTCGGGATGGCGCTGGCCGGCCGGACACACGGCGAGATCCTCGCGGCCTACTACCCCGGGACCGTCCTCGGGCCCTGGCCCGTGCCCGCGCAGGTCCCCGAGCCAGGGCCGGGCGCGGCTCCGAGCCTGGCGCCAGCGCCGCCCGTCCCCGCCGGCGTGCCGCGCTAACGCGGTGTGCCGGTCCGGCGGATAGAATCGCCCCTCGCGGGCGATTTGCCCCAGGAGTCCCGACATGACGACGCTTCTCGAGAGCCCCGCGGCCGCCAGCGCCGCCTCTTCCGCCCCGTTCGGCTTCCAGCTCTCCGACGACCAGGTCGCCGTCCGGAAGATGGTCCGCGAGTTCGCCGAGTCGGAGATCGCGCCGCACGTCATGGAGTGGGACGAGGCCCAGGTCTTCCCCCGTGAGGTCGTCGCGCGCCTCGGGGACCTCGGGATGCTCGGCGTCATCATCCCGGAGGCGTACGGCGGTGCGGGTCTCTCGTACATCGACTACATCGGCGTCATCGAAGAGCTCTCGCGGGTCGACGGCTCGGTCGGCATCTCGATCGCGGCTCACAACAGCCTCTGCACGAACCACATCTTCATGTTCGGCACGGAGGAGCAGAAACGTCGCTGGGTCACGCCGCTCGCCCAGGGAAAAGCGATCGGCGCCTGGGGGCTGACGGAGTCCGAGGCCGGAAGCGACTCGAAAGGGACGAAGACGACGGCCGTCCTCGACGGAAACCAGTGGGTCCTGAACGGCTCGAAGAACTTCATCACCCACGGCTCCGTCGGCGACACGGCGGTCCTGATGGCCGTCACCGACAAGGCTGCCGGCACGCACGGCATCTCCGCCTTCGTCGTCGACCTCCACCAGCCGGGCATCCGCGCCGGGAAGAAGGAGAACAAGCTGGGGCTCAGGGCCTCCGACACGGCGACGCTCGTCATGGAAGACTGCCGGATTCCGAAGGAGAACCTCCTCGGTCCCCTCGGCACGGGCTTCAGCCAGGCGATGCAGGTCCTCGACGGAGGGCGGATCTCCATCGCCGCCCTCGCCCTCGGAATGGCGCAGGGGGCCTTCGACTGCGCCCTCGCCTACTCGCGGCAGCGGGAGCAGTTCGGCAAGCCGATCTCCGAGTTCCAGTCGATCCAGAACTACCTGGCCGACATGGCGACCGAGATCGACGCCGCCCGCCTCCTCACCTGGCGCGCCGGCTGGATGAAGGACCGCGGGATGAAGGTGACGAAGGAATCGGCCATGTGCAAGCTCCACGCGGCCGAGGTCTCGGTGCGGGTCGCGAACCTCGCCGTCCAGATCCACGGCGGCTACGGCTTCACGAAGGACTTCAAGGCCGAGAAGTTCTACCGCGACGTCAAGCTCTGCACGATCGGGGAGGGGACCTCGGAGATCCAGCGGATGGTCATCGCCCGGCAGCTCCTCAAGGGATGACGTTCCACGTCCCGCTCGAGACCCGGGTCCTTCCGAACGGACTCACGGTCGTCGTCTCCGAGAATCCCGCCGCCCCCGTCTTCGGCCTCTGCGTCCTCTACCGCATCGGCTCGCGCCTCGAGCCGCAGGGGCGCTCCGGCTTCGCGCACCTCTTCGAGCACCTGATGTTCGAGGGGACCCCGAACGCGGGCAAGGGTGTCTTCGACCGCGTCTGCGAGAGCTCCGGCGGGAGCAACAACGGCCAGACCCGTCCCGACGTGACGATCTACGTCGTCGACGCCCCGTCCTCGGCCCTCGACAGGATCCTCTTCCTCGAGGCCGACCGGATGGCCGCGCTCGCCTTCGGGCAGGAGTCGCTCGACAACCAGCGCGACGTCGTGAAGGAGGAGATCCGGGTCAACGTCCAGAACGATCCGTACGGCCTCTTCGAGTACGGCGAGCTGCCGCAGGCGCTCTTCGACAAGTGGGAGAACGCCCACGACGGCTACGGCGATTTCCACGACCTCGACGCGGCGACGCTCGGGGACGTCGAGAGCTTCTTCGCGGCCTTCTACCGCCCGAACAACGCGATCCTCGCGGTGGCGGGACACGTCGCGGCGGCCGACGTCTTCGAGAAGGCCGAGAGGCTCTTCGGCGGGATTCCGGCGGCGCGCCTGCCGCCGCGTCCCGACCTTTCCGAGCCGGCGCGTACGGGGCCGGTGCTCCTCGTGAAGGAGGCGCCGCTCGCGCGCACTCCCGCGATCGCCATGGCGTGGCGGATGCCGGAACGGACTCACGCCGACGCGATCCCGCTCCTCGTCCTGGGCGAGCTCCTCCACAACGGGCGCGCCTCGCGCCTGTACAGCGGCCTCGTCGAGGGACGCCAGATCGCCACCGACCTCTCGGGCGGCTTCAACCCGTTCCAGGGAGGGACCTGGTACGACGGGGCCACGCTGTTCCTCTCGCGGCTCGGCTACCGGCGCGACGTCTCCGAGACGACGGTCCTGGCCGCCTTCGACGAAGAGGTCGCGCGGATCGCGCGCGACGGTGTCGGCGAGGGCGAGCTCGCGCGCGTGAAGACGAAGGTCCTCACCGACTGGTATGCGGGTCTCGAGCCCCGCCTCGGCCTCGCCGTCGAGCTGGCGCAGGCGGTCGCCTTCTCCGACGCCCCCGAGTCGCTTCTCGAGTTTCCCGGACAGATCGAAGCCGTCACGAGCGAAGAGCTCCGGCGATCCGCCGCCTGGCTCGATCCACGGACGCGAGCTGCGATCGTGAAGGTCCCGCCGAGGGAAGACAAGGTGGCGAAGTGAGCTCCTTGGAGTGCCTTCCGCCCCTCGGGCCGCCGAGGCCCGTCCCGGCGCCACGCGTCGATAGGGCGGTGCTGCCGAACGGCCTCGCTGTGCAGGTCGTCCCGTACGCGGGGGTCCCGCTCGTGTCCGTCCGCCTCGTCACGCGCGGCGGACTGTCGGACGACCCAGCCGGATCTCCCGGCCTCGCGCGCCTCCTCGCCGCCAGCCTCCGCGAGGGGACGACGACGCGCACGAGCGCCGTCCTGGCCGAGCTCGCCCAGGAAGCGGGAGGCGACCTCTCGGCCGGAGCCGGGCCCGACTCCCTGTCGATCGGTGCGTCCGGCCTCGCGGCGAGAGTCCCCCTCCTCCTCGACCTCGTCGCCGACCTGGCGACGTGCCCCGCGTTTCCCGCGGACGGGGTCGCGCGGGTGAAAGACCTGGTTCACGAAGACCTCGAGACGAGCGAGTCGGAGCCTTCCTACCTCGCCGTCCGAGCTTTCGCCCGTGCGCTCTACGGGAGCCATCCCTACGGGACGATCTCGCCCACCTCGGCGTCGATCGACGCCGTCACGCCCGAGCTCCTCGCCGCCGAGGCCCTGCGGCGCCTTCGCCCCGAGAGGTCGCTCCTGCTCGTCGCGGGCGACGTCGACCCGGCCGCCGTCCACGCCGAGGCGGCACGCCTCTTCATCGGCTGGCGTGGCGCGGGTGAGCCGCCCGCCTCCGTTCCGGCCCCCGCCGCGCCCATCGGGCCGCGCCGCATCCTCGTACTCGACCGCCCCGGCTCCGTCCAGACGAACCTCCTCGTCGGAAACCTCGGCTTCCCGCGGACCGATCCCGACGCCCACCCGCTCGAGCTCGCCATGACGATCTACGGCGGCTCGTTCACGTCGCGCCTCGTCCAGAACCTGCGCGAGGAGAAGGGCTACACCTACTCGCCCGGCGCCGGCGCGAGCTGGCTCGCCGGCTGCGGCACGGTCCGTTCCTACGCGGCGGTGCGCACCGAGGTGACGGGCGCCGCCCTGAACGAGATCCTCTACGAGATGGAGAGGATGGCGACGACCCAGGCCACCGACGAGGAGATGGAGCGCGCCTTCCGGCGCGACGCCGGCTCCCTGGCGATCTCCCTCCAGACCGCCGCAGGCGTGGCCGACGAAGTCGCGCGCCTCTGGGTCCTCGGCCTCCCGCCGGAAGAGATCGGCCGCGAGGTGGACGAGCTCGCCAGGGTCACGAAGGCCGACGTGCGGCGCGCCTCCCGCCGCGTTTTCGGCACGGGCGCAGCCCGCATCGTCGCCGTCGGCGACGCTGCGGCGATCCGGGAAGAACTGGGGACGTTCGGGGAGCTCGAGGAGGTTTCGGCGGGGAAGTGAGGCGCGCCGCCGTCAGATCCAGCGCCGCCGCCGGAAGAAGTAGAGCATCCCCACCGTGATCAGGATCCAGAAGCCCCAGAGCGCCGGGTAGAACCAGCGGATCTTCAGCTCCGGGAGGAACTCGAAGTTCATTCCGTAGACGCCCGCGATGAAGGTGAGGGGCATCCAGATCGCCGAGAAGATCGTGAGGACCTTCACGATCTCGTTCAGCCGGTTCGAGGAGACGGAGAGCTGGGCCTCGAGGGCGCCGCTCGCGAGGTCCGTCAGGACCATCGTCGTCTCCTCCATCCGCGCCACGTGGTCGTAGACGTCGCGAAAGTAGTGCGACGTGCGCTCCTCGATGAAGGGGAGGTCGCGGCGGGCGAGGCGGCCCAGCATCTCGCGCTGCGGGGCGACGAGGCGCCGGATCGTCAGGAGGTGCCGCTTGAGCATCAGCAGCTCCTGCAGGACCTCGCTGGCCGGCTCGCCGGAGAAGACCGCCTCCTCCAGCGCCTCGAGACGCTCCTCGAAGCGGTCGAGGATGGGCAGGATCTCGTCCATCATCCGGTCGACGAGGGCGTGGAGGACCCGGTCCATCTGGCTCTCCATCGGCAGGTCCTTCTCGAGGACGAGCTTGCTGACCTCGCGGCAGGCCGCAACGGGGCGCCTGTGGACGGTGACGAGGAAGCCGGGCCCGAGGTAGACGGCGAGCTTGTAGCTGTCGAGCTCGAGTCCTTCCTCCGTGGGGCGCAGGCCCCGGAAGAGGAGGAAGAGGTATCCCCCGAACTCCTCCACCTTCGGCGGCTGGACGGGGGTCAGCGCGTCCTCCACGGTGAGGTGGTGGAAGCCGCAGACGTCGGCCAGCTCGCGCGCTTCCTCGTCCGTCGGGTTCTCCACGTCGACCCAGATGGAGCGTCCGGCGAGGCCGGGCCAGGCGGAGGCGAGGCTCGCGTGCTCGAGGAGGCAGAGCCCCTTCTCGTCCTCGTAGAGGTGTACGGTCATCATCGGGGCAAGTGTAGCCGCGCGGCGCACCCCGCGGCCGTCCGGAATAGGGGTGAGAATGCGGACGGGGCAGGGACCGGCGCGACGCGGCGCCCCGGATGCTCCAGAATCCGGCGGAGGCGCGACGTTTGAAGACGGGAACGAGGATCCTCCTGACGGGCGGCGGCACGGCCGGGCACGTGAACCCCGCGCTCGCCATCGGTGCCGCCCTCGCCGGGCCGGGGAGCGAGACGCTCTTCGTCGGCGTGAAGGGGCGGGCCGAGGAGCAGGTCGTCCCGCGCGAGGGAATCCCGATCCACTTCGTGAGGGCCTCGGGATTCCCCGGCGCGCGCCCTTCGCCCGCCTTCGCGCGCTTCCTCTTCGACCTCGCCGTCGGGACGGCGCAGGCGGCCGCGATCCTCCTCCGCTTCCGGCCCGACGTCCTCGTCGGGACCGGCGGTTTCGCCTCGGCGCCGGTCATCTTCGCCGCGACCATCCTGAAGAGGCTCCGGATGTCGAAGGCCCGGGTCTTCGTCCACGAGCAGAACGCGGTGCCGGGGAAGCTGAACCGGCTCGTCGGCCGCTACGCGGAGAAGGTCTTCGTCACGTTCCCGGAGACGCTCTCCCTCTTCCCGGGCAACGGCGCCCTCACGGGCTACCCGGTCCGCAAGAGGATCGGGCACGTGACGCCGGAAGAGGCCCGGGCGCGGCTCGACTTCACCGTGCCCGAGGGGCGGACGGTCGTCTTCGTTTTCGGCGGCTCCCAGGGCTCGCGTTCGCTCAACCGCGGCCTCGTCGACGCCCTCGGCGACCTGATGCCGCACGCCGGCCGGCTCTTCGTCGTCCACGGCACCGGCCTCTTCAAGGGGGGCGGATACGACGCGGAGGCCGACACCGCGGCGCGCCTCGCAACGCGCTACACCGAGGAGGAGCGGGCGAGGATCGCGACGTTCTACGCGTCGCGGTCCTACTTCCACGACATCGCCTCGGTCTACGCCCTGGCCGGCCTCGTCGTCATCCGCGGCGGCTCGGGGAGCCTCAACGAAGTGGCGCGGATGGGGATTCCCGCCCTCGTCGTCCCGAAGGCGAACCTGCCGGGCGACCACCAGGTCGCCAACGCCCGGGCCCTCGAGCGGGCCGGCGGTGCGGAGGTCCTCTACGAGGAGACGGTCCTCTCGGACGGGCACCTCGTCGAGGTCCTCGACGGCGCGCGCCTGGCGCGGCGCATCCTCGCCCTCGCGGAAGACCCGGAGCGGCTCGCCGACATGTCGAAGAGGGGCCGTGACGTCCTCGGGATCGACGCCGCGGGCGAGATCGCCCACCACGTCCGCCTCGGCCACGCGCGCAACGCCATCGATCCGACGCTCGTCCCGGCGCCCACGGTCGTCTCGAACGCAGCGCTCCTCACCCGCCTCGAGAAGGCGGCGGCGGCGGCGGGGCGAAGCTACCGCGTCGAGGACGTCGTCGAGCCGAGGGACCTCACCTGGTTTCGGAGCCGCGCGGCGTCGCTCCTCGTGAACGACGAGTGGGAGGCGCGCAACCGCGGCGTGAAGCTCCTCGGTCTCCTCGACGCGAGGGACAAGGTTCCCCTCCTCCTCGCCCTCCTGGCCGACCGGACGCCGGCCCCTCTTCTCCAGCGCGTGCTCGGCGGCGACTTCGCCCAGGTCGGCTTCGTCCGCCGGAACGTCTACACCGCCCTCGCGCGCCTCGACGTCCTCGACGCGGGCGTCGAGGAGGCCCTCCTCGCCGGGTTCTCCGACCCCTACTGGGAGGTGAGGGCGGAGGCGGCGCGGACGGCGGCGCGCTTCGCGGGCCGGCTCGCGAAGCACGCCGAGGTCGTCGCGGCGCTTCGCAAGGGGCTCTCGGACCGCAACCTCGAGGCCGCGGCTGCGGCGGCCGAGGCGCTCGGCATGATCGGCTCGGAGAAGGACGCGCTCCCGGCCCTCCTCGCCCTGGCCGACTACCGTTTCTGGAAAGTCCGTGCGGCGGCGCTGAGAGGGGTCCTCTCCCTCGTCGAGCGAGGCGAGGTACGCGATCGGGAGAGGCTGAAGAAGGCCCTTCCCGGATTTCTTCTGACCTCGACCGACTTCCGTCCCCAGTTCGAGATGAAGCTGTCGTACCGCCGCGTCGTCGAGGCCCTCTCGCGCGGCCAGGAGGCGGCCCGATGATCTTCTGGATCGGCAAGCTCCTCGCGCCGTCGCTCTCGTTCCTGCGCCTCGCCGAGTACCTCTCGGCGCGGTCCATCGGCGCGGCGCTCACGGCGGTCCTGCTGACGCTGTGGATCACGCCGAAGGTCATCTGGTGGCTCCAGCGGCGCGCCTTCGTCGACCAGGTGCGCGAGACGGGGATTCCCTCGGCGTTCGACAAGGCGGGGACGCCGGTGATGGGGGGCGTCGTCCTCGTCGGCGTCGTCACCGGCTCCAGTCTCCTCTGGTGCAACCTGGGGAGCGGCTATGCCCTCCTCGTCCTTCTCGGAATGGTCTGGTTCGGCGCGATCGGGTTCATCGACGACCGGGCCAAGATGATGGCGAGGTCCGGGGACAAGGGGATGTCGGAGCCGAAGAAGCTCCTCCTGCAGGGCACGTTCGCCGCGCTGCTCGTCGCGGTCCTGGCGAGCCCGTGGACGCCCCTGCCGGCGGCCGAGGCGGCCCGTCTCCATCTGCCGTTCCTGAAGACGGCGATCCTCGACAGCCCGTGGCTCTACCTCCCGTTCGTCTTTCTCTTCGTCCTCCTCGTCGGCAACTCGGTCAACATCACCGACGGGATGGACGGCCTCGCCATCGTTCCCTCGGTCTTCGCGATCTCCGTCCTCGGCGTCTTCGGCTACCTCCTCGGGAACGCCATCTGGTCGCGCTACCTCGTCTACCCGTTCCTGCCGGGTGCCGGGGAGCTCGCCGTCTTCGCCTCGGCGTTTGCCGGGGCGGGCATCGGCTTCCTCTGGTTCAACGCCTACCCGGCGCAGATCTTCATGGGCGACACCGGCTCGCTCTCCATCGGCGGAAGCCTCGCGGTGGCGTCGGTCCTCCTGAAGCAGGAGTTCCTCTTCGTCATCCTGGGCGGGCTCTTCGTCGCGGAGGCGTTCTCCTCCCAGGTGCAGGACAAGATCGGCATCAAGCTCCTGGGCCGGCGGCTCTTCGCGCGCGCGCCGCTCCACCACGCCATGGCGTACAACGGGCTGGCCGAGACGAAGGTCGTCGTGAGGCTCTGGATCGTGGCCGGCATCCTCGCCCTGGCCGCCCTCGCGACGCTGAAGCTCCGGTGACGGGGACGCGCAGGTCCTCGGCGGCGAACGCGCTTCTCGTCGGCGCGGGCGTCCTCCTGAGCCGGCTCGCCGGCTTCGTCCGCGAGAGGTTCTTCGCGCACTACCTCGGCAGCTCCATGGCGGCCGACGCGCTGCGGGCCGCGCTCCGGGCCCCGAACGTCCTCCAGAACCTCTTCGGTGAGGGCTCGCTCTCGGCCTCGCTCATCCCCGTCTACTCGCGCCTCCTGGCCGAGGGGAAGGAGGAGGAGGCGCGCCGCACGGCCCGCACGGTCGGCACGCTCCTGGCGCTGCTGGCGGTCCTCCTCTCGGCCCTGGGCGTCCTGGCGGCGCCGCTCCTCGTCGACGTCTTCACGCCGGGATTTTCCGGAGAGCGACGCGACCTGACGGTCCGTCTCGTGAGGATCCTCTTCCCCGGCACGGGACTCCTCGTCCTCTCGGCCTTCTGCCTCGGCATCCTCAACAGCCACCGCCGGTTCTTCCTGCCCTACGCCGCGCCCGTCCTCTGGAACGGCGCGATCATCGCGGCCCTCGTCGTGGCGGGTGCGAGAACGGGGGCGGGCGCAAGCAGCGTCGCCGTGTGGGCCGCCTGGGGCGCGGTGGCGGGGAGCCTGCTGCAGGTGGCGGTTCAGCTGCCGCAGGTGGCCAGCCTCGTCGGCTCGCTCCGGCCGTCGCTCGACACGCGCTCCACGCACGTGAGGACGATCTTCCGGAACTTCCTCCCGAGCGTCGGGAGCCGCGGCGTGACGCAGGTCTCGAGCTGGGTCGACCAGGTCATCGCGAGCTTCCTCCCGGCGGGGGCCGTCGCGCTCCTCGGTTACGCACAGACGCTCTACATCCTCCCGATCTCTCTGTTCGGGATGTCGGTCTCGAGCGCCGAGCTGCCGGAGCTCTCGAGCGGGCTCGGCGCGGAGAAGCTGCGCGAGCGCCTCGACACCGCGCTCCGGCGCGTCGCGTTCTTCGTCGTCCCCTCGGCGGTCGCCTTCGCCTCCCTCGGCGACCGGGTCGTCGCGCTCGTCTTCCAGACGGGCGCGTTCGGGGTGGAGGACGTCCGCATCGTCTGGGCGGTCCTCGCCGGCTCGGCGGTCGGCCTCCTCGCGATGACGCTCGGGAGGCTCTACGCGTCCGCGTTCTGGGCGCTCCACGACACGCGGACGCCGCTGAGGTTCGCGATGATCCGGGTCGCCTTGAGCGCCGCGCTCGGCGCGGGACTCGCCTTCGGGGGCCCTCGCCTCCTGGGTCTCGACCCGCGCCTCGGTCTCGCCGGGCTGACGCTCGGCTCGGGCGTCGCGGGCTGGCTCGAGATGCTGCTCCTGCGCCGCGCGTTGAACCGGCGCGTGGGTATGACGGGCCTGCCGGCCTCGTTCTCGATCCGGGTCTGGGGCGCCGCGCTCGGCGCCGCCGTGGCGGGCTTCGGCGTGAAGCTGGCGGCCGGACCGCTGGGACCGGTGCTCCTCGGTGTCCTCGTCTGTGGCGCGTTCGCCGTGGCCTACGGCGCTCTGGCCATCCTCTTCCGCGTCCCCGAAGCCTCGGCCCTCGCGGCAACGATCCGGCGCCGCCTGGGCGGCTCCTGATATGGGGTCAGGTCTACCTTCTACACTCTGCGCCGCAGCGCAGAGTGTAGAAGGTAGACCTGACCCCGTCGCGTGGGAGAATTGCGGCAACCCATGACGAAGGCTCTTCTCTTCGCCGTCGCGGCGCTCGTCTTCGGTGTCCTCGCAGTCGTCGTTCCCGACCGGCTCTTTCCGCCGGAGATGAACTACCGGACGATCAGCACGTTCGGCGAGGCGTTTCGCGGCTTCATCCTCGGTTCTTTCCGCTTCGCGATGGGCGCGTTCGCCGGCCTGGCGCTCGTCGCCGGGCTGGCCTCGCTCGGCGGAGCCGGTGCGAGGCGGCCTGTCGCGCTCGTCGTTTCGTCACTCTTCGCCATTGGCGTGATCGCGGTCTCGGGATTCGCCTTTCGCGGTTTCACGCACTTTCCCGCCGGCGGATCGCTCGAGGAGCGCCACCGCTGGGCCGAGATGAGACTCGATCGGCCCTACCGCGCGGTGGCGGTCTGGGTGGCGGCTTCACCGGCCTTGCGGGAGGCCCTCGGCGAGGCGCTCGGCTTCGGACCGGCGACGGACGCGAGAAACGTCGTCTTCGTCGGCAAGGAAGAGTGGAGCACGACGCTCACGCTCGACGTCGAGGGGGAAAAGGGGAGCGGGCGCCTCGTGCTGGAGGCGACGCTTCCGTTCTCGCCGGAGGATGCGCGGGCCGCCGTCGGCTCCGCCGTTCTCGAGGCTGCGGGCCGGCGCATCGTGCTCGATTCCTCGGGGAGCGCCGTCGGCCGCTGATCCCGGCTTCACACAACTTCACGTTCGGGAAGAACGCCGGAAACGGAGCGCGGCCATCTTTCCTCTCGACGGCAGGGAAACACCCCTCCCGTCCGAAGGAGAGAGAGATGAACGAGACCGCAACCCCCACCTCCTCCCAGAACGCGAATCGTCCGAAGTGCCGTCGCGGCCGGGGCCGCACGGTCCTTTTCGGCGCCCTCTTCCTCGGCGTCGCGGCCGTCCTCACGGCGGGAGGTCTCCAGGCGTTCGGCTTCGGACCGTTCCGGCACGGCTCCTGCGGCTCGATGGAGCCGGCGCAGGTGGAGAAGAAGATCGACCGGATCGCCGGCTGGATCGTCGAGGACCTGGGCGGTACGGCGGAGCAGCAGGCGAGGCTCGCCGCGATCGCGAAGGCGGCGGCAAAGGACCTCGCGCCGGTCCACGACGAGCTCGCCGCCGGCCGCAGGCAGGCCGTGGAGATCCTGACCGCGCCACAGGTCGACAGGGCGGCCCTCGAAGCGCACCGGGCCCGGCAGATGCAGCTCGTCACCACGGCCTCCGAGCGGCTGACGGTGGCCGTGGCCGACGCGGCGGAGGTCCTCACCCCCGAGCAGAGGGTGAAAGCCGCCGATCGCCTCGCCGGGCACATGGCACGCTTCGGTCACTGAGTCCGCGGCCGTCCCGTCAACGCTCCGGATGTCCGATGATGGGAGCATGTCGATCCGGATCCTGATGATCGAGGACGACGCGAGACTCGCCTCGATGGTCGCCGCGGACCTCGGTCGCAACGCCCTCGAGGTCCGGGTGGCCGCGACGGCCGAGGAAGGGCTCGCGCGCCTGGCGCGCGAGCCCTTCGACCTCGTTCTCCTCGACCTGATGCTCCCGGACGCCGACGGCCTCGACGTCTGCCGCCGCATCCGGGCCGCGGGCTCTGCCGTTCCGGTCATCATGCTGACGGCGAAGGGCGACCCGACCGACAGGGTCGTCGGTCTCGAGCTGGGTGCCGACGACTACGTCGGCAAGCCCTTCGACCCGCGCGAGCTTCTGGCGCGGATTCGCGCGGTCCTGCGGAGGCCCCCAGTCGCGTCCGGCAGCGCGCCGAGGGGCCTGCGCTTTGGCCGCCTCGAGGTGGATGCCGACGCCCGCGTGGCGCGCGTGGACGGAGTGGAGCGGCCGATGACGGCGCACCAGTTCAACATTCTCCTCGCGATGGCCGAGAGGGCGGGGCGGGTCCTCTCCCGCGAGCAGCTGATGGAGGCCGTGAAGGGCGAGGCGCTCGAGGCCTTCGACCGGTCGATCGACGTCCACGTGGCCCGCATCCGCGCCGCGATCGAGGACGATCCGAAGAGTCCCCGCCGCATCCTGACCGTCCGCGGCGCGGGCTACGTCTTCGCGAGAAGCCAGGACGCGTGAGGAGCGGCCGCTGGCACCCCGGCGTGCGCCTCCACGCGCGAATCTACCTCGCCGTCCTCGCGAGCGTCGGGATGGTCGCCCTCCTCTCCGGTCTCGCCTGGCACCTCTGGTACGGCCGAGAGCCCATCGAGAGCGGCCTCGAGCTCTCCGCCGAGATCGCGGGCGAGCTTCTGGTGCCCGCGAGCGCCCCGCCCGTCGAACAGGGGGCCGTCCTCGCCCGATGGGGTGCGAGGACGAACGCCCGGCTCACCCTCTTCACGCCGGCGCGCCAACGGATCGCCGCCTTCGGAGAGCCGCTCCCGCCGCCGCCGCTGGAGCGCACGGGAAGCGGGACCTGGCATGTCGGCCGGGGCGCGCCGGCGGTCATCCTCCGCCTGCCGGACGGACGCTGGCTCGTTGCCCGGCGGACGTTCCGTCGCGGCCCGCCGCTCGGCTTCCTCGGGATTCTCGTGCTCACGGCGGTCGCAGTCGCCATCGCGGCGTGGCCGATCTCGCGCCGGATCACGCGCCGCCTCGAGCGGCTCGAAGAAGGGGTGGAGGCGCTGGGGGCCGGGGAGCTGAGCTCCCGCGTGACGGTGGAGGGGAAGGACGAGGTCGCGCTCCTGGCCTCGAGCTTCAACCGGGCCGCGGGGCGGATCGAGGAGCTCGTCGGTGCGCAGCGCCGCCTCCTCGCGAACGCCTCGCACGAGCTGAGGAGCCCGCTCGGACGGTTGCGCGTGGCGGCCGGCCTGCTGCAGGGCGACGCGCACCTCAAGGAAGAGATCGCGCGCGACGTCGCCGAGCTGGACGATCTCGTGGAGGAGATCCTCCTCTCGAGCCGGCTCGAGGCGGGGGCCGGAGACGAGCCGTTCGAGGATGTCGACGTGACGGCGCTCGCCGCAGAGGAGGCCGCGCGCGCCGGGGCCTCGGTCGCGGGCGACGCCGTCACCGTGAAGGGGAGCCCGAGGCTCCTGCGCCGGCTGCTGCGCAACCTCCTCGAGAACGCCCGCGGGCACGGTGGCGCGGGCCCCGTCGAGGTGCATGTGCACCGGGGGACAGGGGGCAGCGCCGAGGTGGACGTCCTCGACAGGGGCCCTGGCGTTCCGCTCGACCTGGGGGAGCGGATCTTCGAGCCCTTCTTCCGCCTTCCCGGAGCCCCGAGCGGCGGAGCGGGCCTCGGCCTGTCGATTGCCCGGCAGATCGCCCGCCGCCACGGCGGCGGCATCGCCTGCCTCCCGCGCGACGGGGGCGGGACGCTCTTCCGTGTCACGCTCGAATAGATGGGGGTCTGGTCTACGCTCTACACTCTACGGACCCGTAGAGTGTAGAGCGTAGACCAGACCCCGGGGCGCAGGTCCTACTCGTTCATCCGGTAGGTGTCCCGCAGGGCGAGGACCTCGTCCTTCCAGATCCGCGAGAAGCGCCCAGCGTCGAAGACGGGTCGCTTCACGAGACGTAGGGCCATCGTCGCCTGCTTGTCCGTCGCGCCAGAGCGCTCGTGGAGCTTCAGGGCGTACGACGAGAAGTCGCGGACGAAGACGTCGAAGAGCTGATCGAGCGCATCGTCCGAGAGCGCGTGGTGCTCCGCCCCTTCGAGGACGAGGTGGGCGTAGACGGCGAGGGCGAAGAGATCGCCCACGGCGAGGACGAGGTCGACGTCCTTCGCCTGGCTCTCCGTCGGCGCCGCCGCGGCGACGAGCTCGCGGAATGCCCCGAGCTGCTCGCGGAAGAGGGCGACGTTCGGGATGCGCGCGTGTTTCTCGAAAGCCGGGGCCCAGTCGTGGAAGCGGATCTTCCCGAGGCCGCTCGCGGGTCCCTGGGTGAAGAGGAACGCGTCGTGCGCGGGCTCGGTCCTCCGCCCCACCTCCGGGCAGGACGTGGGCCGGAAGAGCCAGTTCGGGAGGAACTTGACGATGAGCGCGATGTTGACGTGGACCGTCCCCTCGAGCTTCGGCAGGGCGCGGATGTCGCGCGCGGCCATCTCGAAGACCATGTCCTTCTCGAAGCCCTTCGCCGCGATGACGTCCCAGAGGAGGTCGACGACCTTCTCTCCCTCCGTCGTCACCTTCATCTTCACGAGCGGGTTGTAGAGGAGGTAGCGCCGGTCTTCCAGGGAGGCGGCGCGCAGGTAGTCCGACGCGCGGAACGCGAAGACCTTCATGGCGACGAGCCGGGCCCAGGCGTCCACGAACATCCGCGCCACGTGCGGGAAGTCGGTCACGGCCATTCCGTAGAGGCGCCGCGACGCCGCGTGGTTCAGGGCCTCGTGGAAGGCGTGCTCGCAGATGCCGATCGAGGCCCAGCCGAGGTTGTACTTGCCGATGTTGACCGTGTTGAGCGCGGCGTCCCAGGCCTCTCGCCCGACCATCAGCATCTCGCCGGCCGCGACGGGGTATTCCGCCAGCTCGAACTCGGCCACGTAGGACTGGCTCGCGACGACGTTCTTCACGAGCCGGTAGCCGGGGCGCTTCGGGTCGGCCGCGAAGAAGACGTAGTCGTTCGACCCGGCCATCTTCCCGAAGACCGAGACGATGGCGGCCTCGTTCCCGTTGCCGATGTAGTACTTCGACCCGTTCGCCACGAACGAGCCGTCGTCCCGCGGGGTGAGCGTCATCGAGCTCGAATAGATGTCGGCCCCGTGCTCCTTCTCGGAGAGGCCGAACGCGAAGATGCCTCCGTCGGCGATCGCCGAAGCGGTCTTCTGCCGCATCTCTTCGTTCGCGCTCATCCAGAGCGGCCCGAGGCCGAGGATCGAGACCTGCCACGCGTACCAGTAGCAGAGGCCGTAGAACCCGAGGACCTCGTTGACGAAGCAGTTCCGAAACGTGTCCCACCGCCCATCGGGGCTGCCGAGCCCCGGAGGGGTGAGGAGGTCGGCGAAGACCTTCTCGCTCCTCACGAACTCGAGGAAGTCGGTGTACCAGACCCGGTCGATGTCGTCCTGGCGCAGCTTCCGCTTGCCCTTCGCCTCGAAGAATTCGATCGTCTTCGTCACGATCTCGCGAGAGCGGGCGTCGAGGGGGAGCTCACCGAGCCGCTTCGGGTTGAGCAGGAGCATGGCGTCCTCCGAGGATCCAGATTACCCTCTCGCGCCCCCGGCGGACCGCCGGAGATGCTCGAGGCGCCCGAAGCGCCATCCGGAGGATGCGACATGCCCTATCCCCCCGAGATCGTCCAGCCTGCACGCGACGAGCTGACCTGGGCCGGCTTCGCCCAGCTCCTCACCGTCGAGGCGGTGGAAGCGGAGCTCGCGAAGGATGGAACGCTTCTCGTGATCGTCAACTCCGTCTGCGGCTGTGCCGCCGGCTCGGCGAGGCCGGGAGCGGTGAGAGCCGTCTCCGGCACGGGCCCGAAGCCCCAGCGCCTCGCCACCGTCTTCGCGGGCGAGGACGTCGAGGCCGTCGGCCGCGTGCGGCGGCAGCTGGAAGGGTTCCCGCCGTCCTCTCCGTCGATCGCCCTCTTCGTCGACGGCGACCCCGTCTTCCTCATGGAGCGCCGGCACATCGAAGGTCTCCGCCCGGAGGACGTCGCCGCGGCCCTCGCCAACGCTTTCGCCACTCACTGCTGATCGCGCCGCCCTCCGGACGGGGTCTCTCAGGACGGGGTCTGGTCTACGCTCTACACTCTACGGGCCCGTAGAGTGTAGAGCGTAGACCAGACCCCGTCCCCGTGAACCTGGCGGCGCGCCGGGCGTATAACCCTGCGGCGGGAGGAACCGAATGAGCGAGCCCGGCCGGGGCGTGGAACGCGAGCTCGAGGAGAGCGTCCGGCGGGTTCTCGGGGCCCTCGAGAGGCTTCCGGTCGCGCGCGTCGGGGCGGTCACGGCCAGTGTCTCGGGCGCGTCGGGCTGGGTGGCCACGCGCGAACAGCGGCGGTTCGAGAAGCGGCTCCGCGAGGAGGACGAGGCGAGCGTGCCGCACGCCTTCGTGCTCGGCTTCGCGGCCGTCGTGGCGGCCGCCGTCGCGATCGCCCAGCCTCACCTCTTCTGGCTGCTGTTCGTGGCGCTCGGCTTCGGCACGGGGGCGGCCGACACGCTCGCGAAAGTGCGCCGTCGCGACAGGCGCCTCGCCGAAGAGGCGCAGGCCGCCTCTGCGGAGCGGGCGCGAACGGGCGTGGCGGGCTCGCAGCCGTCCGCGCTCCTCGGGCTCCCCAACCCGGACCAGGCGCCGGCTCCGCCCGAGAGCCCCGCGGTCGCCGCGATCAGCGCGCGGGAGTCGAGAGTCGACGGAATCTGTGCGCGGCTCCTCTCGGAGCTGAAGGGCGCGCCGCCGCTCGTGCGGGAGCTGCTGCGCCGTCCCGAGGAGGCGATCGAGGCGCTGCGCGCCGCCTCGAGAGAGCTCGCGCGCCGCGAGCGCAGCCTCCGGGCCACGCTGACCGACGAGGAAGGGGAGCGCCTCGACCGCGAGAGGGCCGCCCTCTCGGCTCGCGTCGCGTCGACGTCCGACGCGGTCGTGCGGGAGCGCCTCGCCGGAGCGCTCTCCGCGCTCGACGAGCAGCTCGCCCACCGCGCCCAGCTCGCGACGGCTGTCGCGCGGATCGAGGCGGAGGGAACGCGCATCCTCTACTCGCTCGAGAACCTCCGTGCCCAGGTGCTCCGCGCGCTCGCCGCCGACGCGGCATCGTCGGAGGTGACGCGCGAGAGCCTGAAGGGCGGCCTCGAGACGCTCAGCGCCGAGATCGACGCCGTCGCGACGGCCCTCGAGGAAGTCCACGGCGTCGGATCGGCCGCTTCGACGGGGACCTCGTCCGCAGGCGTTTCGCCCGGGGTCCGGGCCGCGTCGAGACAGGCCGGGACGACCTGACGCGCTGAGGTGTCGTTGCCGACGCTAGAATCGGGCTGTCTCGCGCCTCCCGCCGGGAACGGCGCCGGATCACAGATCCCTTCGCCATGCTTCGTCGCTGCTCGCTTCTGATAGCCCTGCTCCTCGTTCCTGCCGCTCCCGCGGAAGCCGAGCCGGTCACCGTGCCGGGCGGGCCGGAGAGCATCCGGCGGCTGGTCGGCCTCCGGGAGCACCCGGCGGGAGAGAACTTCATCCTGGAGGTCAGCCGCCTCCTTCACTCCGGATCGGATTCGAGCTCTTCGGCGGGAGGCTTCGACCGGAGGAGCGCCGTCGCCGCTTTCGCGAAGGACCTCGAGGAGTGGAGAGAACGTCAGGGCTGTCCCACGCTCCTGTCGACGAAGCCAGAGGCCTGGGACGGCACGCGCCGGGCGCTCCAGTGGCTCGGCTATCGGATCCGGGGTGAGGGCGCCGGATTCGAGGCGGAGCCGCTGGACAGCGCCGAAGCCCTGCGCCGGCAGGCCTTCCTCGACGTCCTCGGGTACTCGTCGTCCGAGACGCTGCGCCGGCTCGCGGCCGGGCAGGACGTCTCCGTGGCCTGCGGCGATGGAGAGGCCCAGCTTCCGTTCGGGCTCGCGGCGTGGAGGGAGACCCTCGACCTCGACGAGAAGCGCCTGAACTCCGGGAACGCCTTCCTTCACTTCGTGAAGAGCGAGCGGGCGTCGCGGATGATGGTGGCGCTCCACGCCGTCGATGCGCGCACCCGCGAGGCGCTCCGCGCGATCGCGCAGCCCGCCGGTGGTTATGCGGGCTGGAGGCTCCTCTACGACGAGGCCCTCGACGGGTTCGTTCTCTTTCCGGAGGTCCTCCGGATCCGGGATGGGCGTCTTCGTCTGCCGGGAGGCGACGCGGCCGATCCGGTGTGGGAAGCGGTCGTCGGCGAGCCGCCGTCCGACACGGCGAAGTTCGTCGTGAAGCTCTTCAACTCCGGAGGGGGGAAGGCCGCGTACGTCGTCGAAGCGCTTCGCCAGCTGCCGGAGCTGACGGCCCGTGCTCTCGTACTCGGTCGGTCGCGGGGCACCGACGAGAGCATCGAGCGGTTCCGCGGCCTCTACGACAGCATCGGCCCGGGTGGCCGGACGTTCTGGAGCAGTGCCCGCAATCCGTACGATTTCATTCATCTCACGGGTTTCCTGCCGAGCGCCACGGGCGGAGAGATCGTCCCTCCGGGCGGTCCAGATCTCTGGCTGGAGGCCCTTTCGAGGTCCCGGTTCCCGGCCGACGAACAGGATCTCTCCCGGATCCTCGCCGACGCTGCCGAGAGACGAGCGAGCCCGGACGAGTTCCTCGAGAAGCTCCTCCGCCGCGACGTGGCCGGAGCGGCGGGGTCGGTCCCGGCGGCGAAGCAGTTCATCGTCGTCTCCAGCCTGGTCCGGGGCAAGCCCGTCCTCGCCGACCCCGGCACGATCCTCCTCCTCACACGCGGCCTCGAACGTCTCCATGCGTTCTACGCGCCGCTCGAGGATCTCCCGCTCGACGACCCGGCGGTCGTCCGGAAGTACCTCTTCACCCTCGACCGCCTCGACACGAACGGGACCGACCGCGACGCCGAGCTCCGGGCCGGCCTGTTCCAGACGTCCGTGGAGCTTCTCTCGACGCTCTGCCGCAGCGGGTCGCTACCCGACGCGACGGCCCGGGAGCTCTTCCGCGCGTTCCTCGACCTCCCCCTGTTCGCGACGCCGAAGACGGATATCGCTGCGGGATTCGCCGACTTCGACGGCTGGCTCCGATCGGGGCTCCTCGGGGCGCTTCGCGAGGAGGAGGCCCGCTTCCTCGGGAAGATGCGCACGGCAGCGCTCGAGCGGGACCCCGAAGACGAAGGGCCACAGCCCTCCCGGACGGAGGACGGCCTGGTCGCTGCCGCGCTCGCGGGCTGGCGTCCGCCGGCCGTCTTCCCCTGGAGGGGCGGCTCGTACGTCTACGACCCGACGTCCGTCGGGGCCGCTCGCCGGCGCGCCTTCGCCGCGACCCAGGAGCACGTGCCGCTCGCGATCCTCGCGTACGTGGCTGCGCAGCGCGAGAAGGCGCTGGGCGCCGCACGCCAGGGAGACGTCGACGCGACCCGCGCGGCGCTCATGGAGCTCCTCGAGGGCCTCGCGGCGATGCCTCCCGACCGGGAGGCGGACGCGAGGGTTCGCGAGACCGCGGGCCGGGCCCGTCGCGTCCTCGCGGCGCTCCAGATCGCCTCTCCGGCCGACATCGGCCGTGTCGTCGAGGAGGGGTTGGCGCACCTCGATGCCCTGCGGGCCGAGCGGACCTTCGAGGCGCTGGCGGTCCACGTCTATTCGTCGAGCGTCCTCGACCCGGCAGACCTCGTCTTCACCGACTCCCTCCTCGTGAAGCGGCACTCCTTCTCCTGGGCGGGACGGACGGGTGTCGCCGCTCCATCCCCTTTCGAGACGGTCCGCATCGAGACGCCGGGGGACGGGGCGCCCCTCCGTCTGGCCGGGTCCTTCACCGGGCTCGCGGAGCCGCTCGGGCTGCTGCACGCCGAGGGCCTCGTCTACGAGGCGGGGAGCTTCATCGCGAACGACCGGGTGCGGGCCGGTCTCGTCGTCCCCGTTGCCCTCCTCACTCCGGCCCGGCTCCAGGACGACGCGCTGCACTTCGTCGCTCTCTCCTGCCGGGCGACCGAACAGCTTCCGGCGGCCCTCGCCAGCCTTCCAGACGCCGACCGGCACGAGGCGTGGAGAACGATCGCCGGCGATCTCGTCCCGGCGACGCGCTGGAACCGGCTGGTCGAAGAGAAAGCCCCACGGGCTGGCACGCACCTCTCCCCGTCGGACCTCTTCCGGATCGGCCGCCGCCTCGTCCTGCGGGCCGACGATGCGCTGCCCCGCGTCCCGGCCGCCCTCGAGGCCCGCGAGGCCTGGGGCCGGCTCGTCGGCCGCTTCGGCGAGGCCGGAGCGGTGGACCGGATCGCCGAGCTGGGTCCCCGGCCCTTCGACTGGACGGGTCGGGGCCGCCTGGCCGACGTCGACCTCCCCTCGTACGAGCGGCTCTCCGAGTACCGTCTGCCGCAGATCTTCGCCGATCGCCTCTACGACCTCAAGATCACCGTCGCGCGATCCATGACCGAGACGGGAGAGCCGGCCGAGCTCTTCCCGCTGTTCCTGGAGTCCGCCCTCGAGGGGCTCCTCCGCCGGGCGCGCATGGCCTTCGCTTTCGACTGGCGTCCTCTCGTGGACGGCGTGCCCGGCCCCTCTCCGGCGAGCCGGGACGAGCTGCTCGGCACGGCGCTCGAGAAGGGTAGGATCACGCGGTCGGAGGGGCCTGGAACGTGGTGAGGACGGTTCGGTTCGCGGTCGGTGTCATCGCCGCCGCCCTTCTCGCGGTGGGTGGGGGAGCTGCCCAGGCGGCGGACGGTACCGAGGTCCGGATCGTCGCTCCCGCTCCGAACGACATCCTCGTCGGAGTCACGACGATCGCGGTCCGCGCGACCGGGCTCGTCCCGGGAGACGTCGTGGAGATCTGGGTGGACGGCCGCCCCGCCGGGACGATCGCAGCCGAGCCGTGGACCCTCGTCTGGAACGCCGGAAGCCAGCCGCGGCCTCACAGCCTGCAGGCCGTCGTCCGGCGCGACGGCCGCGAAGTGGCGGTCTCCAGGGTTCGGACGCGGGGTCTCGGGTTCGCCGCGACCGCCGACGCCCGGGTCGTCTCGCTCTCTCCGATCGTGACCGACGCGAGCGGGGCCTACGTGAAGGGCCTCGTGCGCAAGGACTTCTCTCTCTTCGTCGACGGCCGGCCCCAGGAGATCGAGACCTTCGAGGCGGCGAACTCCGCTCTCTCGGTCGTCCTCGTCCTCGACGTGTCGACGTCCATGACGCTGAAGCTGCGGGAAGCGCGTGCGGCGGCGCTCGAGTTCCTCTCCGCGCTCAAGCCGGGCGACCGGGCGGCCGTCCTGACCTTCGGGACGAACGTCGTCGGCTTCACGCCCTTCTCGACGGACCGCGCGCCCGCGCAGAAGGCGCTGGAGGACGCGAGGGTGAGCGGCGAGACGGCGCTCTACGACGCGACGTCGGTGGCGCTGCGCCGGCTGCGGGAGGCGGGCGGAAGGCGGGCGGTCGTCCTCTTCACCGACGGCGAGGACAACCGGAGCCGGATGTCGATCGACCAGGTCATCGACCTGGCGCGCGCGACCGAGGCGAGCGTCTTCGCCGTCGCGCAGGTGAGCGCCGACGTGAAGGCCCTGCTCAGGGGGCTCGACCGCCTCGCGGAGGAGACCGGAGGGCGCGCCTGGACCATCTCGACGATCCGGAAGCTTCCCGGGGTCTTCCGCGAGGTCGTGGCGGAGCTGGAGAACCAGTACTTCCTCACCTTCACCCCGGCCGACCAGCGCCCGCGAACGTGGCACAAGGTGGAGGTCCGGATGAACCGGCCCGGCCTGACCGTCCGCGCGCGGAAGTCGTTCCGGATCGAGTGAGCAGGCGGCCCCGCGCCCAGGCGCGGCGCGGCCTCAGTCGAAGCGCACGCTCACGATTTTCGACACGCCCGGTTCTTCCTGCGTCACTCCGTAGAGGGCCTGGGCGGTCTCCATCGTCCTCTTGGAGTGGGTGATGAGGACGAACTGCGTCTCCTCGGAGAGCTCGTTGAGGAGCGCCGTGAAGCGGTCGATGTTCGCCTCGTCGAGCGGGGCGTCGACCTCGTCGAGGATGCAGAAGGGCGAGGGCTTGTAGCGGAAGATCGAGACGAGGAGCGCGACGGCGGTCAGCGCCTTCTCGCCCCCCGAGAGGAGGCCGATCGTCTGGTTCCGCTTGCCCGGGGGCTGCGCCATGATCTCGATCCCCGAGTCGAGCGGGTCGCTCTCGTCGAGGAGCTGCATCGAGGCGGTGCCGCCCCCGAAGAGCCGCTGGAACACCTGCGCGAAGCTCGCGTTGATGGCGACGAAGGCGTTCGTGAACCGCTCGGAGGAGGTGACGTTGATCGTCCGGATCGTCTCGAGGATCTGGTCGAGCGACTTCTCGAGGTCGAGCTTCTGCGTCGACATCTCCTGGTAGCGCTTGCTCTCGGCGTCGAACTCCTCGAGGGCCGCGTGGTTGACGGGGCCGAGCCGCTCGAGGGCGACCGTCTTCTGGACGACCTCCTCCTGGAGGGCGGCGAGGGCCTCGTCGTCGGGCTCGGGCTCTCCCTCGGCGCGGTCGACGGGCGGCAGCTCTTCGGGCGGGACGCCGAACTCGGCGCGGGAGGTCTCGGCGAGGTGCTCGCGGTCGCCGCGGCGCCTCTCGACGACGAGCTCGGCCTCGAAGCGGGCCCGGCGGGCGGCGTCGAGGGTCTCGCGCGAGGCGTGCGTCGCCTTGTCGAGCTCCTCGAGGGCGGTGCGCCGCTGCTCGGCCGACGCGTCCGCTCCCTTCAGCGCCACCTCGGCCTCCGAGACGAGCGCGACGGCGTATTCACGCCGCTCCCGGGCTTCCTCACCCGCGAGGAGAGCCCGCTCCTTCCGTTCGCCGAGGGAGGCCATCTGCTGCGAGAGCTCGGCGAGCCTGCGGGCGGCGGCGTCGGCACGGTTCCTGTGGGTCTGGAAGGCCTCCTGGGCGGCCCGGCGCCTCTCGCGCAGGACGTCGCGCGTCGTGCGCGCTTCGCCGTCCTTCTGCTGGGCCACGAGGCGCGCGGCGCGTGCCGACTCGAGTCCCGTCTCGAGGCCGGCGATCGAGGCCTCCATCGAGGTCATCTCGCCGGTCTTCAGGGCGGAGAGCTCGAGCGCCTTCGCCCGCTCCTCGCCCACGCGGGCCAGGTCGGCGCCCAGCTGCCTCTCCTCCTCCAGGATCGTCAGGACCTCGCGCTCGGCGCGGGTCGTCTCCTCGCGCGCGGCCGAGAGCCGGGCGAGGGCGTCGGAGTGCTCGCGCTCGGCGCGGCGGGAGGCGGCGACCTCGCGCTCCACGGCCTGGGCGGCCTCGCCGGCCTGCGCACCGGTGCCGGAGATCTCCTCCTCGAGCGCGGCGAGCCGCTCGCCGAGGGTGTCCTTCTGCGTGCCGACGGTCTTGAGGTCGCGCCGGACCGTGAAGAGCCCTTCTCCCGGGACCTCGGTCCCGGCGGCCTCGACGATCGATCCGCGGACGACGACACCGTCCTGGGTGACGAAGGTCCGCTCGGGAAGGAGCTGCGCGAGGGAGAGGGCGTCGTCGACGGAGCCGACGACGAGGGCATCGGGGAGGGCGGCGGAGAGCCCCTCGTCTCCGGGCCGGGCGGTCAGGAGGTCGCGGGCGAGACCGAGGACCCTTTCGTCGGCCGGCTTGAGGGGGAACGGCGTCTCGGGGATGGGGTGGACGAAGCGGGCCATCCCGAGGTGCGAGGAGCGGACCGTCGCAATCAGACGCTCGAGCGTGGCGCGGTCCTTGACGACCGGCGCCTCGAGCGCGCCGCCGAGCGCGGCGTCGAGCGCGTTCTCGAATCCTTCGGCCGCGTCGAAGTGGTCGGCGAGGACGCCGTCGGCGCCTCCTCCCGACGCCTGGAGCGCGCGGCGGGCCGCTTCGCCCCCCGCCTCGCGCGCGGCGAGGAGGGTCTCGAGACCGCCGAGCCGCTTGTCGAGGGCGTGGAACTCGCGCGTCGCGCGCTCCCGCTCCTCCTTCAGCTCGGCCAGACGCGTCTCGGCGCTCTTGCGGGAGACGCCGGCGTCCTCGAGGCGGCGGCGGGCCTCGGCGAGGCGGTCGTTCGTCTCGGCCTCGAGGTCGCGGGCGGCTTCCATGGCGGCGCGCCGCTCGGAGAGCTGCAGCTCGGCGCGGCCCTTGCGCTCCTCGACCTTCGTGAGGGCGAAGCCGAGGCGGTCGACGAGGAGGGCGGCCTCGCGCTCGCGGTTCGTCGCCTCGCTGGCGCGGGCGGCGGCGGCGAGGAGGTCGCGCCGGGAGGCTTCCCGGCGCGTCGTGGCGTCGCTCTCGTCGCGCGTGGCGGCGGCGAGCGCCTCGCCGGTTTCGCGCGCTCCCGCCTCGGCGGCGGTGAGCTCTTCCAGCGCCTCTGCGAGGAGCTGCTCGGCCTTCGTCGACTCCTCGACGGAGGAGACGTGGTCTTCCTCGGCCTCGGAGCGCTGCGAGGCGACGAGCTCCTTGCGGGCCTCGGTCTCCTCGGCCTCGCGGGCGGCGGCGGCAACGGCGGCCTCGGCGGAGAGCAGCGCCTCGCGCGCCCCGCCGAAGGCGTCGGCCCTCTCGCGGCGGATCCGCTCGATCTCCTCGTAGGCGTGCCGGGCCTCCTCGAAGGCGGCGTCGAGGCGGCCCGACTCGGCCAGGGCGGTTCCCTCCGCGTCGGTCGTCGTCTTCAGCGTGGTCTCGGCGGCGGCCAGCGCCGTTGCGAGCCTCTCGGACTTCAGGCGCAGGAGCCTCTTCTTCAGGCCCGAGAGGACGTCGGCCTGCTCCTTCCAGCGGGCCGCGCGGCCCGCCTGTCGCTTCAGCGAGGAGCAGGCGCGGTCGATCTCGGAAACGATGTCGGTGAGGCGCAGGAGGTTCGCCCGCGTCTCCTCGAGCTTCACCTCGGCCTGCTGCTTGCGGATCTTGTACTTCGAGATGCCCGCGGCCTCCTCGATGAGGCGCCGGCGGTCCTGCGGCTTGGCCGAGAGGATGAGGTCGATCTTCTGCTGCTCGATGATGGCGTAGGCGCGGACGCCGAGGCCGGTCCCGAGAAGGAGGTCCTGGACGTCCTTCAGGCGCGACTTGCGGCCGTTGACGATGTAGTCGCTCGTGCCGTCGCGCGTGACGCGGCGGGTGAGGACGACTTCTCCGCCCGTGTCGGCCCACTGGCCGCCCCGGGCCTCCAGCGTGAGCGACACCTCGGCCATGCCGAGGGGCCGGCGCCGGGCCGAGCCGTTGAAGATGACGTCTTCCATCGTCGTGCCGCGCAGGGCGCGGGCCGACTGCTCGCCGAGGACCCACATGACGGCGTCGCAGATGTTCGACTTGCCGGAGCCGTTCGGCCCGACGATGGCGGTGAGCCGCGAGGGGAGCGTGAGGGAGGTTCTGTCGACGAACGACTTGAACCCCTGGATCTCGAGTTTTTTCAGGCGAAACATGGTTACGTCCGGCGGGCGACCCTACCACGACGGCGGGGGGGCGTGCCGGAGGGGCGCTCGCGCCGCCGCATGCTCAGGAGACACGCGTCCTGGGTGGCTCGGGTACGGCGTGGAGGGTGCGCAGGAGCTCGCCGCGCGAGGCGACGGAGAGCTTGCGGAACGTGTGCTTGAGGTGGTCCTTCACGGTGTACTCGCTGATGAAGAGCTGGGCGGCGATCTCCGAGTTGCTGAGGCCCTGGAGGACGCCCGACACGACCTCGGCCTCGCGCCCGGAAACGCCGCGGGCGAGCAGGTGAGGGCGAACGTCGTCGATCGTCGGCGCGGCGCGCTCCTTCAGGAGGACGAGCTTCACCGGCGGGCGCGCGGGTGTCCCGTCGCCGCGAACCTCGACGACGCGGGCCTCGAGGCAGCGGCCGTCGGTGAGCGCGATCCGCTCGGCACGCGACGTCCCGGCCGTGGCGAGCTGCATCAGGTGGGACACGAGGGGTGTGGCGCGGCGGTCACCCGAGAGGACGGCGAGGCCTTCTTCGGTCTGCCGCGACATGAGGGTGTCGGCAGCCTCGTTGGCGAAGAGGATCGTTCCCGCGCGGTCGAAGAGGATCGCCGGCTCCTCGGTGGACTCCGCCAGGGCGAGGAGCCGCTCCTTCGCGCACTGGTCGGAGGTCGCCTGTACCAGGCGCGACAGGAGCTGGCCCGCGAGGGGGGCGAGGAGCGAGAACCGCGTCGTCTCGGCCCCTGTCCAGGGCCGCACGCGGCGACGGAGGAGGAAGAGGCGTCCTTCCCACGACCCTTTCTGGCCGAACGGCACCGTCAGGACGTTGCCAGTGGGGCTGTCGGCGGTGCGGGCGGCGGAGGCCGGGCGCAGGCCCGAGTCGCGGCCTGCGGCCACCCTCCGGCGGTAGCGGCGGCCGCTCTCGGGGCACCGGAAGAGGAGCTCGACGGCGTCGGGCGCCAGGGCGGCCTCGAGTGTCGCCACCAGCGCTTCGAGGTCGAGGTCGCGCGGTGCGCTGAACGGAATCGCGTCGATCAGGAGGCCGGGCATTTACTCACCGGGACGGCATTCTAGAGGCTCCGGGCCGTACAGAATTTGTCGACGGGGAGAGGACACTCGGCCTTCGGACGTGGTAGCCTTCCGTACGTTCGAGAGGCACTCCCTCACGAGCTGGAGGCTCAGAAACATGCTCAGCTTCGAGGTCCGCAAGCCGGGTGGCGAGTCGGAGGTCCGGAAGGTCCACCGCGACGTGATCCACCTCGGCGCATCTTCTGGAAACGACCTGGTCGTCAGGGCCCGAGGTGTTCTCGGCCGGCACGCCCGGATCTCCGTCGTCGGCGAAGAGCTACGGCTCGACGTGCTCGGAACGGCGCCCGGATCGGACGTGTACCTGAACGGCGCGATCGTCAGGACCGCTGCACTCGCCTCGGGCGATCGGATCCAGATTGGCGAGGCGACGATCACCCTCCTGAACGGTCCCGCTCCGAATCCGAACAGGATCTCCGCGCCCCCGCCTCGCGGACGCGACGCCCTCTCGGTCGCCGCCGCGGCCCTCGCCCCGCCGCCTCCGGTTCCGCCGCCGCCCGCCGCCGCGCGGACGCCGGAGCCGAAGTCGCGAACGTACGAGCCGGCGCACGCCGCCCGGCCGATGGAGAACCGCCCGACGTCGCTCTCGGCCGCGCAGGGCTTCCGCCTCGCCGACGTGTGGGGCGAGCTCTTCGGCCGTCTCCGCGCCTCCGCCTCGCTCGACGAGAGGCTCCAGGAGGTCGCGTCGTACCTTTCCTCCTCGACTCCCGTCCACAGCGTGGCATTCCTCTCGGTGGCCGAGTCGTCGGTCGGAGAAGCGGTGGCGGCGATCTGGAAAGGGACCCTGCCGCGCCTGACCCGCCGCTCGGTCGACGAGGTCTTCGCCGCGGGAGGACCGACGGACCTGTTCGAGTCGGGCATGCGCCTGAGGGTCTACCCGGTCGTGAGGCCGGGCGCCGAGGCGGTCGGGCTCCTGGTCCTGCCGATGGAGCTCGCCGCCGATCCGCTCCTGAACGACCTCGCCGTGGCCCTGGCGTCCGCCACCGGCTTCGTCCACGCCGAGAGGGCGGACGCCCCCTTCGGCGAGAGGGGTTCCTCGCACGCCCCTGCGGCCATCGTCATGGCCCCGCTGGACGATCCAGCCACCGCCGTCGTCGGCTCCTCGCTGACCATCCAGAACCTGCGAGTATCCCTCCAGCGCATCGCCTCGGCCCGCGCGCCCGTCCTCATCATCGGCGACGTCGGCACCGGAAAAACGCTCGCGGCCGAGACGCTCCACGCCCTCTCGCCGCGCCGGCCCCGCCCGCTGGTGAGGATCTCGGCGACCGCCTCGACGGCCGCGGCTCTCGAGGAAGACCTGCTCGGGAGCCCGGGCCCGGCCGATCGCCGCCGGCGCGCGGGCCGCCTCTTCGAGGCCGACGGCGGGACTCTCCTCATCGAGGAGGTGAGCGATCTCCCGGCGCCGACCCAGGCGCTCCTCTACCGCCTTCTCGAGGCGCGCGAGGTCGTGGCCCCCGGCGGACGCTCCGTCCCGCTCGACGTCCGCGTCATCGGCACCTCCTCCCGGTCGCTCACGCGCGCCGTCGAGGAGGGGACGTTCCGCGACGACCTCTACTACCGCCTCTCCGCGCTCACGCTCCGGCTCCCGACGCTGCGCGACCGCAAGGAGGACGTCCCCGCGCTCCTCGACGCCTTTGCCGTCCGCCATGGCGGTCCGATGGCGTCCAGCTTCGACGTGGAGGCGATGAACGCCCTCCTCGACTTCAACTACGCCGGAAACGTGCGCGAGCTGGAGAACGAGGTCCGGCGCCTCGCGGCACAGCTCGGGAAGGGCCCGGTGCGCCTTTCCGACCTCGACGCCAAGTTCGGCGACGAGCACGTCGAGCTGACGCTCGCCGAGAGCGACGACCTCAAGGAGATCGTCGAGAAGGTCGAGCGCCAGGTCATCGAGCGCGTCATGCGCAAGGTGCGCGGGAACCAGTCGCTCGGCGCGCGGCTCCTGAACATCTCGCGCGGCTCCCTCATCGCCAAGATGAAGGAGTACGACATCAAGGACTTCCGGTACCTGAAGCGCCAGGACTAGTCGACGGAACTCGATTCGTGATGGGGGGTCCGGGGGGCCGCGCGTAGCTCAGGCCCCCCGGGAAGCGGCAGGACTAGCCTCGGTCCGCGCCGTCTCCGGCGCGGGGCTCAGCCCTTCTTTTTCCGGCGCCGCCCCTTCGCGGGGGCGGCGTTCGGCTTTGCGGCCTCGTTCTCCTCTTCCCCGAGCCGGAGCGTGATCGCCCAGAAGACGAACGGGACGGCGTACTTGCCGATGATGTCGAAGAAGTAGCGCCCCGTCGCCACGACCTCCCGCTGCCACCGCGGCCAGGAGACGGCGCTCCAGGCACCGAGCTGCAGGGCGTAGAGCGTCTGGACGGTGAAGGAGAGGTGGAGGACCTGTGTCAGCAGGAGCGCGCCGAGCGCCGCCGCGGCCCGGGCCGGGAAGGCGGAAGCCCGGAGCGCCGGCGGGGTGGCGAACAGGAGGGCGAGGAGGAGGACGAGGTTCGCGGTGATCGGGGCCGCCGAGAACGCCGGGATCTCCGACCGGGTCGAGAGGTCGGACCGCTCCACGACGACGAGTCCGTCGTCGAAGGAGAGCCGCGTCACCTTCGTCCTCTCGGCGGCGCGGATCCACCACTCGGACACGTCGGTCACGAGGCTGCCCCACGGGTGGTCCACGACCGCGAACCACAGGAGGATCGCGAGGACCGCCGAGAGCGGCAGCCTAACGAGGAGCTTCTTGATCCGCGGGTCGAGTCGGTCTTGCATAGCGGTCGGCCCAGAAGAGGAAGAGGGCCACGCCGAAGAGGATGACGATCGCCTGCCAGATGACGATGTGCGAGTCCTCGAAGTGCTGGGGGAAGTAGACCCCGATGTAGAAGAGGCTGACGATCCTCACGTTGTTCAGGAGCTGGATGGCGAGGAAGCCGACGACGAGGCCCCAGAGCTTCCGGCTCCACGAAGCCGGGAAGGCGAGGACGCCGGCGAAGAAGATGTAGATCGTCTCGAGACCGTTGCAGCCGGTCCTCACGTTCACGGCGAAACGGGGCGAGATGATCGCCGTTCCGATCATCGTCACATCCTCGCCGAAGAGGCCTGCGGTGAAGCCCCCGACCTTCGCCACGCCCGTGGTGAAAGGCTCGACGAAGGCGTCGTTCATCGGTTTCGGGGCGGTGGCCACGAAGAAGACCACCAGGAAGAACGCGAACTTCAGGAGAAAGGCGACCTCCGGGCGGAGCCGTTTCCGGGGCGGGGCGTCGGGTTCGTTGGTGGCGTTCATCACGGCGCGGCGGGGAGGATAGCCTACGTCCCCTAAACTCCGTCCCGTGTCCGATCTCGAGGCGCGTCGCTTCCGTCGCAACCTCACCGCCGTCCTCTCGCTCGTCGGCTTGCTGACGGCAGGCTCCGTCTTCCTCTTCGGCCACCTCCTTTTCAAGACGCTCTCCAAGGACGTCGTCGACGAAGCGATCCTCTACTCGCGGCAGGACGCACAGCGCATCGCACGCGGCCTCGCCGAGCGTGCCGCCGGGGACGTCTACACGCTGAAGGTGCAGCAGAAGGACGTCGACGTCTTCGTCGGCTCGGCGCTCTCCGACCGCCAGGTCCTCTCGGAGGTGCGCGTCTACGATTCGAAGGGGCAGCTCGTCTACGCGTACACGGGGCTCCTCTCGCGCCCGGAGCGTGCCCGCATCCGCCACGAGGGCGAGCAGGGCCTTTCGCCCGACCCGCTCGAGCCGTCGTCGCGCTCGAGCGAGACGACCAGCCAGATCACGGACCCCTACGGCATCGAGGTCCCCATCGGGGATTTCGGGACGCTCAAGGTCGGCGTGTCCCAGAAAGAGCTCGAGGCCCGCGTCGAGGTGCTGCGCGGGAAGCTCTACAAGCGAATCTTCGCCGCGGCCGTCGTTTCGTTCCTCGGGATCCTGGCGGCGTCGTGGGCCGTCATGCTCCTCGTGCGCCGGACGCGGAAGGTGGAAGCGGCGCGCGTCGAGGCCGAGCGGCGCGCCGAGCTGGGCGAAGTGGCGACCGGCCTGGCACACGAGATCCGCAACCCGCTCAACGCGATGAGCCTCAACCTCGAGCTGCTCGAGGAGCAGCTGGCGAAGGGGAACTCGGCCGTCTCGGCCGCCGAGCTGGCCCAGGCGACCCGCGTCGAGACGGGCCGGCTCGCCAGGCTCCTCGCCGACTTCCTCTCCTACGCGCGCCCCTCGCCGCTCGTCACCGTCCCGTCCGACCTCAACGAGCCCGCTTCCGAG
Source organism: Holophagales bacterium (assembly GCA_016719485.1). Taxonomy (NCBI): domain Bacteria; kingdom Pseudomonadati; phylum Acidobacteriota; class Holophagae; order Holophagales; species Holophagales bacterium. Next base: position 147,703 of record JADJZB010000020.1, read on the forward strand.
GCCGTCGCGTTCCTCAGGCCCGAGGCCAGGAGCCGCCGGATTGCCCTCGAGTTCCAGCCGTACGAGGGGGGAGCGCCCGCGCTCCTGGACGCCGCCCGCGTCAAGCAGGTCGTCCTGAACCTCGTCGGCAACGCGCTCGACGCCGTCGAGGCCGCCGGGGCGACGGCGCGGGAGGTGGACGTCGCGATCGAGGACGGTGGCCGCTTCTGGCTCCTGACGGTCTCCGACCGCGGCCCGGGTCTCCACGGGAAGGACGCCGACATCTTCCGCGTCTTCGTGTCGACGAAGCCCGCCGGAACGGGCATGGGCCTCCCCATTGCCGAGCGGATCGTCAGGGCCCACGGCGGCGAGCTGACGCTCGCCTCGAAGAAGGGCGAGCCGACCCGCGCCGTGGCGACGTTCCCGAAGGCGTGACGTGTGATGACCGTCACATTCCCGTCGATCTGGTAAACCAAACAGGACCGTTTGCGTCCGGATCGTTATCCGCAAGGAACCGGGGAGGAACCGCCATGGGAATCGCCGCCGAACCTGGTCAGGTCCCTCGGGCGCACGTGAGATCGCCACTCTGCCGGAAAGGGGCCGTCGTCCTCGCTCTCGTCGCTCTGGGTACGGCCGGGCACTCGCGGGCTTCAGACGCTCCGGGCGCACGCGTTGCAGGGACGGCCGCGGTGTCCCGGGGTCCGTCGACGGCCGACGTCGTCCGCTTCCTCGATCAGGCGACGATGGGGCCGACGGACGCGCTGATCGCGCACGTCTCGGCGGTCGGCTTCGAACGGTTCCTCGAGGAGCAGCTCGCGGCCCCGGCGTCCGGGTATCCCGACCTGCCGGCGATGCCGGGCAACCAACAGGTCGGCTGCCCGGAGGGGAGCCCGACGACCTGCGTGCGGGACAACTACACGATGTACCCCCTGCAGGTCCGTTTCTTCCAGAACGCGCTGAAGGAAGAGGACCAGCTGCGCCAGCGGGTCGCCCTCGCCCTCCACGAGATCCTCGTCGTCTCGGGCGTGAGCATCCGCCAGCCGAGCGCGATGGGCCCCTACCTGAACATGCTCCACCGCAGCGCGCTCGGGAACTACCGGACGCTTCTCGCCGAGCTGACGCTCAGCCCCGCGATGGGCGACTACCTCGACATGGTCAACAACCCGGCGGCGGTGCCGCCGGAGAACATCCCGCCGAACGAGAACTACGCCCGCGAGCTGCTCCAGCTCTTCTCGGTCGGCGTCGACATGCTGAACGAGGACGGGTCGCCGCAGCTGGACGTGATGGGCCGCCCCGTCCCGGCCTACGAGCAGGAGGCCATCGAGGAGCTCGCGCGCGTGTTCACCGGCTGGACGTACGCCACGCTGGCGGGCGCCGGTTCGCGGAAGAGCAACCCACCGAACTACAAGGCTTCGATGTGGCTCTACCGGGACGTACAGGGTCGCGACACCACGCACGACAAGGGGTCGAAGACGATTCTCCAGTACCCGGGTGCGCCGCACTCCGTCCTCCCGGCGAACCAGGACGGGGCCGTCGACCTGGACCAGGCGCTCGACAACGTCTTCTTCCACCCGAGCGTCGGGCCCTTCGTCTCGAAGCAGCTCATACAGCACCTCGTCACCTCGAACCCGAGCCCTGGCTACGTCGCGCGCGTCGCCCGCGTCTTCGCCGACGACGGGCGCGGCGTTCGCGGCAACCTCGCGGCCGTCGTCAGGGCGATCCTCCTCGACCCGGAAGCCCGCGGCGGAGAGAAGGCCGACCCCGCCTACGGGCGGCTTCGCGAGCCGGTCCTCTTCGTGACGAACCTCTGCCGGTCCCTGGGCGCGACGAGCGACGGCGTCCTCGCCGCACAGGCGACCGCGATGGGGCAGACGCTCTTCAACCCGCCGTCGGTCTTCAGCTACTTCCCGCCCGAGTACGCGATCCAGGACGGCGTCCTCGGGCCGGAGTTCGGGATCCAGTCGTCGACGACGACGATCGCCCGCATCAACTTCGTGTCGGCGCTCGTCTTCAACGGGGTCTTGAGGGGGTCGCCCACCGGGGGAACGTCTCTCGACCTCTCGAAGTGGTCCCCGCTCGCGGCCGACCCCGCGGCCCTCGTCTCCGCCGTCGACCGTCTCCTCCTCCACGGGACGATGACGGGAGAGGCGGCGCGGGAGATCACGGCCGCCGTCGCAGCGGTCCCGGCGACGAACGCGCTCGCGAGGGTGAGGACGGCCTTCGCCCTCGTCGCGAGCTCGTCCGCCTACCAGGTGGCGCAATGAGCGAGGACGCAGCCATGAAGACACGCCGTCAGTTCCTTTCGGACCTCGGCTGCGGCCTCGGAACCGCCGCCTTTCTCTCGACGTTCGACCGCTTCTCGCGCCTCGAGGCCGCGGCGGCGCCGTCCGGATACAAGGCCCTCGTCTGCGTCTTCCTCTTCGGGGGAAACGACGGCAACAACATGGTCGTGCCGTACGACGACTACGCCACGTACCAGAAGACCCGCGGCACGGCCCTCAACATCCCGAAGGACTCCCTACTTAAGGTCGCGGCAGCGAGCCAGAAGGCCGCCTTCGGCCTCCACCCGGCGCTGGCGGAGATCCACCCGCTCTACGACAAGGGTCGGCTCGCCGTCCTCGCGAACGTCGGCCCGCTCGCGGCGCCGCTCACGCGGGCCGGTTACGCCAGCGGCGGGCTCCGGCCCGAGAACCTCTTCTCGCACAACGATCAGCAGGGGCTCTGGCAGTCGTCCGCGACGTCGAAGGCGGACGCCTTCGCCCGCACTGGCTGGGGCGGACGGACGGCCGACGCCCTCGCAGGGCTCGACTCCGCGAGCTTCCCGGCCGTCGTGTCGACGAGCGGGCCGACCCTCTTCGGCACCGGCGCGGCCTCGAAGCCCCTCGTTCCCGGCACCACCCTCGCGGGCTTCGGCACCGACGCCGTCTCCAGGGCCCGCTACGCCGCCCTGCGCAACCTCCTGGCGGCCGAGACCGGCAACCTGCTCGCCGACGAGGCGGGCGCGATCGCCTCGGACGGCATCGACAACCTAGACACGCTCACCGCGGCTCTCGCGAAGGCGCCCGCGATGGCGACCGCGTTCCCGAACACCACTCTCGGGCGGCAGCTCCAGCAGATCGCCTCGATCGTCTCCGTGCGAGAGACGCTGAAGCGCAGCCGCCAGGTCTTCTTTGCTTCCCTCGGAGGCTTCGACACGCACTCGAACCAGCTGAACACCCAGCAGAACCTCCTGTCCCAGGCGAGCCAGGCCCTCGCCGCGTTCCACGCCGCGACCGTCGAGCTCGGCGTGGAAGACGCCGTGACGTCCTTCACCCTCTCCGACTTCGGCCGGACCTTCCAGCCGAACTCCGGGGGCGGCGCCGATCACGCCTGGGGAAGCCACCAGCTCGTCCTCGGCGGCGCCGTGAGGGGCGGGAACTTCTACGGCACGTTCCCGACGCTCGCGCTCGGCGGTCCCGACGACTCGGCGAACGAGGGGCGCTGGATCCCGACGACCTCCGTCGACCAGTACGGGGCGACTCTCGCGAAGTGGTTCGGGGTCGAGCCGACCGCGCTCCCGACAGTCTTCCCGAACCTCGGCCGCTTCGCGCCGGCCGATCTGGGATTTCTCCTGTAAGGGCACGCGCGACGACGCCTTCCGGGAGCAGGCGGACGTTCGGGCACGCCATTCGTCGTCGCCTCTTCCCGTCTGCGCCGTGTCGGTCCTCGACACATCCCCCCGCGGGATGGGAACATCCGCGGTTTTCGGGCCTGTCGCCCGAGCATCCCTCTCCAAGGATGGATCCCTTGAAAAAGCTCCTCGACTTCCTCGCCTCGCTCAAGCTCGCCGTCATCCTCCTGGTCGTCCTACTCGTCGGCCTGTCGGCCGGGACGATCCTCGAGTCGCGAACCGACGCCGCGACGGCGGGGCGCCTCGTCTACTACTCGTGGTGGTTCCTCGGCCTGCAGGCGCTCTTCGCGACCAACGTGGCGCTGTCGATCGCGAACCTCTTCCCGTGGGGCAGGAAGCGGATCGGCTTCCTCATGACGCACGCCTCGCTCCTCCTGATCCTCGCCGGCGCGGCGCTGACCTACTTCGGCAAGGTCGAAGGGCAGCTCGGCCTCTGGGAAGGGGAGAGCGGCTCGGTCCTGATCAACCAGGACGCAAACGGAAAGGTGACGTCGCGCGTCGAGCTCCCGTTCTCGGTGAAGCTCGAGGATTTCGTCCTGGAGACCTACCAGGGGACGATGCGCCCCTCCGGCTTCGCGAGCCAGGTCGTCGTGACCGACATCGACACCGGGAAGAGCTTCGAGTCGAGGATCTGGATGAACACTCCGCTCCACCACCGAGGATGGTCGCTCTTCCAGTCGAGCTACCAGCAGGACGGCGGACGCGAGGCGACGGTCCTCTCGGTGTCGAAGGACCCGGGGCAGCTCGTCGTCTTCGCCGGGTACATCACTCTCGTCCTCGGCATGATCCTCGTCCTCCTGACGCGCATCTCGCAGGCGCGCGAGCGAGAGGCGCTGGAGAGACAGGTCGGCGCCGGAGGGATGTCGCTTCCGACGATGGGGCGCACGCTCGCCGTCGCCCTCGCGCTCCTGCCGCTCGCCGTGTCCGCGCGGGCCGCAGGGCCCGCGAACGTCGAGGCCCTGAAGCGCCTGCCGGTCCAGCACGACGGGCGCGTCATGCCGCTCGACACGCTCGCACGCGAGACGGTGTGGAACGTGACGGGGTCGCATTCCTGGAACGGCGAGGACCCGGCCGCAACGTTCACGGGATGGCTCTTCGACCCGCGGGGCGCCGCCGCTCTGCCCGTCGTGAAGGTGGGCAGCAAGGCGCTCGCCGCCGCGGCGGGGCTCGCCCCCTCGGCAAAGCACGTCTCCTTCGAGCAGCTCGTCGGAAATCCGCGGCTCATGCAGCTCATCCGGGCTGCGGGCCTGGCGGCCCAGCAGGAGAAGCCTCGGACGGGCGTCCTCAAGGACGCCGAGAAGCTCGAACACCGCCTGACGTCTCTCTACGGCGTCCTCCAGCGTCAGGTCGTCCGGCCGGTCCCCGTGGCCGGGGACGTGAAGGCCCGCTGGAACCTGCCGCTGGAGGTCACGCCCGAGGCGCTCCTCGCCCACGCGAACGGGCCTCGACTGCCGGGCTGGCCGTCCGCGAAGAAGATCGACCGGGAGATCCTCTACAACCGGGTCAATCCCTCGAGACTCTCCTGGATCATTCTCCTGGCGGCGCTCGCCGTCTCGATCGCGGCGTGGGTGAAGGCGAGCCGCCTTCTCGACGGTGTCTCCTTCGCCCTCCTGGTCCTCGGCTTCGCGGCGATGTCGTGGGGGATCGGGATGAGGTGGGCGTCGGGAGAACGGATCCCCGCGGCGAACATGTACGAGTCGCTTCTCTTCCTCGCCTGGGGCGTCGGCCTCTTCGCCGTCATCGCCTTCGCGCTGATGAAGAACCGGACCGTCGTCCTGAACGCTGCCGCGATGGCGGCGCTGACGATGGCCCTGACCGACCTCCTCCCGATGGACCGGTTCATCCACCCGATCGCGCCGGTCCTCGCGGGAACTCCGTGGCTCGCGATCCACGTCCCGATCATCATGATCGGCTACGCCGTCCTCGCGCTGGGTGTCGTCGTCGCGCACATGCAGATCGGCTTCGCGGCGTTCGGCAGGGGGCGCGGCGCGCTCGTGGAGAAGCTCTACGAGCTCCTCTACTGGTACATGCACGTCGGGTCGATCTTCCTCCTCGCGGGGATCCTGACCGGCTCCGTCTGGGCCGCCTCGTCGTGGGGCCGCTACTGGGGCTGGGACCCGAAGGAAGTCTGGTCGCTCGTCGCGTTCCTCGCCTACATGGCGATCCTCCACCTGAAGGTCGACAAGGTGATCGGGACCTTCGGCGCCGCGGTCATCAGCATCCTCGCGTTCCAGACGATCCTGATGACCTACCTCGGCGTGAACTACGTCCTGAACGTCGGCATGCACTCCTACGGCATGGGGGACTCGCCGATCGTGAAGTGGATGGTCCTCGCGGGGCTCGCCGAGGTCGTCTTCCTCGTCGTCGCCGGTGTGGCGTGGCGGGACCGGAGAAGGATGCTCGCGGCCTGAGTCCGGAGGAGCGGGTCCCGGCCATCCGCCGGGGTTCCCGCTGCGGGCGAGGAGGCCTCAGCCCTTTTTCCGCTTCAGGTGGAAGACCAGCGACGCCTCCTCCGGCTTGCCGCCCTTCCAGCCGAACCAGCTCTCGCGCATCTCGTCCGGGCCGAGGAGCTCGATCTTCACGGCGTGGATGTGGACGTCCTTCGCGGGGTCGACGTTCGTGCCGCCGTCGAACTCCATCGCGATGACGTTCCCCGTCACGCTCTTCGTCCTCAGGCGCGGCTGGTTCTGCGCCGCGCAGTAGTGCGTCATCACGAGGTCGTTCCCGTCCCTGTGGTAGACGGAGACCATCTCGTGCGGCGTGCCGGGGCCGAGCGTCGAGACGACGGCCGACCCGGCGCCGGTCACCCGGTAGCTCTCGACGACGCTCCCTGCCGGCCCCATCTTCGGCTCCACCTCGACCCAGTCGCCCGCGAGGGCCTTCAGCTTCTCGAGGGCGGCGGCGCCGGAGCCGGCCGGGGCGGGCGCGGGGGTCGGGAGCGCGTCGGCCTTCTTCGGCTCCTCGGCAGCGAGGGGCGGCGCGAAGGCGGCGAGGCCGCTGATGGCGGCGGCGAGAAGGACGACCAGTGTGCGGGATGCAGGCGAGCTCATGTGGACCTCCTGTCGGGTGCGGCGAATCCTACCCGCATGGCGCCGAGAAACGGAAAGGCCGCGCGACGTCGGCGACCCTTCCCACCGCGAGCGCAGTCCCGGGCGTCGGCGCGCACCGTCACCGCCGTTCTCGCTCGAGGAGGCCGGTCGCCCGCTCAAGCGCCGGCTCCCGTGGCGCGCTGCTTCAGCCAGATGAGAAGCGAGGCGAGGTGGAAGGCTGCTGCGCCGGCCCGCGACTTCAGGCTCGGGCGAAACACCGCGCCGGCGAGGACGGTCGTGACGGCGCCAGTGATCAGGGGCACCGGCGACTCCGTGTAGAACGTCTCGAGGACATGCGGCTCGTAGAAACCGTGGACGAAGCGGCTGAAGCGGGCGATCGCCCGGCTGTAACGCCTCTCCATTCCTCGGAAATCCCTCGCGTCGACCCGGCCGCGGCGCGAGGCGCCCGGCCGATCGCCTCCGCGGCCATCTCCCCTGAGGACATCGCGAGGAGGACGCCGCTCGAGAAGACCGGGTCGAGGAAGCAGGCCGCGTCGCCGACGAGGCAGAAGCCGTCTCCCGAGGTCCGGGGTGTCCGGTAGGGTAGTCGGGAATCGCGCGGACCTCTCCGATCCGGCGGTTCCCTTCGAGGAGCTGCCGGACCTCGGGCGTCGCGGCGATTCGGCCATCGAAGAGCTCTTCGACCGTTCCCGTCCGCTTCGCGAAACGGGACGAGGGCATGACGACGCCGACCGAGACGGTGCCGTCCGAGAACGGAATGAGCCACCACCAGCCGTCGGGGGTCGTCACGACGACGATGTCGCCGCCGGCCGGCCCGTCCACCCTCTGGAAGCCGGAGAAGTGGGCGAACGCCGCCGACCGGTCGAGCGCCGGGTCCTTCTGACGCCCGCCCAGCCGCCGCGACATCAGGGCGTCCCGCCCGGTCGCGTCGACGACCGCTCTCGCCGTCACCGCCCGCGCCTCTTCCCCGCCGGACGCTTTCACCCGCACACCCGTCGCGCGCTCGCCGTCGAAGAGGACCTCCTCCACGCGCGTCCCCTCGCTCACCCGCACGCCCGACTCGCGGGCGTGCTCGAGGAGCAGCATGTCGAACTCCGCCCGCTTCACCTGGAAGGCCGATGCCGGGGCCCCGTCGAACGCCGCTGCGAACCTGACGAGGCGCGTGGTCCGTTCCCTGGTGGTAGAAGCGGGCGCCGTATTTCACCTGCGGGCCGGACACCTTCAGCTTCTCGGGCATCCCGAGCCGCTGGAAGAGCGGGACGTTGTACGGCAGGAGCGACTCGCCATGTGGAAGCGCGGAAGCGCTCCCGCTCGAACAGGGCGACGGAGAATCCCTGTCGCGCGAGAAACGTGGCTGCGGTGGACCCTCCCGGCCCCGCCGCAGACGACGACATCGAAGTCCCAGGCGGACGGCGCCTGCGGCGACGTGGGGCGCCCGGTCCGTCGTTGCGAGTTGCCGCAGCCCGTATCACGCCGTCCCGTCATCCGCCCGCCGGGCCGGTCGACCCGGCCCCCGCGGCGCGGGGCGCGGAGAAGTAGCGGGCGCGGTCCCTCGATCGGTTTCGGCTTCCGGACGTAGGTCAGGGCGTTCGCGGCCTCGGCCTTCGCCCACCGGAGAAGGCCGTGCCACAGCATCACGTGCGCTCCGGTCCGGGCGTGAATCCGACGAGCGCGGCCGGCGCCCGCCGTTGTGGTTCCCGTAGATTCCCAGAGCCATCTTCCGTTTCGCGATCGCGACGAGACGCCCCTGGTAGAACCGCATCGGGTAGAGGCCGAGCTCGGCTCCGTCACCGTAGAACGGGGGCATGCCGAGCCGGTCCGCGGACTCGTTGTAGACGGGCTGCACCGCGACGAGGTAGTAGAGGGCCGTGTCCATCAGGAAGGCGATCGTCATCAGGTCGTAGTCGCCCATGATGTGGTATTTGTCGCGATAGATCGACTCGTAGAAATAGCGGAAGAACCGGCCATAGCGCCTGTTGTGCTCCGCGTATTCCGCTCCATCTCCGCCGCGGGGCGCCCGCGAGCGCCTTCAGGATCAGGTTGACCCTCATGTGGACCGAGAAGGACATCTGGTCGAGCCCCGGCGAGTAGAACGGGTCGAGGACCCGCCGGCGTCGCCGACGCAGGTCCACCCGGGCCCGACGAACTGGTCGACGAAGTAGGGGAGGTGGCCGTAGGTGCGGCAGTCCCCGTCGACGGGCTCGGCGTGCTCCAGCAGCTCGCGCGTCAGCGGGTTCGCGTCCAGAAAGCGCCGCAGCTTCTCGAGTGGCGTCGTCCCTTCAGGCTGGACGAGGCGCTTGTCCCAGACGAGGCCGACGCTCGTCTCCCCGCCACGGAGCGGAATGAACCAGATCCAGTAGCCCCAGCCGGTGAGGTGGTTCGTGGCGAGGCGCCGGGCCGCGACGACGCCGCGGGCGAACGGGTCGGCCGGGTCCGTCCCGACGACTTCGGTACCGTCGAGGTCCTTCACACCCCGGTAGCGGACCCAGATGGCCGATGTCGGGTGCCCTCGATGGGCGTGACGCCGCCGCGGCGCGCAGGAGCGCAAGGCGCCCCGTGGCGTCGACGATCCACTTCGCCCGGACGACGACCCTCGTCCCGTCCGCCTTCTCGACCGTGACGGAGTTTCCGCTTTCGCCTTCGAGCGAGAAGTCGACGACTTTCGCCGGTCTCCAGACCTCGGCCCCTTCGGCCGCCGCGATCCCCAGGACGTGGCTGTCGAGAACGGCGCGGTCGAGCTGGAAGCTCGGCGTCCGCGCGAGCTGGGTCGGCCCCACCTCCGAAGCGTCGCGCAGCCGCGTGGCTTTCTCGTTGTGGAACCAGTAGCGGAATCCCTGCTTCGGCAGCTGCTCGCGGCTCAGGTGGTCGTAGAGTTTGAGGACGCGGATGAGGAAATACGACGAGATCTCGACTGTCGACTCTCCCACCTTCCAGTCGAACTCCTCGCTCTTCTCCACGACGAGGACGCGGAGATCCGGGTTGCGGCGACGGAGGAGAAGGGCGGCGGACGCCGGCGATCGCGCCTCCGATGACGACGACGTCGCAGGTCGCGGCCTCGGGCGCACCGGCCTGCCCCTCATATGGGACTGCGGCAGTCCTGTTCATGCGCGGATGATAGTGACGGAGGCGACAGAAAGGGGAGAGAGCAGTTTCGATGCCCGTTCCCTGCGGTGGACGTCGCGCCCCGTCCTCCTTATGCTTACCTGTTGGGCCGCTTCGATCCCGAGGCGCGCCCCACCCCGCACCGGACCGTGGCCCTGCCGCGGGTTCGAAGAGCCGGGGACGAGGAGCCTCATGTCGGGCTTTCGAATCCGAGAACACCCGATCCTCCCGGTGCCCGGCGAGGCGGTGGTCCCGTTCAGGTGGAGAGGCGAGACCTACAGGGCGCGGCCTGGGGAGACCATCGCGTCGGCCCTCTTCGCCAACGGGGTCCGGATTTTCGGGCACCACCACAAGGACGGATCGCCGCAGGGAATCTTCTGCGCGAACGGGCAGTGCGCGCAGTGCTCGGTCGTGGCGAACGGCCTCTCCGTCAAGTCGTGCATGGTGCCGGTGACGGAAGGGATGGCGGTCGAGCCGCTCGACGGCAAGGCGATGCTCCTCGATGCGGACGGCGACCTGCGCTTTCACGACGTGGAGACGGTCGAGACCGAGTGCCTGATCCTCGGCGGAGGGCCGGCGGGTCTCGCCGCGGCGATCGAGCTCGGCAAGGCGGGGGTGAACGTCGTCCTCGTCGACGACAAGGCCGCGCTGGGGGGCAAGCTCGTCCTCCAGACGCACAAGTTCTTCGGCTCCATCGAGGCGTGCCACGCCGGGACGCGCGGGATGGACATCGGCAGGAAGCTCGAGGCCGAGGTCCGCTCGTTCCCGAGCGTGAGGCTCTGGACCGAGACGACGGCCCTGGCGGTCTTCTCGGACCGCAAGGTCGGCGTCCTGCGGGGGAGCCACTACGTCCTCGTCCGCCCGCACGTCCTCCTCGTGGCGACCGGGGCCCGCGAGAAATCGCTCGTCTTCAAGGGGAACACGCTCCCCGGCGTCTACGGCGCGGGGGCGTTCCAGACTCTCGTGAACCGCGACCTCGTCCGCCCCGCCGAGCGGCTCTTCGTCGTCGGCGGCGGGAACGTCGGCCTCATCGGCGCCTACCACGCGCTCCAGGCGGGGATCCAGGTCGTGGGGCTCTGCGAGGCGCTCGACGACTGCGGCGGCTACAAGGTCCACAAGGACAAGCTCGTGAGGATGGGCGTGCCGATCCACACGCGCCACACGATCGTCTCGGCGAACGGGAAGGAGGAGGTCGAAAGCGTCACCATCGCGCGGCTCGACCCGGCCTGGAAAGCCGTTCCCGGGACGGAGAAGACGTTCAAGTGCGACACGCTCCTCGTCGCCGTCGGCCTCGACCCCGTCGACGAGTTCCTGAAAAAGGCGAAGGAGTTCGGCCTCCCCGTCCTCGGGGCAGGAGACGCCGAGGAGATCGCGGAGGCGAGCGCGGCGATGTTCACCGGGAAGATCAAGGGCACCGAGATCGCGCGGATGCTGGGGCGCGACGTCGGCGAGGTCCCCGCCGAGTGGCTGCGCACCGCCGAGGTCCTGAAGGCCCGGCCCGGGGCCGTCATCACCGAGGAGATCCCCGAGCACGAGGCGGGCGTCTTCCCGATCTTCCACTGCTCCCAGGAGATCCCCTGCAACCCGTGCACGTCGATCTGTCCCAAGGGGGCGATCCGGATCGAGGGGGACGACATCCTCGGCCTGCCGACGTTCGACGAGAGCGCCTGCATCGCCTGCGAGCAGTGTGTCGCCATCTGCCCCGGCCTCGCCGTGACGCTCGTCGATTACCGGAAGAAGGACGCCGAGGGGGTCCTCGTCTCGATCCCCTTCGAGTTCCCGAAGGTGTCGATCAGGGAAGGCGACATGGTGACGGTCCTGGACACGCTGGGCAAGGTGCTCGGGCACGTGCCGGTCGCGAAGGTCCGCTCGCCGAAGTTCGCGGACCACGCGCTCCTCGTGAAGGTGAAGGCCCCCAGGGAGATTGCCAAGCTGATCGCCGGCATCCAGGTCCAGGCGCCGTGGGTTTCTCAGGCGATGGAGGAAGAAGTGCAGCGGATCGACGACGACGACGTCGTCTGCCGCTGCGAGCGCGTGACGGCGGGGGAGATCCGCCGGCACATCCGCGAGGGGGTGCGCGACCTGAACCACCTCAAGGCCCTCACCCGCGCCGGCATGGGCGCCTGCGGCGGAAAGACGTGCCCCACGCTCATCGCGCGGGTCTTCCGCGAGGAGGGCGTGCCGCTCGCGCAGGTGACGCCGCTGACGCAGCGCCCGGTCTTCATGGAGGTCGCGCTCGGCGCGTTCGCGGGTGTCGTCACGGGAGAGGGGCCGACGAGGGACGCCGTCCACACCTCCGTCGGACCGCTCGTGGGAGGCGTGTGATGACGACCTCCGTCTACGACGCCGTCGTCGTCGGCGCGGGCAGCGTCGGCATGCCCACCGCGATGTACCTGGCGGAGAAGGGGCTGAAGGTCCTCTGCGTCGACCAGTTCGCCTCCGCAGGGCAAGGCAGCAACAAGGCGGCCATCGGAGGCCTGCGCGCCACGCACTCCTCGCCCGCCAAGATCCGCCTCTGCCTCGATTCGCTGAAGACGTTCTCCTCGTGGAAGGAGGCCCACGGTTTCGACATCGAGTGGCGCCAGGGCGGCTACCTGTTCGTCGCCTACCGGGCGAGCGAGGAGAAGACCCTCAAGGAGCTCCTCGTCGTCCAGAAGAAGGCCGGGCTCGACATCGACTGGTACGAGAAAGACGCGCTCCGCGCGCTCGTCCCCGGCATCGACTCCGAGGGGCTCCTCGGCGGGACGTTCTCGCCCGGGGACGGGTCGGCGTCTCCGATGCTCTCAGGCGCTGCCTTCCACAAGCGGGCCGTCGAGCTGGGCGTGGAGTGCCGTTTCAACGAGCGCGTCACGAGCATCATGCGGCGCAAGGGAACGGTCGTGGGCGTGCGGACCGACAAGGGCGGCTACGCGACGCCCTGCGTCGTCAACGCGGCGGGTCCCTGGGCGCGCGCTCTCGCGCAGTCGGGGGGGCTGGACGTCCCGGTGAACCCGGATTGCCACGAGGCGGGAATCACGGAACCGGCGCAGAGGTTCCTGGAGCCGATGGTCGTCGACATCCGGCGGACGCCGGGCGCCGCGAACTACTACTTCTACCAGGCGCACTCGGGCCAGGTGATCTTCTGCATCACGCCCGACCCGCCCCTCATCGGCACGGACCGCCGCGAGACGTCGGAGTTCCTGCCGATGGTGGCCCGCCGGATGGTGGGGCTCATGCCGAAGCTCGCGAACCTGAAGGTCCGGCGCACCTGGCGGGGCCTCTACCCGATGACCCCCGATGGCTCGCCCGTCGTCGGCCGGAGCGCGACGCTGGAGGGCTATCTCGACGCCGTCGGCATGTGCGGGCAGGGCTACATGCTCGGCCCCGGCGTGGGCGCCCTCGTTTCCCGGATCGTGACCAAGACCCTGACGGATGAGGACGGGGAGATCCTCCACGAGCTGCGCCCGGGACGGGAGTTCGGGGGAGTGGAGAAGCTGAAGTGAGGCGGACGGAGGGGCGCTGCTTCCGGGTGTGGTATCCAGTGAGCCCATGAGCGAGAAACCGAAGGGCCGGGGAGAGAGCTTCCTCTGCCAGCAGTGCGGCGGTTCGTTCACCGTGAGCGAACAGATCCTGGGCAAGTATCCCGGGTGGAAGCCGAAGACCTGCTTCAAGTGCAAGAACGGGAAGGGGAAGGCCGGGTCGCGGGAGGAGAACCTCCCCGTCGCCTCTGTCCTCGCCCGCCACACGGCGGGCCCGAAGGACGGGGTCTTCACGGACGGCGCCGCCGACCCGAATCCCGGGCCGGGCGGCTGGGGGGCGGTTCACGTCGTCGGGGACCGGGTCCTCGCCGAGGAGTGCGGCCACGAGAAACACACGACCAACAACCGGATGGAGCTCGTCGCGCTCATCGCCGGGTGCCGGCTCGTTCCCGCTGGCACGGCGGCGATTCTCTACACCGACAGCATGCTCTGCGTGAACACCCTCACGAAGTGGGCGAAAGGCTGGGAAGCCCGGGGCTGGAGACGCAAGGACGGACCGATCGCGAACCTCGAGCTCGTCCAGGAGCTCTACCTGACCCTCCGGTCCCGCCCCGAGCTGGACGTCCGCTGGGTCGCCGCGCACTCCGGCATCCGCTGGAACGAGTACGCGGACGCGCTCGCCACGGCGTACCGGCGAAAGGTGCGCTGACGGGACGCCTGCTCGGATTCGCATAATACACGATTTCATGCCTGGCACGAAATCGGGTAAAATCGGGTGAGGGACACTCCCTACTTCCCCTTCGGTTTCGGCGGCGACGCCGAAGGGACCGATGCGGCGTCGAGGCGCCAGACGCCGCCGCCGTCGAAACCGACGAGGAGCGACCCGGGCGCTTCGAGGGCGAGGGCGACGACGTCGGGGTGAGGTGGGGAGCCGCCGACGCGGGTCCACGTCTTCCCTCCGTCCGCGGAGCGCAGGACGCCCTCCTTCCACGCACCGGCCCAGATCGTCTCCGAGGACGGATCCACGAGGAGCCGCCGGACGTTCAGGCTCTCGGTGCCGCTGCCCGCGGCGGCCCAGCTCTTCCCGCCGTCGGCGGAGCGGTACACCCCCTTGTTCGTCGCCGCGAACAGTTCGTCGGCGACCTTCCCGGTGACGATCGCCTGGATGCGCGACGTCGGAGGGATTCCCGTCGCCTCGCTCCACGTCGTGCCGCCGTCGCCCGAGAGGTGGAGTCGCCGGTCGGTGCTGAACGAGACCACCTCGGGTGACCCGGCGCCGACGTGGAGGGCGAAGTGACCGAGGAGCGAGCTGTCGTGCCCCGGGGTCTTCAGCTCGCGCCAGGTGAGGCCGCCGTCGTCGCTCCGGTAGAGCGACCCGAAGGAGCGCGCCGCGGAGGCATAGACCCGCTTCGGGTCCGTGGGCGCGAAGGCGAGTCCCGAGACCTCGGGCTCGATCCCTCCCTTCAGCACCGGGCTCCAGGTCGCCCCGGCGTCGGTCGAACGGAAGACCCCCTTGCGCGTTCCGGCGAGGAACGTGGCGGGCGCGGAGGGATCGGCCGCGAGAGAGAGTACGGCGCGATTCGTCATCCCCTCGTTGGAGAGTGCCCACGTGGACCCGCCGTCCTCGGATCGGTAGACGCCCCCCTGCGTCGTCCCTGCGAAGAGCCGCTTCGGCGAACTGCGGTCGACGAGAAGTGACGTGACCTCGAGTGAAAGAAAGCCCGTCCCGGTCGTCCAGGACGCCCCGGCGTCCGTCGTCCTCACAACCCCGTCGCGCCCGCTGCCGGCCCATACGGTGCCGGCCTTCTCGTCGAGGGCGAGCGAACGGAAGTTCACCCAGTTGAAGCCGCGCGAGAAGGTCGTCCAGGTGGAGCCGCCGTCGGTCGAGCGGAGGACCCGGTTCGGGATGGCCGCGTAGAGGAGGCCCGGTGTCGCCGTCGAGGCGAGGAGAGCGTAGACGGTGTTGCCGGACATCTTCGTGTCGCTCTTCGCCTCGGTCCAGGTGGCGCCCGCGTCGCTCGACCGGAGGATCCCGTCGCCGAGCGTTCCCGCGACGACGGTGCCGTCGGCGAGGGCGGCCAGGCTGCGGACGTTCTTACCCGGGAGCACGGTCTCCCACGTGGCCCCGGCGTCGCCGGAGCGGTGGACGCCGTCGGAAGAGCCCGCCCAGACGGACTTCGCGTCTCGCGCGACCGTGACCGCGTAAACGCGCGAGTTGCCGGAGAGACCCGTGTTCGCGGGCTTCCAGGTTGCGCCGGCGTCGGTCGACTTGAAGATCCCCGCGGGGGACCCGTCCGAATCGGAGCTCGCGTAGACGGTCGTGGGCCCTGCCGGGTCGAAGGCGAAGGCCGTCATTTCGGGCTGGCTCCGTCCCTGGTCGAGAACCTTCTTCCACGTCGCGCCTGCGTCGGTCGATCGGTAGAGACCGGCAAAGCCCGCCGCGAGGACCGTCCGGGGCTGCGCCGGGCTGACGGAAACGGCGTTCACCGTCTCTTCCGCCGGGACACCCGCGAGCCGGGCCCAGCTGGTACCGCCGTCCGTCGACTTCCAGATGCCGCCGCCGAACGCCCCGGCGTAGAGGACGCCCGGGTCCTTCGGGTCGACGGCGAGGCCACAGGCCGCGCCCCCGGGTGGGCCGACGGGCGTCCATGGCCCCGCGGCGAGGGCTCCGGTCGCGAGGGCGAGAAGAGCAACGAGGCAGAACGCAGGAACGGCGTTGCGCGAGACCATGTGGACCTCCGAGATTGCGAGAAGTTGTCGCAGGATCTCGGAATTTCCCCCGGGTGGCAAGGGCGGCGCGTCGCCCGCCTACCCGATCGGAATCTTCTCCCCCGTCAGCTCCCGCTCCCCGCGCTGGTAGGCGAGGATCCTCTCGACGAGGAGGCGGACCGGCTTCGGGAACGTGAGGAGGAGCTCGTCCTTCGGGCTGAGGAGGACCTGCTGCGTGAAGCCGGTCGCCAGGAGCAGGCGGTCGGGAAGGCGACGGACCTCGTAGTCCATCTCGAGCTTTGCCGTCTCCGGGGGCCGGAGCGTGCAGGAGACCTCGAGGCGGTCGTCGAGGCGGGCCGGGCGCCTCACGGCGATCTCGAACTTCGTGATCGGAACGCGGTAGCCGTAAGCCAGCGCCTCGGCGGGAGTGAAACCGGCGGCGCCGCAGAGGGCGTTGCGGGCGAGCTCGCAGTAGAGGACGTAGTTGCCGTGCCAGACGACGCGGTAGGCGTCGACCTCGGGGAAACGAACCTCGAAGTCGACGCGGAAGGCGCGGAGCGCAGCGGCGTTCGCGGGAGCCGTCACGGCGCGGTGAGAACGACGGCGATCTGGTTGCCCCCCGCGCCGAGGGAATTGACGAGGACCGCACCGAACGAAGGCTCGTCGCGCAGGGCCCGCGCGGCGAGGGCGAGCTGGAGGGCGCCGGAACAGGGGTTCTCGCCCGCCTGCAGCTTGACCCGCTCGATGCGGGGCGACGCACCGAAGACCTCGGCGAGGGCGGCCTCCTCGGCCGCGTCGACCCAAGGGACGCCATTGGCCGAGGCGTGGACGAGTCCGACGCGCGTGGGCGGAATTCCTGCGTCGGCGAGCGCGGCCCGGATCGTCGCGGCGATCTCCTCGGGGCGGGCGCGGCGCTGCTGCGGCGAGACGGGAGATCCGGCGGAGGCGGTGCCCGCGAGGCGCGCCCAGGCGCGGGCCCCGCGCGAGCGCGCCGAGGCCCCGTCCTCCAGCAGGACCACGGAGCACCCCTCGGCGAGGACGTAGCCGGGCTTCGTGAGGGTCTTCAGGACGCGCAGTCGCTCGTACGTGAGGTGGTAGGTCAGGTTCCACTCGTCGACGGCCCCGACGACGATCGCTTTCGCACGCGCGTCCGCGATCAGGAGCCGGCCGTAGAAGAGGGCGTTGAGGCCCGCCGGGTCCTTCTGCGTGATCGTGACGTTCGGGCCCTTGATCTTCAGCTCGATCGCGGCGACGGAGGCCGGGGCGTTGGCGACGGTGCTGGGGAAGAGGAAGGGCGAGGCCGCCTCGGGGGACTCGACGGCCATCTGCCGCTCGAGCTCGACGAGGGGGCTGGCGCCGGCCGAGCCGGTGCCGAGGAGAATGCCGGTCTCCTCCTCGTTCCCCGCCATCGTCCAGCCCGCCTCGGCGAGGCAGCGCGTGACGGCGACGACGGCGAACTGGCTCGCGCGGTCGAGCCGGCGGGCCTTCGCCTTCGGCATCTCGGGCTCGGTCGTGAAGGCGCCGATCCGGGCGGCGTAGGCGGCACCCTTGCGATCTCCGCCCTCGGACACGGGGACCTCCGCGATGCCGCTCTCGCCCGCGGCGAGGCGGGTGGCGGTCGTCTCGAGGTCTCTCCCGAGAGGCGTGACGGCGGCGGCGCCGGTGACGAGGATCTCTCTCACGGCGTTTCCTCAGGCCCTTCCAAATGCGACGACCGTCGAGTTGCCGCCGAAGGCGAAGGAGTTCGACAGGGCGACCCGGACGTCGACCTCGCGGGACACGTTCGGGACGACGTCGAGGTCGCACTCGGGGTCGGGCTCGACGTAGCTGATGGTGGGCGGGACGATCCCGGTCTCGATCGTCCTGACGGTCGCCACGGCCTCGATCGCGCCGGCCGAGCAGAGGCAGTGGCCGAGCATCGACTTGTTCGACGAGATGCAGATCTCCCGCGCCCGCTCGCCGAGGGCGAGCTTGATGGAGAGGGTCTCCGCGGGGTCGTTCTGGACGGTGGCGGTGCCGTGGGCGTTCACGTAGTCGACGTCGCCGGGATTCAGCTTCGCCGACTTCAGGCAGGCGCGCATCGTCCTCGCGCACGCCTCGCCCGAGGGCTCGGGCTGCGTCATGTGGTGCGCGTCGCTCGTGAGGCCGTACCCCAGGAAGCGGGCGCGGATCGTCGCGCCGCGGCGCCGGGCGCGTCCCTCCTCCTCGAAGACGAGAATTCCCGACGCCTCGCCGATCGTCAGCCCCTTGCGGTTGCGGTCGAAGGGGCGGCACGGCTCGGAGTCGGAGGCGCGCAGGGAGTTGAAGCCGCCGTGCGTGAGGCGGGCGAACGTGTCGGCCCCGCCGGTCACGACGACGTCGGCGAGGCCTGCGCGGATCAGGTCCGACGCGTAGCCGAGCGACGTGGACGAGGAGGAGCAGGCGGTCGTGATCGTCGCCCGCGGGCCGAGGAAGCCCCAGACCTCGGCGATCCGGTCGGTCGTCTGGTCGGGGGGGTGGTTCAGGATGCGCGTCGGGCGCGCCCCGCGAGGGCCCTTCTCGAGAAGGTCGCGGAAGTAGTTCTCGCTGTCGAGGAGGCCCGAGACGCCGCCGCCCAGAACGACGGCGATCCGGCTCGGGTCCTCGCGTTCGAGGTCGAGCCCCGAGTCGGCGAGCGCCTCGCGGGCCGCGGTCAGGCCGATGACGTCGGTGCGGGAGAGGCGGCGGAGGAGGCGCGGCGAAACCCCGGGGTCGGGCAGCTCGCGCACCTCGGCCGCGAGCTTCGTCCGGAAGCCGCTCGCGTCGAAGAGGGTGATGGGGCCGATTCCGCTCCTTCCGGCGACGAGGCCCGCCCAGGTGGAGGCGAGGTCGTTCCCCAGGGAGCTGACGGCGCCGAGGCCGGTGACGACGACGGTCCTGTCGGGCATGGGCCGAATCCTACACGGGCCCCGCCGCGACGCAGCAGCCAGCTGCGCCGAACCGCATAATCGGGCGATGGGCGATCGCGTCGACTGGAACCGCTACTTCATGAACATCGCCGCCGAGGTGGCGAGCCGGTCCACCTGCCCCCGCAAGCACGTGGGGGCCGTCGTCGTGCGCGACCGGCGGATCCTCTCCACCGGCTACAACGGCTCGCTGAGGGGCCTGCCGCACTGCGACGAGGACGGCTGCCTCATGGAAGACGGTCACTGCATCGCGACGGTCCACGCCGAAGCGAACGCGATCCTCCAGGCCGCGATGAATGGCGTACGCATAGAGGGGGGCGAGATCTACACGACCGCCTCGCCCTGCTGGAACTGCTTCAAGCTGATCGGGAACGCCGGCCTCGTCGGGATCTACTTCTCGGAGTTCTATCGCGAGCCGCGGATCCTCGACTACGCGGAGCGGATGGGGATCCGCCTCGTCGACCTCGGGCCGGGGAAGAGCTGACGCTCTAGCGTCCCGCCGCCACGCGCTCGACCCAGTCTTCGACGACGAGGCGGACGCCGGAAGAGACCTGCCGGAACCGGCAGCCGAAGCCGGGCGGGTCGTCTCCGTGCCTCACGACGAGGGCCTCTCCGGTGATGAGCTTGCCGGAAGGGTCCTCGGGCAGGGAGAAGGAGACCTCGAGCCGGGCACCGATCGGATGGCGCTGGCCGGTCTCGACGTAGAAGCCGGTCCGCGAGAGGTTCACGAGGCGGACTTCGAAGGTGTCGCCGTCGCGCCAGAGGGTGACCGGGGCGTCGAGGGAGACGCGTGTCTCGGTCCGCTCGACGATCGGGAGGAACCGCTTCACCTCGGCCAGGAACGTCGGCTCGTCGATCGGTTTCCTCAGGAAGTGGTCCGCGCCGGCGCGCCGGGCCTCGTCCTCCATCTGCATCGAGGTGAGGACGATGACCGGGATGTGCGACGTGACGGCTTCCGACTTCAGGATGCGGCAGGCCTGGATGCCGTTCATCTCGGGCATCTCGATGTCGAGGACGATGAGGTCGGGCTTCTCGGCGCGGGCCACCCGGATCGCCTCGAGGCCGGTCGAGGCGGTCAGGAGGTGGCACTCGGCGCGCGAGAGGAACGTGGCTTCCAGGTCGAGGAAGCTCCTCATGTCGTCCACGAGCAGGATCTTGTGCATCGAACCGGTACGACCTCGCTCCACGGAGTCTACCCTCCGGCTCACCAGGTGAGGCGCAGGCCTCCGGCCAGGGTCCGGCCCGGGAGAGGAACCCCCGGCACTTCCTCGTAGCGGACGTCGCCGAGGTTGTCGCCCTCGACGTACACCTCGAGGATGTCCCCCTCCAGGAGGTCGTGGCCGAGACGGGCGTCGAGGAGGAGGACCCCCTCGTCGAACGACGGGCGGTCGAAGTACGAGAGGCGGACGAGCGTGTCGACGCGGAAGGGGAGCCGGGCCTCGGCCAGGAAATCCCACTTCACGCGGAGCGGGTCGAGGACGTATCGCCCCTCGCTCGCGCCCGATGCGGACTTCAGCTTCTCGAGATCTGCGGAGTAGAAGGCGGCGCCGAGCGAGAGTCGCGTCAGAGGCGTGCGCGCGAGACGGGACGGGGCGAGAGAGACGGTCCCCTCGATCCCTCGCGTATCGACGGTCCTGAGGTTCGTCGCCCGGTACGGGTCGAGCGGCGACGACCTCACGAAGTCGATCAGGTCGGTCCCGTGGCGGTAGAAGAGGGCGGCGTCGAGGGTCACCGCCCCGGCGTCCCACGTCAGCCCGGTTTCGACGTTCACGGCCTGCTCGGGGCGCAGGTCCGGGTTGCCGATCGTCTGCGGGTCGACGTAGTAGAGCTCGGTGAACGTCGGGACCCGGAAGGCGGTGCCGATCGACGCCCGGGCCCTCAATCCCGCGCCGAGCGCGACCCAGGCTGCGAGCTGGGGCGAGACCCTCGACCCGTAGGTTTCGTACGTGTCGACGCGCAGTCCGGCGCGGAACCCTCCGGCGGAGGGCGTCGCCGTCGAGAACGGCCGCCCCAGCTCGACGAAGGCGGCGCTGCGCGCACGGGCGTGGTCGCCGAGGTTCGTGGAGTCGATCGTGTCGCGCCCCGTCTCGCCGCCGACGGCGAGCGTTCCGCCGAGGAGCGGCCGGCGTGCCACGAGCCGGAAAGCCGTGCGGTCGGTCTCGTGCTGGTTGCGGTAGAAATCCGGGTCGGTCCTTTCGAGGACGAAGTCGTCCCGGTGGTCCCGGACGGAGGCGGAAGGCGCCAGCGACCAGCCCGCGCCGAGGGCGAGGTCGGCCCAGAGGCGAAGGCTCCGCGTCCTCGTCCATTCCTGCTGGTTCGGGAATCGCGTCCCGTAGAAGGCGTACGCACCGAAGGCCCTGTCCGCCGCGCCCCCGGCGAGGGTGACGGGGCCGAGGGCCGTGTCGACGCGGACCGATGCCCTCAGCGCCCCGATCGCGTGCTCGCGGTCGTCGCGGAACCCGCTCGACTCGGAGCGCGAGCCGTCGAGGGAGAGCGTGACGGCGTCGGTGATCTTCGTCGCGATCCGAAGGCTCCCCGCGTCGAGGGAGTGGGAGCCGTGGACGTAGCGCCCCTCGAGCTGGGCCCGGGCCTTTCCGAGGCTCCCGCCACGCGTGACGACGTTGATGACGCCGCCGATCGCCTCCGATCCGTAGAGCGCGGAGGCGGCCCCGTAGAGAACCTCGACCCGCTCGATCGCGTCTGCGGGGACGTCCAGGTCCAGGGTGTGGTGGTTCGTCTGGGGGTCGTTCACCGGCTCGCCGTCGACGAGGACGAGCGTGCCGTTGTAGTCGGCACCGCGGAGCGAGACGTCGGCCTGGACGCCTTCCGGGCCGCGTCGCCTCACGTCGACCGCGGGAAGGTAGCGGAGGAGCTCCGAGAGGGAGCGGGCCGGGAGCCGTTCGATCTGCTTCCGCGTCAGGACCGCGACCGTCGACGCCTCGGCCTCGGCGCCGGAGAGCGAGGCGACGACGGCGACCTCCGCCTTCACGGGCGCCGGAGCCTCGTCGTCGTCCGGCTGCTGGGCAGCGGCCAGCGGCGCGACGAGGAGAAGGGCGATCGCGAACCGCAGCGGGCGTCTCATGCGGGGGGGAGGATAGCCGGGCGGGCGAGGATGCGCCCGCGCTAATCTCCCGCCATGCGTGCCGCCCGCCTCGCTCCCGTCCTGATGCTCCTCGCCCTCGTCTCCGCCTCCGGCGCCGCCGCGGCAGAGAAGCCGAAGCCGCGGATCGTCCTCGTCGAAGCCGATGGGAGCGAGGAAGAGCTGTCTGCCTTCGTCGCCCGTTTCGAGTCGGAGCTCTCGGACGGCGGAAAGGTGTCGTTCTCCGACGCGCGCCTTTCGGGAGCGACGCTCGGCGCGATGGTGGCAGAGCCCGACGGCGAGGCGGCGCGCGCGTTCCGGGCGGAGTGGCCCGGGGAGACGTGGCTCGCGATCTCCCTGTCTCAGTGCCGCGTCGAGGTGAGCCGGATGCACTACACCGACACGACGCCCGAGGGCTACCGCGTCGAGCGCGTCGTCCAGAACGTCCGGGTCGACTGCCCGACGTCGCTCCGCCTCGTCGACGCGGCGACGGGGAAGGAGGGGAAGCCCCTCGCCGTCACCGGCACCGCGAACTACCGGCGAACGGAAGGTGAGGAAGAGGAGTCGTCGGAGCTCGAAGGGACGCGCGACGCGGCGGAGAAGGCGGCAAAGAAGCTCCCGGCTCTCCTGAAGAAGTGACCGTCCGACGGCCCGGCGATCGCCGAGTGCGTTGACCCCCCGCCGGGGCGGGGGTCCTGAGACGACGTGTCGTACAAACGGTTTTCACCTTTGCAGGACTATCCTTCCCTGTTCGGCCGCCCGGCACACGGCGGCCGCAAGGGAAGACCCCATGCGCAACCTTCTCCTTCGAACCGTCCCGGTCCTCGTCTTCCTTCTCGCGCCCCGCGGCGCGTTCTCGCTCGACGTGGTGACGCTCCCGGCCGGAACCGGGGTCGCCGCGCTGGCGGTGGCGGCCGACGGGACCGCATGGTTCTCGGCCCAGTTCTCGGGGGCCGTCGGGAGCGTGAGCCCTTCCGGGAGGATCGCCCTCTTCGAGTTCCCTTCGCGGGGCACGCAGCCCCTGGGGCTGGCCCTCCAGCCTGACGGCACCGCCTGGGCAGCCGACCTCGCCGGCGAGCGATTCGGACACGTTGGCCTCGACGGGACGCTGACCGAGATCGCGCTCGCCCGGCCGGGCGGCGAGCCGACCGGCCTGGCGGTGGCGGCCGACGGTGTCGTCTGGTTCACGCTCCCTGCGGTCGGCCGCGTGGGCCGACGCGCGCTGGACGGGACGATCCGCGAGTTCGGCCTGCCGGAAGGAAGCGAGCCGACGGCCATCGCGGTGGCCCGGGACGGTGTGGCGTGGGTCGTGGAGCGTCGAGGGAACCGCGTCGTGAGGATCGCTGCCGAGGGCGGGCTCTCCGCCTGGCCGATTCCGTCGCCCAACGCGCAGCCCGACGCCGTGGCGTTCGCGCCGGACGGGAGCCTCTGGATCGCCCTCCCGAACGTGAGCCGCGTTGCCCGGGTGACTCAGGACGGTGTCGTGAAGGAGTACGAAGTCCAGAACGCCCCTCTCGGCATCGCGGTGGCCGCGGACGGCGGCGTCTGGTTCGGGGCCGCAAGCGCCCGAAAGATCGGCCGGCTCGATCCGGCGACGGGCAAGGTCGGGTGGACGTCCCTGCCGGAATCCCCCGTGGCCGTCGCCACGGGATCCGACGGCACCGTCTGGGTCGCCCTCGGCGCGGGCGACAAGCTCGCGAGGGTTCCGCCCGGGAGCTGAATCCAGGACGGCGAGCTCGGGAGGGCTAAGGATTTTCGGCCAGACCCTTGACGACGGAGTTTCCGGGGACTAGATTACCTACCGGTCGGTAGCTCCCATAAGGCACAAGGGGACGGCGATCCGGAGGTTCAGTCCAGATGCTCGATCATGTAGGTGAAGTCTCTGTAAGACAGAGACTTATGGACTCAGCTGTCCTGCTCTTCACGACCCGTGGCTACGCGGCGACTTCGGTCAGGGAGATCGTCGAAATGGCGGGAGTCACGAAGCCGGCCCTCTATTACCACTTCGAGAGCAAGGAAGGGATCTACCTCGCGATTCTCGACGATCTCGTGAGGATTGCCGACGAAGGGATCGCCGCGAGCCGGGTCGCGACCGGCACGGCAAGGGAGCGTCTCGAGGGGTTCCTCCTCGGGATCTACGGCTCTTCGAGACGAAGAAGGCGTGGGTCCGGATGATCAACGCCGTCTTCTGGGGACCGGCCCAGGGGGTCCCGCCATTCGACTTCGAGACCTTCCACCAGAAGCTGATGGCCGTCATCTCGGAGATCGTCGGTGAAGGGATCGCCGCGGGCGAGCTCCGTGACGCGGATCCCGGCGACGTGACCCTCGCCCTGATGGGCGTCCTCTCCTTCAACATGGACCTCGACCTCGCGCACCCGGAGCTCGGCCTCGGCAGGGACGGTCTCCGCCGCGTGCTGGATCTGATCTTCTCGGGCCTCGCAGCGCCCGCCCGCATCCTCACGAACCAGGAGACTTTGCGATGAATCGCTCGCTCGCCGCCCTCCTTCCGGTCGCCCTCGTCCTCGCCCTCACTGGCTGCGGCAAGTCCGCCGACGGGAAGTCCGCGCCAGACGGGGGCCGGCCCCCCGTGGCCGTCGAGACGGCAAAGGCCACAGCATCCGAGCTCGAAGAGACCGTCGACGTCGTCGGCACCCTGACGGCCCGGAGCGAGGCCGACGTGAAGACCGAGTATTCCGGAACGGTCGTCGAGGTCTTCGTCACCCAGTGGGTCCGCGTGAAGGCGGGGACGCCTCTGGCGCGCCTCGATTCGAGCGAGATCGACGCGGCGGTCCAGGCGGCCCGCGCCACGGCGCTGCAGGCGGAGGTCGCCTCGAAGCGAGCGGCACGCGAGCTGGAGCGGACCGTGAAGCTGAAGGAGGCGGGCCTCGCGACGCAGCAGGGCCTCGACGAGGCCAGGTCGGTCGAGGAGGCTGCCCGGGCCGGCGCCGCCGCAGCAAAGGCGCAGCTCGCCATGGCCCAGACCCGCCTGGCGAAAGCCGTGGTCCGCGCCCCGATCGACGGCGTCGTCGCCCTCCGGAACGTGAACGTCGGCGACTACGTGGAGAACATGGGGAACCCGCCGCCGATGTTCCGGGTCGTCGACAACCGGGTGCTCGAGCTGACCGCGAACGTCCCGTCGGCCCGGATGTCCGCCCTGAAGGTGGGCCAGCCGTTCGCCTTCACGAGCGACGCCCTGCAGGGCCGGACGTTCTCGGGAAAGGTCTCGTTCATCAACCCCGCCGCCGACGAGGCGAGCCGGACGGTGAAGGTGAAGGCCGAGGTCCCGAACACGGACCAGGCGCTGAAGACGGGGCTCTTCGTGAAGGGACGGATCGTCACGGGCACCCGGGCCGGCGTCCTCGTCGTTCCGCGGTCGGCGCTCGTCTCCTGGGACACCCTGACGGGGAAGGGCTCCGTCTTCGTCGTGGACGGGGGCGTCGCCAGGCGCGTCGACGTCGAGACGGGGGCGGCCCCCGGCGACCGCGTCGAGGTCGTGAAGGGGCTCGGGGCGGGGCAGGAGGTCGTGACCCGCGGCGGCTTCAACCTCCGCGAGGGCGACAAGGTCCTCGTCTCGAAGGAGGCCTGAGCCGTGTTCCTGTCCGACCTGTCCATCAAGAGGCCCGTCTTCGCGACGGTCCTCATGCTCACGCTCGTCACGCTCGGCGTCTTCTCGTACAGGCGCCTCGCGATCGACATGTTCCCCGACGTCGAGATCCCGGTCCTCTCCGTCATCACGCAGTTCCCGGGCGCCTCGCCCGAGACGGTCGAGCGCGAGGTGACGAAGAAGCTCGAGCAGGCGGTCAACCCGATCTCGGGCGTCAAGCACGTCTACTCGACGTCGCGCGAAGGGCTCTCCACCGTCATCGTCGAGTTCAACCTCGAGGTCAAGATCAACGACGCCGCGCAGGACGCGCGCTCGAAGATCTCGGCCATCCGCAACGACCTCCCCGCGGGGATCCAGGAGCCCGTCATCCAGAAGCTCGACATCGGCGGGATGGCGATCGTCTCCCTCGCGGTGCGCTCCGACCAGATGACCCCCCGCGAGCTGACGACGCTCGTCGACCGGAAGGTCAAGCGGCGCATCGAGAACCTCCCCGGCGTCGGAAAGGTGGACCTCGTCGGCGAGAGCCAGCGCGAGGTCGCCGTCGAGCTCGACCCGTCGCGGCTCGACGCCCTCGGCCTCGGCGTCGACGAGGTGGTCGCCGGGCTCTCCGGCGAGAACGTGAACACGCCCCTGGGCCGGCTCGACCGGGGCGGGCAGGAGATGCCGGTGCGCGTCTCGGGCAAGCCGAAGGAGGTCGCCGGCTTCCGGTCGATGGTCGTCGCGAGCCGCGGGGGCGTCCCCGTGACGCTCGGCGAGATCGCGGAGGTCAAGGACACGATCGAGGAACGGCGCAAGCTCGCCCTCGTGAACGGCGTCCCGGCCGTCGCGATCGACGTCTTCAAGCAGAGCAAGGCGAACACGGTCGGGGTCGTCGAGGCGGTGACGAAGGAGATCGAGAAGCTCCGGGGCGAGCTTCCGCCCTCCGTCGAGATCCAGCTCGTGCGGGACGGCTCCGTCATGATCAAGGAGTCCGTCCACGACGTGACGACCACCTGATCATCGGCGCGATCCTGACGGTCCTCATCGTCTTCCTCTTCCTGAACTCCTGGCGCTCGACCGTCATCACGGGGCTGACGCTCCCCATCTCGGTCATCTCCTCGTTCATCGTCATGTACTTCCTCGGGATGACGCTGAACGTCATGACGCTCATGGCGCTCTCGCTCGCGATCGGCCTCCTCATCGACGACGCGATCGTCGTCCGGGAGAACATCGTGAGGCACCTCGAGGAAGGGCAGGACCACATGACGGCGGCCCGGGTCGGCACCGCCGAGATCGGCCTCGCCGTCCTCGCGACGACGCTCTCCATCGTCGCCGTCTTCGTCCCGGTCGCCTTCATGAAGGGGATCATGGGGCGCTTCTTCTTCCAGTTCGGGATCACGGTCGCCTTCGCGGTCCTCGTCTCCCTCTTCGTCTCCTTCACCCTCGACCCGATGCTCTCCTCGCGCTGGGTCGACCCCGACGTCGAGCGGATCGGCAACCGGCACGCCGTCGCGCGGGCCCTCGACCGCTTCAACGACTGGTTCGACCGGACGGCGGACGGTTACAAGGGGCTCATCGCCTGGGCGCTCGACCACCGGAAGTCGGTCCTCGCGTTCGCGACGGTCGCCTTCGTTGCGGGGATCGGGCTCTTCGGGACGCTGCAGTCGGAGTTCATGGCGAACCCCGACCAGGCCGAGTTCCAGGTCAAGTTCAAGACGGCGCCCGACGCCTCGTTCGACGAGACGCGCGGGCGGATGGAGGCGGTCCTCGCCGAGCTGAAGAAGATGCCCGAGGTGCAGCACACGTACGCCTCGATCGGCGCCGGCGACATGGGGACCGTCCGCGACGCGCGCGTCTACGTGAAGCTCGTCGACAAGTCGGAGAGAAAGAAGCACGCGAGCGTCCTCGCCGCCGAAGCGCGCAAGCGGATCGCCTCTGTCGCCGGGATCATCCCGTCGGTCGAGATGCAGAGCGACGAGATGGCCGAGAAGCCGGTCATGGTCTCGATCCGCGGCGAGGAGATCCCGCTCCTGAAGAAGTACGCCGCCGAGCTGAAGAAGGCCGTCTACGGGATCCCCGGGATCGTCGACGTCGAGACGACGCTCGAGCTCGATCTCCCCGAGTATCGCGTCGTCGTCGACCGCGAGCGGGCGGCCGACGCCGGCCTCTCGACGCCGGCCATCGCCCGGACGATCGGCGCCCTCGTCGGCGGCCAGGCCGTCACGACCTACGAGGACGAGGAGGGCGAGGCCGTCGACGTCCGCGTCCGCCTCCCGCTCGAGATGCGGCGCGACATCGCCCAGATCGGGGACCTGCGCATCGCCGTCCCGCGCGGCAGCGGCGCGCCGGCGCTCGTGCCGCTCTCCGAGCTCGTGAAGCCGGAGCGGGCCACGACGCCGTCGGAGATCTCCCGGCGCGACCTCGCCCGCGAGGTCCTCATGACCGCGAATCTCGACGGCCTGCCGCTCGGCACGGCGGCGGAGAAGATCAAGGAAGCCGCCGCGAAGATCGACATGGCGCCGGGCTACCAGGTCTACTTCCCGGGCGAGGCCGAGCGGATGGAGGAGAGCTTCGGCTACATGGCCGAGGCGCTCCTCCTGGCCGTCGTCTTCGTCTACCTCATCCTCGCGGCCCAGTTCGAGTCGTTCATCGACCCGCTCTCGATCATGCTCTCGCTCCCCCTGTCGATCGTCGGCATGGCGGGAATGCTCGCCCTGACGGGCGACACGCTGAGCATCATGTCGCTCATCGGCCTCATCCTCCTGATGGGGCTCGTCACGAAGAACGCGATCCTCCTCGTCGACTACACGAAGGTCCTCCGCAAGGGCGGGATGGGGCGCCGCGAGGCGCTCATCACGGCGGGCCGCACCCGGCTCCGGCCGATCATGATGACGACGCTCGCGATGATCTTCGGCATGCTCCCGCTCGCCCTCGGGCTCGGCCAGGGGGCCGAGATGAGGGCGCCGCTCGGACGCGCCGTCATCGGCGGCCTCATCACCTCCACGGTCCTCACGCTCCTCGTCGTCCCGGTCGTCTACGCGCTCTTCGACGACTTCGCCGCGTGGATCCACCGCCGCTGGTCGAAGGCGAACGCCCTCGAGCAGGAGGCGCTCGGCCACACCGGGAAGGCGGCGGCGCACACGGCGGTCGGCGCGGTCGTGCTCTTCGCCCTCCTCCTCCCCGCGGCGGCGCTCGCGGTCGAGCCGCCGGCGGCTCCGACAGCCCCCGCGGCCTCCCCGCGCGTCCTGACGCTCGCCGACGCGGTGGCGATCGCCGCGGAGAAGAACCACGACGTCGAGAAGGCGCGCAGCTACCAGGACTGGGTGCGCGGCAAGTACGTGGAGGAGCGCGCCGCGGCGCTCCCGAACCTCTCGGCCGACGCGTCGTACGGGCGCTCCTGGGACGGGACGTTCGCGGCCCTCACGGGCGGGCTCTTCCCCTCCGGGCAGACGACGGGGGCGGCCGGCCTCGGCCTCACCCAGACCCTCTACGCCTGGGGGAAGGTGGGCGCCGCCGTCCGGGCGGCCAAGGACGGTATCGCCGCCGCGGAGGACCAGCTGAACCACTACAGGCAGGCGGCCATCCGGGACGTGACCGAGGCGTTCTACGACGTCCTCCTCGCGCGGCAGCTGGAGTCCATCGCGAAGGAGACCCTCAGGCAGCGCGAGAAGCAGCTCGCGGAGGCCGAGAAGAGGTACGCCCTCGGCACCGCGACCGACTACGACGTCCTCGCCGCGCGTGTCGCCCTCGACAACCAGCGGCCCGAGCTGATCCGGACCGCGAACCTCGTTCTCATCGCCCTCGACCGCCTCAAGCTCGTCCTGGCCGAGGAGAAGCTGGCCGTCGACGTCGAGGGGACGCTCGAGGCGGAAGCGGTCGACACGCCGACGTTCGACGAGGCCGTGCGGACGGCGCTCGAGCAGCGGCCCGACGTGAAGGGCCTCGCGCGTGCCGTCGGCATCTACCGCGAGTTCGTGAAGATCCGCAACGCCGACGACAAGCCCCGCCTCGACCTGCGGGCCAACGCCGGGTGGTCCTGGTACGACGCCGGCTCCTTCAAGGCCGACGGGAAGGTCTGGGGGACGGGCGTCTACCTCTCGTTCCCCTTCTTCGACGGCCTCGCCACGCGTGGCCGGGTCGTCCAGGCGAAGAGCGACCTGACCCGCGCCGAGCTCGACCTCGCCAAGGCGCGCGACGGCCTTTACGTCGAGGTGCGCACGGCCCTCGACCAGGTGAAGGTCGCGTCCGGCATCGTGACGGCGCTCTCGGGAAACGTCTCGCAGGCCCGCCGCCTTCTCGAGATGTCCGAGAAGGGGAGCGAGCTCGGGGTGAAGACGAGGCTCGAGGTGGACGACGCGCTCGTCAACGCGCGGCAGGCCGAAGGGAACCTCGCCCGGGCGAAGCGGGACTACCTCGTCGCGCTCACGAACCTGAGGTACGTACAGGGAACGCTCTAACATCGCCTCCGTGGCACCGCACGCGCCCGGGCGCCTCTCCGCCCTCCTCACCGCGGTCTTCGTCACCTTCCTCTGGTCGACGTCCTGGGTCCTCATCAAGGTCGGGCTCGCGGCGAGCCTTCCGCCCCTTCCCTTCGCCGGGCTCCGGTACGGCCTCGCGGCGCTCTGCCTCGCCCCGTTCGCGCTCGGCCCGGCGGAAGGACGACGGCGCCTGCGCGAGGCCCCGCGCGCGACGGTCGGCTGGCTGGTTCTCCTCGGGCTCGTCTACATCGCCGTGGCGCAGGGGGCCCAGTTCGCCGCCCTCGCGCTCCTCCCGGCGGCGACCGTCAGCATCTTCCTGGCGATGACGCCCGCCCTCGTGGCTCTGGCGAGCGCCCTCGCGCGGAGCGAGCCGCCGACGCCGCTTCAGGGGGCGGGCGTCGCGATGGCGGCCGCGGGCGCCGTCCTCTACTTCTGGCCCGGATCGCTCGCCGTTCCGGGTGCGGCGGGCGTCGCGGTCGCGCTCGTGGCGCTCTCGGCCAACGCCGCGGGGGCGCTCCTCGGTCGAAAGGTGAACCGCGAGTCGTCCCTGCCGCCTCTCTCCGTGACGTTCGTGAGCCTGTCCGTGGGCGCCCTCGCCCTCCTCTCGGGGGGCGTCGCCCTCCAGGGTCTCCCGCCGCTCGACCTGCGTACGGCCGCCGTCGTCGCGTGGCTCGCGGTCGTGAACACCGCCGTCGCGTTCACGCTCTGGAACCGCTCGCTGAAGACCCTGACCGCGGTCGAGTCGAGCGTCGTGAACGGCCTGATGCTCCCGCAGATCGCGCTCCTGGCGGTCGCCTTCCTCGGTGAAGAGCTCGGATTTCGCGAGATCGCAGGCCTCCTGCTCGTGGGGGCCGGGACGCTCGTGGTCCAGCTGCCCAGGACGCGATGAGGGCCGGCCCCCCTCGCGGGACCGCGGACCGGCGAGAATGGACGCTCATGAGACGCGGCCGTCACCCCCACCTCGAGGTCGACGCGCCGAAGGCGCCGCCGACGGAAGAAGAGATCGCCGCCATCGAGGGAGCGGTCGGCGAAAAGCTCCCTTCCGAGCTGGTCGACTTCCTGGCCGTCGCGAACGGCGGGAAGCTCGACTACATCTTCGAGCTCCCGACGGAATCCGGGCCGTTCTTGCTCTGCTTCTACTCGCTCTACTCGACCCGGCATCCGTATCCCGGCCGGTCGCCCGGCGGACTGATCCTCCACGAGCTGGAGGTCGAACGGCGGCTCAAGGACCTGCGCCCCGGCCTCCTTCCGATCGCGGCCGACGGCGGGACCTCCGTCCTCTACGTCGATCTCGCTCCTGGGCGCTACGGGCGGATCGTCGCGTACGTCGAAGGGCTCCCGGACTGGGACGGAACGCCCGAAGGGTGCTTCGTCGACCTCGCCCCGAGCCTCGACGAGTACCTCTCGGCCCTCTACCTGAACACCGTCGAGGAATCGAAGCGGGGGGGCTGATGGTTGAAGCCAGTTACGATTCGCCCATGGCGCGCTTCCTTCCGGCCTTCCTCGCCCTTGCGCTCGTCGCTTCGACCGCCATGTCCGAGCCACCAATCGGCCCGAAGCGGGTCCCGGCTCCAGCGGCGGTCGCAACGGAGGCGCGGACCCTCCTCGAGACGCAGGCCGCCGCCTGGAACCGGGGCGACCTCGACGCCTTCTGCGCCGTCTACGCCGACGACGCCCTCTTCCTGACGGCGTTCGGCCTGACGAAGGGTCGTGAGCAGGTCCTCGCGCGCTACAAGGCCCGTTACCCCGACGCGGCTGCGCGCGGGATCCTCTCGTTCGAGGTGCTGTCGGTCGACGTTCTCGCACCCGTGCCCTCGAAGAAGCCGATCGACGCGATCGGCCTCGTCGCACGATGGAAGATCTCTCACGCCGACAAGCCCGCGGCGGAGGGACTCACCCTCCTGAACCTGGTGAGGTTCAAGGGCGGCTGGCGCATCGTCCACGACGCGTCGATGTGACGCCGCCGGGCGCGCGAGTGGCGCGCCCGGCGGGTCGGTGGCTCAGGGCCTCTTGCGCTGCGCGACGGCGAGCGGGTCCTGGGTGACGTTGTCGATCACGTAGGCAACGCTCCCGACGACGCAGCCCGAGGTGGCGTTCGTCACGAGCACGGAGCCCGACGGGAGGTTGTTTCCCGTGGCGTCTCCGAGCGACTGTTGCACGTAGCGCGTGGCGGGGACCGTGAGGACGAGCTGGGATCCGACGCGCCGGCCATCCTCGCCGCGGGCCTCGACCTCGACGACGCACTCCTTCTCGCTCAGGTTGTAGACGCCGACGTTGGTCCTGAAGGCCGAATCCTGCCTCACACCGGTGAGAACGCCGATCTCGCCCGTGAGCAGGATGGCCGCGGACGACGGGTTCTTGACGTCACCGGCGAGCGCGAACTGGCCGTTCGTACCCCCGCCCGCGACGGGCGCCCACGTCCTCGCGCCCGCCGTGACGTATCCGGTGGAGAAGACGAGCAGGGAACCGAAGGTCTGCTCCAGGCCGAAGGCCGTCTTCACGACGTCACGAATCGTCTTCGAGCCGTAGGGGGAAAGGCGGATCAGGGAGGACTCGCGCCGACCGGCCGACGTCCAGAGCTCGATCCCGACGACGGACTCCGTCGATTGCATGTTCGAGACCGAGAAGTCGGAGACGTAGGGGATACCGGCGGCGTTGGTGACGTTGGCGACCGAAGGGACGATGCTCGTGTATCGCCATACGGGCGCGTCGCGCTGGACGAGGAGCCTCAGGACTCCGCCGGAGGTCGGAAGCGTGGCGGTCTCCCCGGCAGCGAGCGGAAACGGTCCGTCAGGCGTGCGATCAAGCGAAGCGACGCCGGAGGCGCCGGTGACGATCATCGTCGCCTGGCGGGTGATCGGGCTCTGGCCCGGGGGAGTCCACGTCAGGTCGACGGTCGTCGAAGCCACGGGAGCGGTGTACGCGAAGGCGGCCGAGGGGCCCGTGGCGGTGGCCGGATTCGCGTTCGTTCCGAGGGTCCAGGCGAACGCACCGGTCGTCAGAAGGGTCTCGTTGAGACCGTTGTAGGCGCGGGCGGAAATCTGCTCGCCGACATGCACGTCGAAAGTGGACCCGCAGCCGCCGCCGCCGGGCCCCGGCCCGCTGGGGCAAAGGTCGACGCCGTTCACGGCGATCCGGATCTCCGGGTCGACGACGACGGCCGCCCCGGCGACGAGAAGCGTGTAGGTCGTGCCGGCGGTGAGCGAGGCGACGATGCGGCCGCGGTCGCAGGCGTTCGCGACGGGAGTCAGCCCGCCGCAGCTGCCCGTGAAGAGGGTGAGGACGGGCTGGTAGCCGGCGGGCGTGCTGCCAGCGGTGTCGAAGGCATAGGAATCCGACGTTTCGGGACGAAAGGTGAACCAGACGGACTTGCCCGGAGCCGGCGTGACGCAGGCGACGGCAGGATCGCCCTCGGACGTCGCCTGGGTCGTGTCGAGCGACTGATTGAAGGGGAGCTCGAGGGCGGGAATCGAGGTTGCGGCGTTGCAGGCGTCGTTGGCGGGGGGGGCCGCGGCCGCGGGTGGGACGAGTGCGAGAAACAGGACTGCGATCAGCGATGAGCTCGGTTTCGACATCCGGGGACCTCCTGTGCCGAGGGGACGGTAACGTTCCCGGTAGTGTCCCATGACGTCCTCACCCCACGCGCGGCTATCATGGGCGCCGATGCGCCGGGCCGCACGGGGCGCGTTCGCCCTCTCTCTCCTCCTCGCCGCGTCCCCCTCGCCGGCCGAAACCCCGAAGAGGCCGCGCGTCGGTCTCGTGCTTTCCGGAGGCTCGGCCCACGGTTTCGCACATGTCGGCGTTCTCAAGGTGCTCGAGGAGCTGCGGGTCCCCGTCGACGTCGTCGCGGGGACGAGCATGGGCTCCATCGTCGGCGGCCTCTACGCCTCCGGGATGTCGCCGGCGGAGATGGAGCGTCTCCTCCTGACGACCGACTGGGAGGACCTCCTCGACGACCGGCCGTCCCGCGACCGCCTCTCGTACCGGCGCAAGCAGGACGACGTCCTCAACTACGTGGACCTCGAAATGGGCCTGACGAAGAAGGGGATCGCGTTTCCGTCGGGCCTCGTCGCGGGCCAGAAGCTGAGCTTCCTCCTGAAGTCGCTCACGCTCGGCACCGTCGGGGTCGAGAGCTTCGACGCGCTTCCGATCCCCTTCCGGTGCGTCGCCACCGACATCACGACCGGCGAGAAGGTCGTCCTCTCGGACGGGAGCCTGGCCGAGGCGATCCGGGCCAGCATGTCGCTGCCGGCCGTCTTCTCGCCGGTTCCCCGCGGGAGCCGGCTCCTCGTCGACGGCGGCCTCGTCGAGAACCTCCCCGTGGCCGAGGCGGAGGCGATGGGTGCCCAGGTCGTCGTCGCCGTCGACGTCTCGAGCGACAAGCTCGACCCCGAGAAGCTCCTGTCGTTCGGCGGAGTCCTCAGCCGGACGATCAGCCTCCCGATCCGGCAGAACGTGTCGGCTGCCCTCCTGAGGGCGAGCGTCGTCGTAAGGCCCCGGGTCGGGGACATCCCGTCGATGGACTTCGCCCGCGCCGCCGATCTCGTGGCGCGCGGGGAGGCGGCGGGACGCGCCCTCGCGAAGGAGCTGTCGGCCCTCTCCGTCACCGAGGAGGAGTACAGCGCGTTTCGCGAGAGGGTGAGGGGGCGCCGACCCGAGTCTCCCGTCGTCGACGCGATCCAGACCGTCAGCGCCGGGGTCGACACCCGCCAGATCACGTCACGGCTCGAGACGCGGGTGGGGAGCCCGCTCGACGTGGCGGTCCTCAGGCGCGACCTGGACCGGATCTACGAGATGGGCGTCTTCGAGACGGTCGATTTCCGGCTCCTGCGCGACGAGGGCCGGAACGTCCTCCTGATCGACGCGCGACCCAAGTCGTGGGGCCCGACGTTTCTCCGCGTCGGCGGCGCCTTCGAGGCGAACTTCGACGGGAATGCCACGCTCGCGCTCCGCGCCACCCTCCACTCCATGCAGCTGAACGGGCGCGGCGGCGAGCTGAAGACGACCATCGAGCTCGGGACGGTCCCGGGCGCGAACCTCGAGTACTACCAGCCGCTCGACTACCGCGGCCGGTTCTTCGTCAGCGCCAGCGTCCTCTACCAGCGGTCGCTCGCCCGCGTCAGCGTTCCCGGCGGACCGGTCGGGGAGGCACAGGTGTCGGTCCTCCAGGCGGCGTTCGACGGAGGGGTGTCGCTCGGGTCGTACGGGCAGATTCACGCCGGCGTCTTCCGCGGCACGGGCGGCGCGGACATCGTTCTCGCGGAGGCGCCGCAGGAAGACCTGAGCTTCGACCACGGGGGCCTCTTCGGCTACGTCGGATACGACACGCTCGACGACCTCGCCTTCCCGCGCCGCGGGACTCTCGCCGCCGGCCGGCTGGAGGCCTTCCGCGAGGACATGGGCTCGGATTCGTCGTTCTACCGGCTCTTCGCGCGCGGCGTCCAGGTGCTGCCGCTCGGAGCGCGAACGACCGTGATCGGCTCGGCGGGCTGGGAGGACACGCTCGGCAGCGACCCGCCTTACTACATGCTCTTCACGCTCGCCGACTTCAGCAGGGTCTCCGCCCTCTCCCGCGAGAACGTCGCAGGAGAGCGGGCGGCGTCGCTCTCGGCCTCGGTCTCCCACCGGATCGCGAGCCTCCCGACGCGCATCGGCCGCGGTGTCTACGTCGGGGGGACGTTCGAGCTGGCGCGCGTCTGGACGCGCCGCGAGGAGACGAGCCTCTCGGGCCTGCGCCCCGCGGGGGGGATCTACGCCGGGGCCGACACCGTCCTCGGCCCGATCTACGCCGGAATCGTCTCCGGCTACGGCGGGAGCACGAACTTCTTCGTATTCCTCGGCCGGCCGTTCTGAAAAGGGAAAGGGGCAGGGACTGGGTCCCTGCCCCGAGCCGCCGGCGAGCAGCGTGGATGGTCGGGGCCGGGGGCCTACTGTGCGGCCTGGTAGACGCCGTCGTTCGTCTTGTTGTCGACGACGGTGGAGTAGACGAGAAGCCCACCCCCCTGCACCTCGAACGTCACGAGGAAGTCGTCGTGCACGGTGTTCCCGGCCGTCGTGGGCGGGACGAGGTCGAAGACCGGCTGCTGCACCTGGCTCCAGGCGGGGATCGAGCGAACCTCTTCCCCGATCAGGGTGGCATTCGAGGTCCAGGCGCGGAACGTCACGGTCTTCGTGTCGAAGCTCGGATTGAAGTAGCCGACGTTCGTCCGCTTGCCCTTGCCCATCGCGCGGTCCTCGGCGCTCGCGTTCGCGAGCTGCAGGAGGCTCCCGCCCGAGAGAACGTTCT
Source organism: Holophagales bacterium (assembly GCA_016719485.1). Taxonomy (NCBI): domain Bacteria; kingdom Pseudomonadati; phylum Acidobacteriota; class Holophagae; order Holophagales; species Holophagales bacterium. The sequence goes on from JADJZB010000020.1 coordinate 184,021, forward strand.
CGCCCCGGGCGTTGTCGACCTTCAGCAGCGTCTGGCCATTGCCCGCGGCGGTCTGGTCGTTCACGACGGAGTGAAAGAAGGTGGCCGGCCCGCTCGCGGTGATGCGCGCGGCCGCGAGACCCTCGAGTCCGCCGAAGAGAGCGGCGAGGACGTTCGGGATGGTGGCGTGAGTCGCGGCGGGGACGGTGGCCGTCACCGTCGCGGTCGGGGCGGAGAGGCCCGAGGTGTTCGAGACGAAACCGTCCACCGTGAGGGTGATCTCGGTGGCGGCTGGATTCCAGACGCTCAGGACCGAGTAGTACTTGGCGCCGCCCAGGCCCTCCGTATTCACTACGGACGGGTACCAGACCACGGTGTCGGCGGCGGGCGCGGCCGAGGCGCTGACGAGGAGCGCGGTGAGGGACGCGGCTGTGACGAGGTGCTTCATGTCTCTTCTCCTGTCGTGGCTTCGATTCCGAGGACACGCGTACTACGGCGGCCGGGCGCGGGCCGGATCTCGTCGCGGACGGGTCTGTGAGCGCCGTCACGGCCGGGACGGTACGATCCCGCGTCCCGGGCTTTCGGGGGAGGAACCGTGAACGTTCGATCGATGGAATGCACGCACCTGATCGCCGCCGTTCTTCTGTCTGCCGCGCTCTCTGCCGCGGGCGCGCCGCCGGCCGTTCCGAACGGCGGCTTCGAGGAGGCCTCGGGCCCGCTCGCGGTCTCGTGGAGCGTCGAGGGCTCGCTCGGGACGGATGCCACCGTGTCGCGCGACGCCGCGGTCGCGCGGGGTGGGTCCGCCAGCCTGCGACTCCAGGCCCCGGCCCCGGCGTCGGTCGCCGTGTCCTCGGCCGAGGTCCTGCTCGAGGTCGGCCACGTCTATCGCCTCTCGGCGTTCGTGAGGACCGAGAAGGCCGTCTCCGACCCGACCGGCCGCTACCCGACGCCCGTCGCCGCGGCGCTGACGATGGCGTCGTTTCCCTTCACGAACCACTCGCCCGCTTCTGGCGCGACGCGCCCCTTCGAGAAGGTCGAGACGCTCTTCGTCGCGACGACCGCGAAGGACCGGGTCCGCCTGCACCTCGGCCTGAACGGCACGGCGACCGGGACCGCCTGGTTCGATGACGTGACGCTCGAGGAAGTGACCGACGTCCGCGAGCTCGTCCCGATGGAGACGGTCCGCTGGCACGGGCCGGCGTTCCGCTACGACGAGAAGGGGTGGATCTACGTCCACGTCGAGGGGGAGCCGTACGCACGCGGCTTCCAGTACGGGACGCTCCTCTCCGAGGAGATCGCCGGCTACGCGAAGAAGCTCGGCATCCAGGAGAACCCGAAGGACGGGCCGGGCGCCTGGGCCGAGATGCGCTTCATGGCCGACGCCGTCTTCCTGCGGAAGTACGAGGAGGAGTACCTCCTCGAGATGAAGGGGATCGCCGACGGCGCCGCGAAGGCGGGAGCGAAGATCGACGGACGTGCCGTCGACTTCCTCGACGTCGTGACGATGAACTCCTCCATCGACCTCGACTACGTCAGGTCGGCCCTGCGCACGACGCCCCATCCCCTGACCGGTCGCAGCTTCCTGACGTCGGAAGACGAGGCGAAGATCCCCGAGCGGGCGCACAAGTGCTCCTCGTTCGTGGCCACGGGGCCGGCGACGAAGGACGGCCGCCCCGTGTTCGGCCAGATCTTCATGTGGGCCGGATACACGGGCGTCCACTTCAACGTCATCGCCGACGTCGTCCCGTCGAAGGGCCACCGCCTCGTCTACCAGACCTTCCCCGGTGGCATCCACTCCGGGACGGACTACTACATGAACGCGGCCGGCATCCTCATCGGCGAGACGACGGTCGCGCAGACGCCGTGGAACCTCGACGGCACCCCGATGTCGAACCGGATCCGCAAGGCCGCGCAGTACGCGAGCTCGATCGACGACGTCGCGCGCATCCTCCGGGAGAACAACAACGGGATGTACACGAACGACTGGCCGATCGCGGACGTCAAGACGAACGAGGTCGCCATCCTCCTCCTCGGGACGAAGACGTCGAAGCTCTGGCGGACGAAGGAGGACCTCGCGCCGTTCGGGACGCCCGGCTTCCTCTGGGCGAACAACAACGCCCGCGACCCGGAAGTGCGCAAGGAATACGGGGTCCAGCCCGACGACGCGCCGTTCGACCCCGTCTACGGGCCGTGGGATCGCGACGTCGCATTCCGGAAGTGGTACGACCGGGTGAAGGGGAAGATCGACGCGATCGAGGCGGTGAACCTCTGGGCCTCCTCCCCGATCAACCGGCCGCACGCCTGCGACGGGAAGGTCACGACGGCCGAGATGGCCGAGAAGCTCGTCTTCCTCGCCCACTACGGCAAGGTCACCCTGCGCGAGAAGTTCCCGGTGGCGGGGAATCGCCGGATGCCCGATCACCCGGGCGCCATCCCTCACCTCACCCTCGGCTACGCCGTCTTCAGTCCCGTCTTCATCGCCCAGAAGCTGAAGGAGGCGAAGGCGCAGGAGGCGGCCGCCACGACGCCGGTCGCGAAGGAGCCCTCCCTCGACCTCGCCGGCGTGGAGGCGTTCTTCAAGCTCGACAAGCCGAAGCTCTGGAAGGGGAGCGTCTTCCCGAAGACCGAAGCCGAGAACGGCCTCGTCTCGGGCTCGGCCGCTTACTGGCAGATCCTGAAGGGCCTCCCCGACGACGCGGCGAAGGCGCACGTCGCGCTCCGCGACCAGCTCGCCGGCCTGAACGCGAGGGCCGCGTACTTCGCGGCGGCGGAGGGCGACGTGGCGATCCGCGAGGCCAGGCGCGAGTACGGCCGCCGCTCGCCCTACCAGATCCCCCGCATCAAGGGGACCTTCGCGCTCCACCAGCTCCGGCTCCTCCTCGGTAACGACACCTTCCTGAAGGCGATGGACGCCGCCTTCACCGCCAGCAGGAACCGCGACGTGACGACCGCGGGGCTCGTCGCCGCCCTCTCCGGGGCGGCCGGGCGCGACGTCGCGCCGTTCCTGGCCCCGTGGATCGAGGCGAAGGGCTTTCCCGACCCGAAGGTCGAGGCGCGGGCCGAGCCGGACGGCGAGGAGTGGAAGGTGACCCTCGTCGTGACACAGGCGGGATCGCCGTACCACTTCCTCGGGAGCGTCGCGATCGACGCCGGCGGAAAGCGCCTCGTGAGGCCGTACGAGGTGAAGGGCGAGCGGACGGAGCTGACGTTCGCCGTTCCGCAGAAGCCCGGGCGGGTCGTCTTCGACGCGGGGCGGGACATCCCGGTTCCCCTCGCGAACCCTCATTCCTTCGTCAACTTCTCCGACGACTTCGAGCGGACGAAGATCGTCTACGGGACGACGCGGCAAGTCGAGGCGAACCACACGCTCGCCCTCCGTTTCCAGGCCACGCTCGCCGACGCCTACAGCGAGGAGCTGCCGCCCGTCGTGAAGGACGCCGAGATTACCGAGGACGAGCTCGCCGCGAGCGACCTCTTCCTCCTCGGCCCGCCCTCGGACAACGCGCTCGTCGCCCGGGTCCTGGAGAAGCTGCCCGTCACCTTCGGAAAGGGCTTCTTCACGTACGACGGGGTGACGTACCCGCGCCCCGACGACGGTCTCTACCTCTGCGTCCCGAGCCCCTGGAGTCCCGGGCGGGTCGTCTGGCTCTTCGCCGCCAACTCGGCGCTCCAGCTCCACCAGATGACGAAGAGCTATACCGGGAGCCTCCCGCAGTGGGCGGTCTGGCGCGGCGACGAGGTCAAGTCCCAGGGCTGGGCGCCGGTCGAAAGGTTCGTCTTCGAGCTCTAGCTCCGGGAGCCCCTCGGCTTCTTCTCGCGCGCGAGAAGCGCGAGAAGAAGCCCGAACGCGCCGAGGATCAGTGCACTGACGAACACGGAGCGGTCGTCTTCCCAGCGGAAGAGGAGCGGCGCCGCGCAGGTCGCCGCGGCGAGGAGCGAGGTGACGACTCCCGCCTCTTCCCGCTCGAGCGAGAGGAGCCCGAGCAGCAGCAGGACCGACGCGTAGTAGCAGGTCAGGTCTGCCAGGACGAAGACGAGGCCTGCCCCTGCGGCGGCCGTGGCCCAGGCGGGCCGCCTGCGAAGGGCGAAGACCACCGCCGCGAGCGACGCGGCGGCGAGGAGCATCCGGAGCGGGCGTGAGTCCCCCAGCGCCGATCGCTTGGTCTCCTTCCAGGCCGCCAGAGGCTCCCGCTCCCCGTTCTTCACGAGAGCCTCGGCGCGGGTCGCGGTGCGCCACGTCACGAGCGTGCCGAGCCCCACGTTGTTCGCCAGGGGCGTGGCGAGGTGCTTGCGGCTGTTGTCGGCGAACTCGGCCCACGCCGTCCATCGGACGCTCGAGAAGCCGCCCGACGCCAGGAGCGAGAGCGGAACCGCGACCAGGACCGTAAGCAGTGCCCCCTCTGCCACGAGAAGCTCCTCGCGGACGGCGCTCCGGTTGCGCTCCCGCGCCCAGCGCCACGCCGCTGCGGCCCCGAGTGCGAGAAGGAGCGCGCCCGGGAAGATGCGGAGGAGCGCCGAGCAGGCCAGGGCCGATCCCGCGAGGCGCGGCCGGCCGAGCTTGAGCAGCGCCACGCCGGCCATGGCGGCGGCGAGCCAGTCCATCCGGAGGAAGGAGCCGCCGTTCCAGAAGAACCGGCCGGGGAAGTTCGTCCCCCAGAAGACGAGGGCGACGCACGCGGCCCGCCACCCGAAGGCCCTCCACAGGAGCAGCCAGGCGCCCAGGAGAAGAGCCGGATCGAGGAGCGAGAGGAGGCCGACGGAGCGGTCGGTCACCGGTCCGGCGGCCCGGGCGAATGCGCCGCCGAGGATGCCCCACGCGGGGGTCGCGTTGTAGCCGTGGTCGACCAGGATCCGGCGGAAGTGCTCCGGGGTCGTCCGGGTCCGGAACCAGAGGACGTCGGAGACGAACGCTTCCCAGCGCGCGCCGAAGCGGGGCCGCCAGGTCGCGAGCGCGTCGTCGGCCTTCGACGTCCCGATGGCGTTCGTCGCGAGGTCGCGCACCGGGAGCACGGTACCGGGTGGCAGGAGTCCCGCGGCGCGCTCGGCGGCCAGGGTCGCCTCGTAGAGACCCGTGTATCCGAGCTCGGGAAAGTACTTCGCCCCGAGCACGTAGTGGTAGGCGTCCCAGACGTGGACGAACCGTCCGAAATGGAAGAGGCCGAAGTTGAAGAAGGCGGCGGCCGACAGGAGGCCGAGCGTGGCGAGCGCCCTGTCGCGGAGCTTCTCGTGGCGCGCGGGGGCCCCTCTTCGACGAAGGACGACGCCCCACGCGAGGAGGAGGGCGGCGGCGAGCGCGATGAGCCCTCTCCCCACGACGAGGAGCTCATCCTCCGGGATCGGCTTCTCGGTGACGGCCGTGGCCACGGGCTCCCGCCAGTATCCCGGGGCCTCTGCGAATGCGGCGAGCTCGCCTACGGCGTACGTCCCATCGCCCCCCTCGGCGTGAACGAGGAGGAACCTCGCCTCCCTCGGGTCCGGCAGCTCGGCCCGGCGGGTCCTCATCCCGTACAGGGCGTCGCCCGCCTCGACCCTCAGGATGCCGGTCCAGGTCCGGCCGTCGACGGACGCCTCGACGAGGTAGGTGTCGCCGGCATCCGCCTGGAGAAGGAGCGCGCCTACCGGGCGGGGCGCTCCGAGGTCGACGGCCAGGAATGCCTCCGGGTCGACGAGCCGGACCACCCGCCGGGCGGCCAGGGCCGCGGCCGCCGCGGCGCCCTCCGGCGCGAGGAGTCCGTCCGTGGCCGCCGGGGCGCCGGAGAGCCCCCGCCCCTGCGCCTCGCGGCCGAGGAGCATGTTGCCGTCCGGGACGGCCATGGAGGCGGCGAAGAGGAGCGTCGCGAGCATGTGCGGCGGAGCCGGAAACCCGGCGCCGCCGGCAGCGTATCTCGAAGCGGAATTCACGACGACCGGCACGAGCGGGGCCCGCCCGGGGTCCGGTGTGTCGGCGTCCGAGGAGGCCCTGATGACCCGAACTCCGCTCCGGCTCGCGCCGGCCCTCATCCCTGCCCTCGCCCTGGCCCTGGCCGCCCCCGCCGCCGCCGAGCGGCTCGCCGGTCCGCCGAGCGGCGACAACCAGAAGGCGTCGGTCTCCCAGTGGATCGGCCCCGTCGAGGTCGGAATCACCTACAACAGCCCGAAGGTGACGGCTCCCGACGGCACCGACCGCCGCGGAAAAATCTGGGGAGGCCTCGTCCCGTACGGGATGTCGAAGGATTCGTTCGGCAGCTGCGGCGACGAATGCCCCTGGCGGGCCGGCGCCAACGAGAACACCGTCTTTCGCGTGTCGCACGACGTGCAGGTCGAGGGTCAGCCGCTCGCGGCCGGCTCCTACGGCCTCTTCATGGTCCCCGGTCCCGAGGAGTTCACGATCATCTTCTCGAAGAACTCCACGTCGTGGGGACACTACTTCTACACCTCGAAGGAAGATGCCCTGCGCGTGAAGGTCAAGCCCCGCAAGGCCCCGTACACGCACTGGATGACCTTCGACTTCGTCGAGAGGAAGCCGGAGGAGGCCACCGTCGTCCTCCGCTGGGACGAGCTGGAGATTCCGATCCGGGTCCAGGTGTCCGACGTGAATGAGGTCTACCTGGGACAGATGCGGAACCAGCTGCGCAACGCGACCGGCTTCGACTGGCAGTCGTGGGAGCAGGCGGCGCAGTTCTGCCTCGGAAAGAAGATCAACCTCGCCGAGGCGCTGAAGTGGGCCGAGCACGCGGCGACCCCGGGCTTCACCGGCCAGGAGAACTTCCGGACGCTCTCCACGCTCTCCCAGGCGCAGGCGGCCAACGGCCGGGCCGACGCGGCGAAGGCGACGATGCAGAAGGCGCTCGAGCACCCGACGGCGACCGTCATCGATCTCCACATGTACGGCCGGCAGCTCCAGGCGCAGAAGAAGACCGACGAGGCCGTCGCCGTCTACCTCCTCAACGCGAAGAGGCACCCGGACGTGTGGCCGGTGAACGTCGGCCTCGCCCGCGCCTACTCCGCCCAGGGGAAGACGAAGGAAGCCCTCGCGGCGGCGAAGAAGGCCCTCGCCCAGGCGCCGGACGACGGGAACCGCAACAACCTGAAGAACCTCATCGCCACCCTCGAGGCGGGCAAACCCGTCAACTGAACCGGGCCGCCGTCCGCGTCTCCCGTCCGCTCGCGCAGCGGACGGACGGTGAGACGGTGCCAGGCGTGAAACCGTGTATTGTTGAAAACAATACACGGTTTCACGCCTGGCACGGAATCGTGCTAGCGGAAGACTCCCGCCACGTCGACGATGAGGTGGGCGGTTCCGGCGGAGCCGTTGAACGCGCTGAACGTGGCCCCGGGGCCGACGGAGACGACGGACGAGCAGGCGCGCGTGCCCCCCTGCCGGAAGTGCACGTTGCTCGTGCCGGGCGCGACGCCTCGTCCCGGGAAGAGCGTTACGAACCCCGCGGCCAGAGGCTCGGTGACCGTGACGTTCACCGCGAGGGCGGCGGCGTCGGACGGGATGCCGCACACCGTGCCGACGGTGAAGGCGCGCGTCTGGCCCGCGGCCAGCGCGGGAGGTCCGAGCGTCGCCGGGCGCGAGGACTCGCGCGTGTCGAGGACCCGGCAGGGAGTGAGGGGGTAGAAGGCCGTCCCCTGGGTCGCCAGGACGCCGAGGTGCGCCGTGGTGGCGACGGACGCTTTCACGAAGTTCGCGAAGTAGGGGATGTTGAGCGTCGCGAGGGTGTCCGCCGTCGTGTGGTAGTGAGGGGTGAAGTCGTTCACGTCGTCCTCGATCGCGAGGAGGGCGGGCCAGCCCCGGGACCAGAAGGAGTAGTGGTCGCTCGCCGCGTTCCAGTCGGGGTCGTCGACGGGAGCCAGGGCGTTCCCGACGTAGAGGCTCACCGCGGCGCGGAACGTGTCGGCAATGGCCCGATCCGCCGCGTAGCCGGAGCTGCCCGGGGTGCGGGTGTGGAGCCTCAGCGTCGGAGCGCCGCCGCCGTCCCACGAGATCATGTCGAGGTTGAGGACGGCGACCACGTTGGCGTCCTGCGCCGCGAGAGAGGCCGCGTAGGCGGAACTCCCGTAGAGCCCCTGCTCTTCGCCGGTGAAGAGGACGAAGCGGATCGTCCGCTGGAAGCGATGATCACTCAGGATCCGTGCGGCGAGGAGGACACCGGTCGACCCGCTCGCGTTGTCGTCGGCGCCGGGAGCGACGCTTCCGTAAGGCATGTCGTCGAGGTGTGCGCAGAGGATGACGATCTCGGAGGGGCGCGACACGCCGGGGAGGTCGGCGACGACGTTCCGGCCGGCCACGGAACCCCGCTGCCAGGCGTGATACGAGGGAGCGAGGCCGAACGACTCCAGCCTCTCGTATGCAAACTGCGTCGCACGGCCGATCTGCTGGCCCGAGTTCGTGTGACGGCTGGCGATCGTGACGAGAGAGCCGCCGACCGAGACGGGCCGCCCCCCGCTCAATCCGCCGGCCAGCTCGGTCACCCCGGCTTCGGTCACCTGCTCCACCATTCCCGCCACGGCCCCGTCCCAGGCCGCTTCTGCGAGCGGGACCCGCGTCTCGCGTGAAGACGTGTCCATCGGGACGGGCGGGAGCCGGGTGAGGTCGAAGCCCGCGACCGCGAGCGCTTCCGCCTGGGCTTCGTCGGCTCTCGCGACGACGTGCCGTCCGTCGTCCATGACGACGTCGGCGATCTCCCTCGCCTTCGCCCGTGCACCCCGTCGGCGGCCGAGCGCGATGACGAACTCCTCCGGGCTCCCGGCCGTCGCCAGGACCCGGGCGTCCCGGGCGAGAGCGACTCTCTCCGCCGGGACGAACGTGAGCGCGTACGCGACACCGTCCGGGCCCGTCAGTATCGCGTAGACGGGAAGAGAAGAGTCGGCGAGGCCGTCGCCGACGGGGACGCGCGCGAGGACCCGGGGAGAGCCGGGGACCGCCGCAGGGACCGCGCCGGACCGGGCCATGGAAGAGCCTGCCGAGATCGCGAGGAGCGCGGCGACACGCAGGAGGCGGAAGAGAAGTCTCGGGTTCACGGCGACTTCCTCGAGACTACACTCCTGCGACCGGATTTCAGCCGGGGGAGGCTGCGCCCCCCCTCGTCCGGAATCCTGCGAATCCCGCTAAAATGCGCTCCCGGGCGTTGCCACTGTTCCTGCCTGCGGGTCCCCGCCGGGCGGTTCGAACGGGCGAGTCCGGCAGGAGGATTCCAGATGAAGAAGTTCCGTGTGGTCCAGTGGGGCCTCGGCGCCATGGGCAGCGGCATGGCCCGCCTCGTCCTCGAGAAGGACGGCCTCGAGCTCGTCGGGGGCATCGACATGCGTCCCGACTACGTCGGCAAGGACCTGGGAGAGGTCCTCGGCGGCGGCCGGCGCCTCGGCGTCACCGTGACGAACGACCCGTCGTCGGTCCTCGACAAGGCGAAGGTCGACCTCGTCGTCATCGCGACGACCTCCTGGACGAAGGAGCAGATGCCGGACCTGAAGAAGATTCTCTCGGCCGGGATCAACTGCATCTCCATCGCCGAGGAGATGGCGGCTCCCGAGGCGCAGAGCCCCGAGCTCGCGGCCGAGATCGACGCCCTCGCGAAGAGGCACGGCGTCACGATCCTCGGGACCGGCGTCAATCCCGGCTTCGTCCTCGACCTCCTCGTGGTCGTCCTCTCCGGCGTCTGCCACCAGGTGGAGCGGATCGAGGCGAGCCGCGTGAACGACCTCTCCCCCTACGGCCCGACCGTCATGAAGACGCAGGGCGTCGGGACGACCCCCGAGCAGTTCGCGGCGGGCGTTGCCGACGGATCGATCGTCGGGCACGTCGGGTTCCCCGAGAGCATCCGGATGATCAGCGACGCGCTCGGCCTCGGGGTGACCCGCATCGAGGAGAGCCGCGAGCCGATCATCAGCACGGTCTACCGCGAGACGCCGCACGTGAAAGTCGCGCCCGGCATGGTCGCCGGCTGCGCGCACGTCGCCATCGGCTACGCGGGCGAGAAGCCCGTGGTCAAGCTCGTTCACCCGCAGCAGATCCATCCGCACCTCGAGGGGCAGGGGACGGGCGACTACATCAACATCTACGGAAAGCCCGAGATCCACATGTCGACCGGCCCCGAGATCGCCGGCGGCATCGCGACGATGGGCGTCGCCGTGAACATGATCCCGCACGTCGTCGCGGCGACGCCGGGCCTCAAGAGCATGGTCGACCTGCCGGTCCCCGCCGCCCTCATGGGCGAGCGCGCCTACAGCCGCCGGATCTGAGCGCCATGAGTGTCGCCAGGGGGACCTGGGTCGAGATCGAGTCGACCGTCCTGCAGCCTGCGGAGCGTGCCCCGGGCCTGCCGGAGGACACGGCGCGAACGCCGTACGTCCTGCGCCTCTCGGGCTTCCTCGAGGAGGAGTCCGAGGTCGGCCAGGTGGCCTCCGTTACGAGCCTGATCGGGCGGACGCACCGCGGCGTCCTGCGCGCCGTCAACCCGGGCTACGACCACAGCTTCGGGGCGACGGTGCCAGAGCTCCTCCACATCGGCCTTCGGGAGAGCTGAGATGAAGGGCACGAGCTACGCCGCCGTCCTCTCCCGCAAGAACGAGATCATGAAGGCGAGCCTCGGGATCGACTTCGACACCTACGTGTCGAGCCCGGTCGCCTTCGACTACGAGCGGATGATGGCCGAGACCGGCTACACCCTCGATGACATCGTCCGGATCCAGTCCGAGACGAAGGTCGGCGGGACGCCTCTCCACGAGCTGACGCGCCTCACCGAGGCCGTCCGCGCCTTCGCCGGGCCCGGCAAGGGAGCGCGGATCTTCGTCAAGGACGAGGCGGCGAACGCGTCCGGCTCCTTCAAGGCCCGCCGGGCCTCGATCAGTGCATACGAGGCGAAGAAGAGAGGTTACGCGGGGGTCATCGCCGCGACGAGCGGCAACTACGGCGCGGGTGTCGCGAGCCAGGCGGCGATGCGCGACCTGAAGTGCATCATCCTGCAGGAGGTCTTCGACAGCCGCGGCGTCGGCCAGCCGGAGATCCTCGAGAAGTCGCGGGCCTGCGAGGCCTACGGAGCCGAGGTCCAGCGCCTCTCGGTCGGGCCGGAGCTCTTCTACGTCCTTCTGCGGACGCTCGAGGAGACCGGCTTCTTCAACGCGAGCCTCTACACGCCGTTCGGCATCCGCGGGGTCGAGACGCTCGGCGTCGAGATCGCCCGGCAGGTGCGCGAACGCGCCGGGAAGGACCCGGACGCCGTCGTCATCACCCACGCCGGCGGCGGGAACCTCACCGGCACGGCGCGCGGCCTCCTGGCCGAGGGGTGCACGGACACCCGCATCGTCGCCTGCTCGGTCGACCTCGCGGGCCTGCACATGGCCTCCGACGGCGACTTCAACCGCAAGAGCTTCACCACCGGGCACACCGGCTTCGGCGTCCCCTTCGCCACGTGGCCCGACCGCGTCGACGTCCCGCGCAACGCGGCGCGGAGCCTGCGCTACATGGACGAGTACCAGCTCGTCAGCCAGGGCGAGGTCTTCTACGTCACCGAGCTGATGACGAAGCTCGAGGGGCTCGAGCGCGGCCCCGCGGGAAACACGAGCCTCACGGCGGCCGTGACCCTCGCGAGGCAGATGGACCGCGACCAGATCGTCGTCGTCCAGGAGACCGAGTACACGGGCGCCGGCAAGCACCACAACCGCCAGCTCTCCTTCGCGCGGGAGAACGGCATCGAGGTGCGCGTCGGCGACCCGGCGGAGAACGTGCCGGGGAAGACGATCGTCCTTCCCGAGAGGCTGGAGCAGGTACGGGGCCGGGTCCAGGACATGGACAAGCTCCGGACCTCTTACCTGAAGAACGCCGCGAAGCTGTACCCGGCGGAGAAGTGGACCGACGGCGACGTCGCCTTCCTTGCCGCCGACCTCAAGAAGGACCCGGCCTGGGTTCGCCAGGCGGTCCCGGCCCTCGCCTGAACGGAGAAGACGACGATGACCGACGACAGGATTTCCCGCTTCGAAACGCGCCGTGAGGCGCTCGCGAAGCTGAGCGACGAAGAGCTGAAGGCCCGCTTCTGGGAGCTGACGAACAGGGTCGTCGAGCCGATCGTCGACCTCGCGAAGGGGCACACGAGCCCCTCCATCGAGCGGTCGGTCCTCCTCCGGATGGGGATCGACTCGGTCTCGAGCCAGGGGGTCGTGAAGCGGATCCTCGACGCCGGTCTCCTGGGCAAGGGGGCGGGGCACGTCGTCCTGAAGGTCTCGCGGAAGACCGGGACGGACGTCCGCGCCGCGGCGCAGGCGATCCTCGACGACCGCACCGTCCTCGACGGGCTCTTCCAGGCCGGGAGCGAGGGGGGAAATGACGAAGCCGACTCCCCCGAACCAGAAGCTCGACATCGAGAGGATCCTCGAGGGTCTCGAGAGCTATCACCCGCCCCGGAAAGGGTGGACCTGGCGCGACGTGCCGAAAGGCGGCGTCGACATGGGCCCCTTCCACTTCCGCGACATGTCGACGCCGCTCGAGAGATCGATCGGACTCCCGGCGAGCAAGTATTTCGACCACATCGACCCTCAGCCCTCCTGCGTCGTGACGACCGAGATCGCCTCGGGCCGCTTCGAGGACGACATTCGCCGGATGCGGATGGCCGCCTGGCACGGCGCCGACCACATCATGGTGATCCGGACGACGGGGCAGAGCCACATCGACGGCCTCCTCGAGGGGACCCCCGAGGGGATCGGCGGCGTGCCGATCACGCGCAAGCAGATCCGCGCGAGCCGCAAGGCGTGCGACGAGATCGAGAAGGAGGTCGGGCGCCCGATCAACTTCCACTCGTACGTCTCCGGCGTCGCCGGGCCCGAGGTCGCCGTCCTCTTCGCCGAGGAGGGGATCAACGGCGCCCACCAGGACCCGCAGTACAACGTCCTCTACCGCAACGTGAACATGTACCGCTCCTTCGTCGACGCGGCGGAGGCGAAGAAGGTCATGGCGGGGGCGCGGATCTTCCAGATCGACGGTGCGCACAACGCGAACGCCACGGCGAAGGCCGGCTGGCTCGTCATGCCCGAGCTGATGGTCCAGCACGGCTTCAACTGCGCGTTCTCCGTCGCCGTCGGGATGGACAAGGACCTCATCGGCCTCTCCACGGTCCCGCCGAACTCCCCGCCGGCGCCGAAGCTCTGGTACGACCTGCCGTATGCCGTCGCCCTGCGCGACTTCTTCAGCGACTTCAAGATGCGGGCGCAGCAGAACACCCGCTACATCGAGGCCGACATCGAGGAGGCCGTGAGGACCCACACGGTCGACACCCTCATCTCGATGCTCACGCGCGCCGACATCCAGAGCACGATCACCCCCGACGAGGGGCGGAACGTGCCGTGGCACTACAACAACATCCGTGGCGTCCAGACGGTGAAGCAGACGTGGGCCGCCCTCGACGGCATCAAGGAGCTCGTCAGCCTCAACCACGACGGGCCGCTCGGCGAGATGGCGCGCGACCTGAAGGAGCGCGCCGTCGCCTTCCTCGAGGAGGTCCTCGAGGTGGGCGGCTACTTCGCGGCCGTGGAGAAGGGCTTCTTCGTCGACTCGGCCAAGTACCCCGAGCGCAGCGGCGACGGCATCGCGCGCGACGGCAACGGCGGCGTCGGCGCGGGCTCCCTCGTCGTCCGCGACGCGGACTACCTGGCCCCCGTCTGCGACCACTTCGGGACGAACCACGTCCCGGCGGGCGCGTCGAAGCCGTGCGACCCGATCGGCGGCTGCACGCTCTGCCGCCCGGAGAAGATCGTCTTCATCGACGAGCTCGACCCCGAGGACAACTGCGACAGGCGCCTCGAGAAGACTCTTCCTTACCGGAAGGGAAATGCAATCAAGCCCGAGGCCGAGTGGGCGGGCGACGGGACGGTCCTCGTCCAGCTCTTCGTCCCCGAGAACGAGGAGATCGCTCCCGTCTACGCCGTCGAGATGGCGAAGAAGATGGGCCTCGTCGACCCCGAGGTCATCAACACGATGGTCCTCCACCCGGCGGAGGGGTGCTTCGTCGAGGTGAAGGGGAAGGTCGCGTTCGACATCGACCGGACGACGCTGAAGATTCCGGAGAAAGAAGTGATCCTCCCCGAGCAGGAGCTCCGAGATGCCGTGAAGGCCGTCGGCCTCAAGGTCGTCGCCGGGACCGTCGGCGAGGACGAGCACAGCGTTGGCCTGCGCGAGATCCTCGACATCAAGCACGGCGGCATCGAGAAGTACGGCGTGAAGTACCACTACCTCGGGACGTCGGTGCCCATCGGCAAGCTCGTCGACGCCGCCATCGAGACGGGCGCGCACGCCATCCTGATCTCCACGATCATCAGTCACAACGACGTCCACCGGGGCCAGATGAGGAAGCTCGCCGAGCTCTGCCGCGAGAAGGGGATCCGCGACCGCGTCGTCCTCGTCGCCGGCGGTACCCAGGTGAACCGCGACATGGCCAGGGAGACCGGCCTCGACGCGACGTTCGGCCGCGGGACGAAGGGAATCCACGTCGTGAACGCCATGGTCAAGGCGCTCCGGGCGCGGGGCGCCGCCTGAAGAGGGAACCGGGAGGCGAGACGCGAGGCCGCTCGGACCGATGAGACGGATCGAGATCCTGACGCTCGAGGTCGGCTCGACGATCACGAAGGCGAACGGCTTCGTGCGCCTCCCCGGCGGCGGCTTCGACCACGTCGCCCAGGGCTTCGCCCCGACGAGCGTCGCCGAGGGGGACGTCGGTGTCGGCGTCGATGCGGCGCTCGCCCATCTCGCCACGACCTCCGGTCTCGACCCGGCCGGGGCCGAGACCTTCGTGAACAGCTCGGCGGCCGGGGGCCTCCGGATGACCGTCCACGGCCTGACGCTCTCGATGACGGCGCGCGCGGCGCGCGAGGCGGCCCTCGGCGCCGGCGGCATCGTGAAGATGGTGACGGCGGGGGAGCTCGACGACTTCGAGCTGGACGAGATCCGCGAGATCCGCCCGAACCTCATCCTCCTCGCAGGCGGTGTCGATTTCGGCGAGAAGGGAATCGTCCTCAGGAACGCCGAGAAGCTCGCGAGCCTCGCCCGAGGCGGTTTCTCCGTGCCCGTCCTCTACGCCGGCAATGCCGCGCTCCGAAAGCCGGTCGAAGAGCTCTTCCGCGCGGCGGGCGTCGAGCTCCACGTCGCCGAGAACGTCTTCCCCGACGTCGACGTCCTCAACGTCGAGCCGCTCCGCCGCCTCGTCCACGAGGCCTTCAACCGCCACATCGTCCACGCGCCCGGTATGGCGCGGCTCGGCAGCCTCACGCGGCACGGGATCCTCCCGACGCCCGGTGCGGTCCTTCGGGCCGCCGAGCTCTTCGCCGAGGTCGCGGGCGACTGCCTCGTCTTCGACGTCGGCGGCGCCACGACCGACGTCCACAGCGTGACGGAAGGGGGCGCCGAGTGGCACTCCCGCCTCGTCGAGCCGGAGCCCCGCGCCAAGCGGACCGTCGAGGGAGACCTCGGCGTCTACGTCAACGCCCGGCACGTCGTCGAGCTGTCGGGCGAGCTGATGGCCGAAGCGCACCTCGACGACCTCGCGGCGCTGCCCGCCACCGAGCGCGAGAAGGCGCTCACCCGCTGGCTCTGCGAGAAGGCGGTCGCCATCGGCGCGCGCCGGCACGCCGGCGTCGTCTCCGACATCTACACCCCCACCGGCCGCCGGCAGGTCGTGAAGGGAAAGGACCTGACCGCCGTGAAGTGGGTCGTCGCGACCGGTGGCGCGCTCACGAAGGTGGAGCGGGCCGCCGAGTGCCTGCGCGCCGTCTGCACCGGTGCCGGGAAGCACCTGCTTCCCGACTCGTCGGCCACGATCCTCGTCGACGCCGAGTACCGCTTCAGCGCTCTCGGCACGCTCGCCCACGCCTACCCCGACGACGTCCGCGCGACCTTCCGCCGGTGGATCGACGCGCAGGCGGCATCGGCATAGCAGGCATCAGGAGCCCCGCCCCATGTACATCCGAACGCCCCGCCTCGAGATCTACCCCGACCGGATCACCCAGAACGCCCGTTCCGTCATCAACCTCTGCCACTTCCACGGCGTGCAGGTCGCGGCGGTGACGAAGGTCGCCTGCGCGCACCCGGCGGTCGTGAGTGCGCTCGTGGCCGGCGGGGCCGACATGGTGGCCGACAGCCGGATCAAGAACCTCCTGTCGATGGCCGACGCCGGCGTCGACCGTCCCCTCATGCTCCTCAGAATCCCGGCTCCGAGCCGGTGCACCGACGTCGTCCGCTGCGCGAACGTCACCCTCAACAGCAACCTGCGCACCATCGAGCTCCTCTCCGAGGCGGCGGTGATGCACGACTGCCGGCACCAGATCATCGTGATGGTCGACGTCGGCGACCTGCGCGAAGGGGTCTGGCCCGACCGCGCCATCGAGATCGTCCGCGGGGCCGGCAAGCTCCGGAACATCGAGGTCGTCGGCCTGGGCTGCAACCTCGCGTGCTACGGGGGGGTCATCCCGACGGTGGCGAACATGAAGGCTCTCATCGAGGTGCGCGACCGCTGTCGCGAGGCGACGGGCCTCGACCTGAACGTCCTCTCGGGCGGCAACAGCGCGAACCTGCCGCTCCTGGCGAGCGGGGAGATGCCGCGGGAGATCAACCATTTCCGCATCGGCGAGGCGATCGTCCTCGGCCGCAACGTCATCGACCGGAGCCCGTGGCCCGGCACCCGTCAGGACACGTTCCGGATCGTCGCCGAGGTCGTCGAGGTGGAGCGGAAGCCCTCGATGCCGATCGGCGATCGCGGGCAGGACGCCTTCGGCGACATGCCCCGGTTCGAGGACCGGGGGGTCCACCTGCGCGCCATCTGCAACCTCGGCCGGCAGGACTGCGTCGTGGACGGCATCGAGCCGCTGATGCCGGGAATCACGGTCCTCGGAGGGTCGAGCGACCACCTCATCCTCGACGTCGAGGACGCGGAGGAGAATGTGAAGGTGGGAGACGAGCTCGCGTTCTGGCCCGGCTACGGAGCGCTCCTGGCGGCGAGCACGAGCCCCTACGTCCAGAAGGTCGTGATTCGCGGATGAGCCTCCTCTATGCCACGCACGCGCGCATCCACCTCGGGAACATCCGGGACAACCTCCGGGCCATCCGTGCCGCCGTCGGTCCGGAGCGGAAGGTCCTCGTCGCCGTGAAGGCGAACGGCTACGGCCACGGTGCCGTCGAGGTCTCGCGGATGGCGGAAGCGACCGGCACGGCCGATTGGCTCGGCGTGGCGAACGTGCCCGAGGGGCTCCAGCTTCGCGAGGCGGGACTCAGGCTCCCGATCCTCAAGCTCGGAGTCACGTTTCCGTGGGAGATGAGGACCGCGATCGAGGCGGGCCTCACGCTCGCCGTCTGTTCGCGGGAAGAGGCCGAGGCGCTCGCCGCAGTGGTGGCCGAAGCGAACCGGCCGGCCTCGGTCCACCTGAAGGTCGACACGGGAATGGGTCGCATCGGCGTCAGCCCCGCGGAGGCTCCCGAGCTGGCGCGGCTCATCGTCGGCCTGCCCGGCGTCGTCCTCGATGGGGTATTCACCCATCTCCCCGTGAGCGACGCGGCGGACGTCACCTGGACGCGCGAGCAGATCCTCCGCTTCCGCACCACGGCGGGCCTCGTCCAGGAGGCCGCCGGGCGGCGGCTCCTCGTCCACTGCGCGAACTCCGGCGCCGTCCTCGGCCACGACTCCGCCTGGCTCGACATGGTGCGGCCCGGAATCATGGTCTACGGTTTCCGCCCCGACCCCGAGACGCCCGCGACCATCCCCCTGAAGCCGGGGATGAGCCTCCTCACCCGCGTCTCGTTCGTGAAGCCGGTCGCGCGCGGCACCTCCATCGGCTACGGCCGCACCTGGGTCGCTCCCGCCGACACGAACGTCGCCACGATCCCCGCGGGCTACGCGGACGGTTTCAACCGACTCTTCTCGAACCGCGGCCGCGTCCTCATCGGCGGCCGGAGCTACCCCCTCGTCGGCCGCGTCTGCATGGACCAGAGCATGGTCGACCTCGGGCCCGAGACGGACGTGAAGGTCGGCGACGAGGTCGTCCTGATGGGCCCCAGCGGCGAGCTGGAGATCCCCTGCGAGGAGTGGGCCGCCAAGCTCGGAACCATCACCTACGAGGTCACCTGCCAGGTGAACCCCAGGGTTGTCCGGGTCTTCGACCCTTACTGAGCCAGGAAAACACCTCTCCGGGCGATTTCCCCGAAAAAGTTGGCCGGGCCTGTTGGAAAATCAGGCTTCTCGCGGAGCTTTACCTATGGATGCCGAACCCCGGACACCCCGGACCCGGCTGGAGCTTGCCGAAACCATCGCGGCGAAGGGCGACCTCCGCCGACGGATGGAGGCGCACCTCCGCTACAGGTTCCGGCTCTCGGCGCCAGAGGTGGAAGACGTGATGCAGGACGTAGTCCTCGAGCTGATGCGATACGACGAGCCCCTTCGCGAGGCCGAAGGGCTCTCGTTTCGCATACTTCACCTCCGGACCCTCCAGTTCCTCCGAAACCGGGGGGTGAGACGCGAGGAGCCCATCGAGGACGACGCGCGGACCGCAGACGACTGGCCGGCTCCCGACTCGCAGAACGACAACTACGTTCTTCTCCGCCAGACGCTCGCGCAGGCCTCTCCCGCCTGCCGGAGGCTCATCCGCGCCCACTACCTCGAGGGGAAGACCCTCAAGGAGACGGCCGAAGCGCTCTCCTACGCCTCGACCAACGTCGTCTGGGTCCTTCTGGATCGCTGCATCCGGCGCCTTCGCGCGGTCTTCGGAGCGACCCGATGACCGCCCCCCATCCCGACGACTTCACCCTCCTCGTCCTCCTCGAGGGCGAAATGTCGGAGATGGACGCCGCGCGGCTGAAGCGGCACCTCTCCACCTGCCCGGCCTGCACTTCGGCCTTCCGCGAGATCGAGAAGCTCGACCGGACGCTCAAGTCGACTCTCCCCACGCTCGAGGAGGCGCTGGCCGAGCCCGAGCTCCCGGAGGGCGACCCGTTTCGCTGCCGTCCCGACTGCACCCGCCTCGGGCGGCGCCCGCCGATCGCCGGTGACGACGCCATTCACGAGGTCTTCGCGGCAAGCCGCGACGCCGCCGAGGTCAAGAGCCGCCTCCTGGGCGCGGCGGCCGCTCCGGAAGAGGACCTCCGCGAGGCCCTCGCCGACCTCGATCTCCTCGCCCTGCGCGACCGCTACGGCCTCGGCTACGCTCTCGACGACGCCCTCTACAACATGGTCGAAGGCCCCGCCCGCTGGGCCCGCTTCGGCCGTGCCTCCGCCGACACCGTCCTGGCCGCCCGGGCCGAAGGCCGTGCCCTCGACGCCCCCGCCGAGCGCGCCTTTCCCCTCGACGACCTGCTGGGCCTCTCCCTCCTCGTCCAGGGCACCGCCTGCAACTGGACCGGCGAGTTCTTGCGAGGAGGCCGCGACCTCCGCCGGGCCTACGGAGCCTTCGCCCGAGGCTCCGTCTCCGAACGGCGCCTCGCCTCCGTCGAGCTGGTCGAGGCCCAGCGGCGAGCCTTCCTCGACCGGGCCGAGGAGGCGCTGCACCTGGCGGACCGGGCGAGGGGGACGTTTCAGGCTCTGGGGCTGGAGGACGAGGCGGCAAAGGCGGGTGGTGCACATGCCACTGCCCTCTCGTACCTGGATCGTGACGAGGAGGCGATCGCGGAGTTCCGAGCACTCCTGCCGGTGCTTTCAAGTCATGAGCGGTGGAACACTTACGTCTCGACGCTGAACGGGATTGGCGCGTGCCTGCTCCGCCTGGGGGCCCGGAAGCTCCGGCGTGAGTATGCCCGTGCCCTTCGTCTCGTGAATCGCGAGGCCCGGCCGGCCGTGCACTCGTTCATCCGCGCCAATCTCGCCAGGACCCTCTATCAGGGAGGCCGCTTCGCCGAGGCTGCACGGGCCTTCGGAGCAGCGGCAACGCTTTTCGCAACGCAAGGCGCCACGGCGGATGAGCTGCAGATGAGCCTCTTCCAGGTAGAGGCGCTGTCGCACCCGGCGCCCCGCGGCGCGGCAAGACGCTTCGAGGACGTCGGCGAAGTCCTTCGTGCCTCGAATGCAGTGGATTCCGACATCCTCCGGTCTCTCGAGGCCGCGCTCGCCGGCGACATCCCTGATGTGGACCTCGTCGCGACGTTGAGGTCCCGGGCTGAGCGGCAGATCGCCACGCGTCTCCGACGAGCCGTCTGAAAGAAAGTTCGCCGACCCTGTTGTAAAAAACCCCTCCTCGCGCAGCCTAGTCTCACAAGGCAAATCGGAGAGCGCTCCCCGACGCCTTCACCGAGCCCCGGAAGGGCTGGAGGAGGATGTCGTGAAAAAGACCTTTGCTATCGATCATTCTGGGCGGCGCCCTGCTCGTCGCGAGCGGAGTCGCCCGTGCAGACTCACCGCGACCCGCCGAGCCGCGCTGGGGAATCAGGCCCGAACGGGCAGCCCCGAGCTCCACGTTCGATCTTGCGCGGTGGATGGCCCGCAGACTGATCGAGGCCGTCGGCGTCTCACTGCCGGAACCGTCGGATCCGGTGCCGGCGCCCGAGACGACGACGCCGACGCCGATCGAACTGGACTCGGCCTGTCCGCCCGAGCGGGTGCACTGCCCGGTGGGGTGAACGCTCGGAAGACTCGAAGACACGCCCTGCAAAAGGGCGTGTCTTCGGTTTGGCCCGGCCGGATCATCTCGTCGGCAGGGCCGGGGCTGAAACGGGCCGCCGGGCTCGATCGCGACCGTGGAAGGCGCTTGTGGGGAGCCCGTTCGCGTGCGCGAGGCGAGTCAGACCTTGCCGCGCCTCTCCTGGCTCGACACCCGGTTCTTCGGGGCGTCGCCGCCAGTTCCATCGGACCAGCGGGGCGTCTTCGAGGTCCACGTCCGGAGGTACTTCAGGTAGTCCTCCGTGTGATTGATCGCCAGCTCTGACCTTGCCCCGTTCTCACGTCCATTTTACGAGGGAGGAATTCCCTGGCAGTAGCGCTGTGGGAACGGAGGGAATCGCGCAGCGATTTCCTCGGTTTCCACAGTCGGGGGTGTGCCCGCGAGTAGGCGGGCGTAGGCCGCCGGGGGACGCCTTCCCACGGAGCTGTGCGGCCTGACCTCGTTGTAGTCGACGCGCCATTCCTCGATGGTGTTCCGGGCGTCGTCCAGATCGATGAACCAGTGCAGATTCAGGCACGTTTCGCGAAGCTTGCCGTTGAAGCTCTCAACGAAGGCGTTCTGGGTGGGCTTGCCCGGATCTATGAAGTGAAGCCGAACACCGTTCAGCCGTGCCCACCGGTGCATGGCCTTCGACGTGAACTCCGGGCCGTTGTCCATGACGATGACGGCCGGAAGTCCCCGCGTTTCCTTCAGTTTGTCGAGGACTCTCGTGACCCTCACGCCGGAGATCGAGGTGTCCGTCAGGACATCCGGGCTCTCGCGCGTGCCTTCATCGACGATCGTCAGGCAGCGGAAACGGCGGCCCGTGGCCAGCGCGTCGCTGACGAAGTCCATCGACCAGCGCTCGTTGGCGCGCTGCACCGGCTCGAGCTTCGGCTGCCGCGGCCGTGGGCCTTTCCGGGGCCGGCGTCGCGGGAGAGAAAGACCCTCCGACTTGTAAATGCGGTAGAGCCGCTTGTGATTCACCACGCACCCTTCATCGCGCAGGAGGTCACCCAGGAGTCGATAGCCGCCTCGTGGCCGGGCCAGCGCGAGCTCGCGAAGGCGAGCGACCAGCGGCGCAGGGTCCTTTCGACGAGACTCGTACCTCGCCGTCGAACGCCACGCCCCCACGAGGGCACAGGCACGGCGCTGGCTGATGCGGACTTCGCTTGTCATGACGCCCACGGCGATCCGCCGGGCTGCGGGCGTCACCATTTTTTTGAGAGCACCGCCTTCAGCGCCTGGTTGTCCAGCGTCAGGTCCGCGACAAGGTGCTTCAGTCGCCGGTTTTCATCCTCGAGGCCATGCAGCCGGCGCGCATCGCTGATCTCCATCCCGCCGTACTTCGCCTTCCACCGGTGGAAGCTCTGCTCGCTGACTCCGTGCCGTCGGCAGACGTCCTTCACCGCGGCGCCGGCCTCAGCCTCCTTGAGCACCGCGATGATCTGCGCCTCCGTAAACCGCTTTCCCTTCATGACCGCCCCTTTCCGGCCCCCAGATTCTCAACCTGGTGGACCGATTTCGTGGGGCAAGGTCAGCGAAGTCCAAGAGGACCGATGCGGGAGAGAATGAAGGAGAGCAGCCAAGCCTACCGAGTAGCGGTCAGCAGCGAGTGCTTGCGCGAGGCCGGTGCACTGCCGCGTTAGCAGGCTGCTGACAAAGAGACCGCCGAGAGCGGGTTTCGGCGTCTGATGAGGACGACAGGCATCAGATCGACTTCCGTGATTGCCCGGCTTCGAGGCTCACGGGCAGCGGAATGGAGGACCTCACCGGTCTCATGCTGGTTCGGTCCTCGTTTCCAGGGCCCTGGCGAGGCGTTTGAGGTTGAGGACCCAGCCGATGAGCAGCGTTTCCTGCCGTACTCGGTCCAGCCCGCGACGGCGGAATCGTCGGAGCCCGTGCCAGTCCTTGGCCTCGCCGAAGAGTTCCTCGATCTTCTTTCGCGCCCGCTGCGAGAGGGCGTATCCGACGCCTCGGACACGCATCCGGATACGGGAGTGTTCCGGCTGTCGGCCTCGTGGGTCGGCGGCGATGTGTGGGGCGATCTGGCGATCGAGCAGGGTTCGAATCAGGCCGGTGCTGAAGAAGCCCTTGTCGGCGCCGAAGGTCTTCGGCTCGTACCGGAGCCGGCGGTGAGCGCGATCCAGAAGCTTCACGCTCCCCTCGGTCTCCGAGGCGGAGGACCGGAAGACTTCGACGCCCAGGCCGAGAAGGAAACGATGGCGGTTCTCCATCAGGGCATTCACGGTGTAGCCGGGATGGGCGCCCGTTCCCGAGGACCCCTTCGAGACGAAGCGACAATCAGGGTCCGTCAGCGATCTATGCGTCGCGTTCGACCGCTTCTGGCCCCGGAAGTCCACGGCGCGATTCCCGGGATCCTGGGGTCCCTCCGGTCCCTTCTCGTCCTCGGCCCTCAGCCGCTTCTTGTACTCCTCGGGGTCCATCGCCAGCTCGATCGGCACGAAGCTCTTGAAGCTCGCGTTGGCCCGGACGAGAGTCCCGTCGGCACTCACGTGCCGGCTGACGAGCCCCTCGTCCATGGCCCGCTTGATCGTCTGATCGAACAGCTTCTCGAGCACTCCCGATGCGTCGAAGCGCCGCCGGCGGTTCTGGCTGAAGGTCGATGCGTCCCAGGCGTTCTGGTCCAGGTTCAGCCCGACGAACCACCTCAACGCCATGTTGCACTGCAGTTCCATCACCAGGCGCCGCTCGCTCGTGACGCCGAGCAGGTATCCGCCAACGAGCGCCAGGAACAACTGCTCGGGCGGGATCGAGGGACGGCCGATCGTCGAGTACAGGTCCCGGCAGGCCTTCCGAATCGCCTTGCCGTCCACCAGAGGCCGAATCCTCCGCAGCGGGTGCTCCTGCGGCACGAATGTCTCCAGCGAGATGTTGTAGAAGAACGTCGCCTGCGGATCCGAATCGCCCATCATCTGGCCGCCCCTCCCGACGTTGGTCTCGACAGAGAAAACGACCTTACGTCTCGGGTATTCCCGCTTTCCGGGCCTTTGTCAGCAGCCTGTTAGGTGGCGGGACGTGTCGGAACGCGGATGCGGTAGAGAAAGCGGGGGTTCGCGGCCTCTCTTTAGCAGTGAAATAGGGAATGGGAGGGCCGTGCTCTCTGTCGCGCGCGAGCCGTGCCCTCCCGTTAGAGGAGGACTCGACTCTATCTACGGCCTCTTAGACAGCTCGACTCTGTGGAGAAGACCGAGCGCCGCGAGAGTGGCCTCTCCGACCGACTGCTTTGGGCCAAGAACGAGGCTGCAGTGCACAACGCATTCTCCAGGACCGACGCCGTCTTGGTTGGTTAGAGTCTTGGGTGGCTCATTGGGAACGGTAACTACCGCGGCGAGAAAGTACTGAAAGACGCACTGGTTCGGGTCATTACTGACAAACGTCGCGCTTTGTCCAGACGAGAGGTGGACGTTTCGGGGGCCGTCTGTGTAGTCGGCGCCGCTGCGATAGAAGAACTTTACTCCTGCTGAGACGATGACGACACCCCAACTGGAGGGGCAGTTGTTGATCAGCGTGATTTGCGCCTGATAACCAGTGGGCGCCGCCTGCGCCAACCGCTCGACACCAGCAACTAGCTCAGGCGCTTCGAGGCTCACACTCATGAGAATCTCCTTTTGAATTGCAACGCGGGCGGTGAACGTTCTGGGTGCCAGGGGACGCAATCGGGGGTGTGAGGCGGACCTCGGATCGAAGGCCGTGACGTGTGAAGCACGACGTGCCGGCAGAGAGATGCCGCGCGGCGGCGCGGGGCCGAAGCGGCGGTGGCACTCGTCGATGGCAGCTCAACCGTCCGCTCGACCCATCGGTCTCCTTCGATCCAGGAGACGACGACGTGGAGGACGGGGCCGTCGGGACGGTCGACGCGTGTCACGGAGGCGATGTGGATGCCGTCGTCGCCGTCGGCCGCGCCGAACTCGACGTGGGTTTCTCCGCCGGGCTTGAAGGCGGGGAGCGGGTCGCTGATGCACGTCTCGATGGCGGGTGCGGTCGAAGAGGCGACCGAGGCGACCGCAAGGGGCGGGACGAGAGTGAGGAGGCCGTGGCGCGACGTCACGGGTCGATCCTCCACCACCACCGCCGCCTCCCGCTCCCCGCGAACGCGACCCTGACCCGTCTCTCGATGTCGGGGTCCGCGGGGGTCCAGCCCGGGTCGGGGAGCTGGAGGCGGGGGACGAGGCGGGGGAGGAGCTGGGAGGTGTGGGTGCGGAGGGCGGCGTCGGCGGTGAGGTAGCCGTGGTTGAGGAGGACGGCGGCCTCCGCTTCCGTGACCGGGTCGAGGCTCGCGCGCATGGTGCAGAGGACGTCGCGGGCGAGGCTCTTCGAATAGCCGAATGGGATGCGATAGCTCGACGGCGCGCTGGAGAGGCTCCAGAAGGTGCCGGAGATCTGGCCTCCGACGAAACCCGAGACGAGGCGGCGCCGGCGGATCTCCTGCCCCTCGCTGTCGACGGCGGTGAGGAACGGGTCGGGGCGGGGGAAGACGCGTCTCTTCCGTCGGGCGTTCGGATACGCACCGGCTTCGGAGACGAGGACGGTGGTGTGGGTCTTCCAGACGGGGTCGAGGCCGAGGTGCGCGTGGCTCGCGCCGTCACCGAGCGCGAGGTGCCGGATGGCGGCGTCGCGGTCCGGGCCGGACGGCGCCGCGCCGCCCGAGAGGAGGGCGGGGTCGAGCGGCGCCGGGAGGGGACCGATGGAGCGCGGAAAGCAGGACGAGGCCGCGACGGCGCGCGCGAGGGTGACACCGTCGGGAGGAGCCACCCAGCCGAGCTGGCGGTCTCCCATCCGGTCTTGCTCGAAGTACCAGGGAACGCTCCTGAGGAAGTCGGTGGCGCAGAAGACGAAGCGGGGGGCGGGAGGGAGGTCGCGGAGCTTCAGCGGCGTCAGGATCTCCTCGTACCGCTGCGCGAGGGCTTCGACGCGCGCGTTTGGCCCTAAGAGGTTTCGGGCGAGGAGCCCGAGCGTGCGGAACCCGCGCCCCAGGTCTTCGCGCGTGAGAGCGAGAAGCGGGGCCTCCACGAACTCCTCCCACGCTTCGGGAGTGAAGGCGGCCTTCTTCGCCGGGTCCTTCGCGATGAGGGTGGCGAGGTGGGCCGCCAGGATGCTGCCGCCGGAGGTCGCGGAGAAGGTGTCGACTTTCGGGAGGATGCCCAGCTCGTTCAGGCGGCGGAGGGCTCCGAGGTGGAAGAGGAGCGCCCGGAACCCCCCGCCCGAAAGGCACAGGGCGAGGCCCCTGGCGGGGACGGCGGACGGCGCGGGCTCGGTGTCCGGAGCCGGATGAGAGGCCATGGCCGTGCTCATAACACTCCTGAAATCAATGGTTTGAGAATCCAGATCTCGGGAAACGCCGACACTCCGCGCCTTTCGGTGGCGGGGCCGAAAGGAGCTCGGCATGCCTTGCCGGGGGGGCCTGGGCGACGCGCCTCACGAGAAGGAACGGGTCCTTTAGCCAAGCTCCGCGAGAGGCCCGGATTTACAACAGGGGAAGTGAAAAAAAGTGCCGGGCCCGGGATCAGCCCACGCCGTCCGTCCCCGCGCGGTACCGCCCCGTCACCAGGAGGTTCACCGCCGCGAGGACGAAGAGCACCGCGAAGACCGGCAGGAGCGACCGCTCGATGGCCAGGCGCAGCGCGGGCGAGGTGGCGGCGCCACCGTCGAGGAGGTGCCCGGCCGTGTCGGCCGCGGGGCCGAGCCTCTGGGCGAGGCCGGCGGCGAGGATGCCGCCCAGCGCGCCGACGCCGATCGAGCCGCCGACCGTCCGCGAGAAGGGGACGAGGCTGGTGGCGATGCCGCGCCGCTTCTCCGGCACGACGTGCTGGATGACGAGGACCTGGCTCAGCGACGACGGCCCGAGGCCGAGGCCGACGAGCCCGCAGGCGAGGCTGATCCAGCCGACACCGGCGCCGAGGAGGGCGGCGAGGCCCAGCCCGGCGAAGCCGGCGAGGATGAGGAGCGCGCCGGCGCGGGCCGTTCTGCGGAAGCCGGCCCGCACGATGAACCGCGCGGCGATCGCGGCCGAGAGCGACCAGCCGAAGACGAGCGGCGTGACGACGGCGCCCGCGGCACCGGCGCTCCCGCCCCGCGCCCCCTGGACGAAGAGCGGCACGAACGTGTCGACGCCGTAGATGCTCGTGCCGATCAGGACCCCGGAGAGGTAGGGCGCGGCCGTCTCCACGCGCGTGAAGAGGTCCGGGGGGATGAGCGGGTGCTCGCGTCGGCCCTGCAGGCGGGCGAAAGCGGCGAGGAAGGCGACGGCCAGGAGCAACAGGCCTCCGCGGGCGAGGAGCCCGAGGGAGCCGGGGCCCGCCCGATGGAGGACCGCGAAGAGAAGCGCGGTGACGCCGACGGCGAGCGTGGCCGCGCCCGCCAGGTCGAGCGGGTCGCGCCGCTTCTCCCGCGTCTCGACCATCTGCGTCGCCACGAGAGCGAAGGCCAGGAGGCCGAGCGGGAGGTTGATGGTGAAGATCGACCGCCAGCCGAACGAGACGGTGAGGAACGCCCCGAGGAGCGGGCCGATGAGGCTGGCGACGCCCCACACGCCGCTGAAGAGGCCCTGGACCTTCGCGCGTTCCTGGATCGAGTAGAGGTCTCCCGTGACGGTGAGCGCGACGGGCATGAGGCCGCCCGCCCCGAGGCCCTGGAGCGCCCTGGCCGCGATGAGCTGCGGCATCGAGCGGGCGAGAGCGCAGACGAGCGCGCCGCCGAGGAAGAGGGCGGTCGCGACGAGGAGGACCCGCCGGCGGCCGTAGAGGTCGGCGAGGCGCCCGAAGAGCGGCATCGAGATCGTGGAGGTGAGGAGGTAGACGGAGAAGACCCACGAGTAGAGGGAGAGGCCGTGGAGGTCGCCGATGATCGTGGGCATCGCCGTCGAGACGACCGTCGACTCGAAGGAGGCGAGCGCCGTGACGAGGAGCAGCGCGAAGGTCACCGCGCGGCGGCGTTTCGGGTCGAAGCGGGGGGAGACGGGGGACGTCACGGCTTCACCGGAGGCCCGACGCGAAGGCCGCGTTCAATCCTGCTGCCGCGAGAACCGGCAGAGTGGCCGACACCGACGGGAGTATAGGGGCGGCCTCTCCGGAGGGCCGGCGTCGTACGATAAGCAGCGCGTGACGGCTCACGAGGTCGAGGAACGGCGGTCCCCTCCCGGGGAGGTGCTGGCAGCGCTCTACAGGCGGCGTTTCCCGCCGGCGGAGCTCGAGGCCATGCGCGCGGTCTGGCGCGTCCTCGTTCACGAGTTCTTCGGTCCGAGAATCCCGGAGCAGGGGACGGTCGTCGACGTCGGCGCGGGGCCGTGCCTCTTCATCAACGAGGTGAGGGCGGCGCGCCGCATCGCGGTCGATGCGAACCCGACGCTCGCGCAGTCGGCCGGCCCCGGCGTCGAGGCCGTCGTCGACGGCGACGTCGACCTGCCGTCGATTCCCGACGGCACGGCCGACACGGTCTTCATGAGCAACTTCCTCGAGCATCTGGCCTCGCCGGCCGAGGTGCTCCGGGCCCTCTCCGCCGCCCGGCGCATCCTGCGACCGGGTGGAGAGATCCTGGTCCTTCAGCCGAATTTCCGGCTGAGTCCCGCCCGCTACTTCGACTTCGTCGACCACGTCGTCATCCTGACCGACCGGAGCCTCGTCGAGGGGCTCGAGGCGACGGGTTTCACGATCCGCGAGCTGCGCGTCCGCTTCCTCCCCTTCACGTCGAAGTCCCGGATCCCGAAGTGGCCCTGGGCCGTGTCGGCCTACCTGAGACTGCGGCCCCTTCAGTGGCTGCTCGGAGGGCAGACGTTCGTGCGTGCCCGGAGAGCGACGCCGTGAACGCGTCCGCCTCCGACAGGATCAGCCTCTTCTTCCCGGTCTACCGGGACGAGCGGACGATCGAGCGTGTCGCGGCGAAGGCGCACCGGGTCCTCGCGGAGCTGACGTCCGACTACGAGATCATCGTCGTCAACGACGGCTCGCCCGACCGGGCCGGCGAGATCGCCGACGAGCTGGCCCGCCAGAGCCCGCGTGTGAGGGTCATCCACCACGGCGGGAACCTGGGCTACGGAAAGGCCCTCCGGACCGGTCTCGAGGCGGCGCGGTACGAGTGGATCGCGTTCACCGACGGGGACGACGAGTACGAGGTGGACGATCTGCGCAAGCTCTGGCGGCTGCGCGAGCACTACGACCTGATCCTGACCTTCCGCTACGCGAAGAGGTACGGGAGCGCGCGGATCTTCATCTCGTTCGTCTACAACAACCTCCTCCGGTCGGTCTTCCGGACGCGTTACCGCGACATCAGCTGCGGCCTGCGCCTCGTCCGGAAGGAGGTGGCCGCCGAGCTCCCGCTCCGTTCGTCCAGCCCCTTCATCGGTGCGGAGATCGCGATCAAGACGATGCTCAAGGGGTTCCGCGTCGGGGAAGTGGGGATCCAGACGTTCCCGCGGGAGTTCGGCCGCGGATCCTCGACGAGCCTCGCGAACATCCTCGCCACGCTGCGCGACAT
The DNA here is from genome assembly GCA_016719485.1 of Holophagales bacterium. Classification (NCBI taxonomy): domain Bacteria; kingdom Pseudomonadati; phylum Acidobacteriota; class Holophagae; order Holophagales; species Holophagales bacterium. The sequence goes on from JADJZB010000020.1 coordinate 213,073, forward strand.
GCGCCTCGTCTACCGGGAAGTCTTCTCGCCCGGGTACGACCGTCCCCTGAACCACTGACCGGCAGCGGTCGGAGAGGCCCTCGGGCGTCGGACCCCGATGCTAGACTTTCTGCATGTTTCTGAAGCGTTTCACGAACGATCCCATCCACGACTACAGCCGCGAAGACAGCGTCCGGGGCGTCGCCCGCGCCGTGGAGGCCGTCCGGGCTCGTTTCGGAGAAACGTACCCGGCCATCATCGACGGAAAGCCGGTCGTCACGGCGAAGTCGATCGCCTCGCTCTGCCCCTCGAACCCCGAGATCGTCGTCGGGCGGATCTCGAGCTGCTCGCGCGAGGACGTCGACCGGGCGATGGCCGCGGCGAAGGCCGCCTTCGCCACCTGGTCGCGGACGAATCCCGAGGAACGCGCCGAGACGCTCCTGCGCCTCGCCGCCCTCATGCGCGAGCGGCGGTTCGAGCTCCTCGCGCTGCTGGCGTTCGAGATCGGGAAGGACTGGTACGAAGCCGACGCCGAGATCGCGGAGGCGATCGACTTCTGCGAGTACTACGCGCGGCTCGCCCTGACCCACTTCCAGTACCACCCGCTCACGCGTCTCTCGACCGAGGACAACTGCTACTACTACATCCCCCTCGGCGTCGGTGCGGTCGTCACGCCGTGGAACTTCCCGCTCGCGATCCTCGGCGGGATGACGATGGCCGCGGTCGTCGCAGGAAACACCGTCGTCCTCAAGCCGAGCTCCGACACGCCGATCCTGGCGCACCGACTCGTCGAGATGGCCCACGAGGCCGGCGTCCCGGCGGGCGTCATCAACCTCGTGCCCGGCTCGGGCGGCGAGATCGGCGACTACATGGTGACGCACCCCGACGTGCGGTTCGTGTCGTTCACCGGGTCGGCCGAGGTGGGCCTCAGGATCAACGAGATCATCGCCAGGCCCGCCGCGGGGAAGAAGTGGATGACCCGCTACGTCTCCGAGATGGGCGGCAAGAACGCGATCATCGTCGACGAGACGGCCGACCTCGACTCTGCCTCGACCGGCGCCGTCCGGTCGGCGTTCGGCTTCCAGGGGCAGAAGTGCTCCGCCTGCTCACGCCTGATCGTCGACCGGCGCGTTCACGGCAAGCTCGTCGAGATGGTCCTCGCGAAGGCGAAGCTGATCCCCGTCGGCGACCCCTGGGAAGACCCCTGCGTTTTCACCGGCCCCGTCGCGAACGCCTCGGCCCACAAGAGCATCCTCGCGGCCATCGAGACAGGCAAGGGCGAAGGGAGGCTCCTCCTCGGCGGTCATGCGCTCGACCGCGCGGGCTGGTACATCGCCCCGACGATCTTCGACGGCGTGAAGGCCGGCTCGTTCCTCGAGCAGGAGGAGATCTTCGGACCGGTCCTCGCGATCATCCCGGTCGACGGGTTCGACGAAGCGCTCGCCGTCGCGAACGACACGCTGTACGGCCTGACCGGCGCGGTCTACTCCACCTCCATCGACCGCATCGACCGGGCCAAGCGCGAGTACCACGCCGGCAACCTCTACCTGAACCGGGGCTGCACGGGCGCGCTCGTCGGCGTCCACCCCTTCGGCGGCTTCAACCTCTCGGGAACCGACTCGAAGGCGGGAGGTCCCGACTACCTGATGAACTTCACGCAGGGAAAGACGACCTCCGAGAGGATCACGATCGCCCGCCTCGCGGGAATCGGCGTCTGAAAGAGCTCCTCTTCCCCTGGCCGCCGCGCCGCCTCGCATGGGCCCGACCCTGGCAGGTGGCGCTGCGGACCGTCCACATCGTGTCGATGGCAATCGTCCTCGGGGGCGTGGCCTGGGGGGTTCCCGAGGAGAAGTTCCAGCACTCCTTCGTGCTGACGGCCGTCAGCGGCGTCCTCCTCCTCGCGATCGACCTGTTCAGGAGCTGCGTCTTCCTCTACCAGGGGGCCGGCGTCGCGTCGGTCGTGAAGCTCGCCCTCGTCGGCCTCGGGTACCACATCCCCGAGTCGCGTCTCGCCTTCTATCTCGCGGCCACGGTCGTCGGCTCGGTCGGGTCGCACATGACCGGCTCGTGGCGGCACTGGTCGTTCCTCGACCGGAAGGTGCTGAAGCAGGACTGAGGGCGCAAGGACAGCAGGACCGGCCGGGTGGCAGCCGGTTCGTGGGAAGCCTCAGACCCCGAACGTCCGCGCCACGAGGCTCCGCGCCCGCGCCGGGTCGGTCGTCCCCTTCACGATCGCGCGGCCGTCGGAGAAGAGCGTCAGCTCGACCTCCTCGGTCCGGAAGCGGAGGAGGTGCTCGTTCGCGAGGACCGTCCCGAGCGGACGCAGCCGTTCGGCCAGCGACGCGAAATCGGGGCGGGAGGGGACCAGGGGTCGGACCTGGACCGAATCGCGGCCACAGAGCGCCGCCGTCTGCGGGGTCTCCACGGAGAGGAAGTCGAACCGGCGCTCCACGCAGCAGGGGCAGCGGCTTTCGCCGGGCCGGTACGGGAGGGCGACGCGCGTGAAGCGCCCCTCCCAGACGTCGGCGTAGACGACCTCGGCCTCGGAAGGGGCTTCGCGGGTCGCGAGCCAGCGGAGGGCGCGGCCGACCTGCATCGAGGCGGCGAGGTGCGCTGCCGGCCCGAGGATTCCCGCCGTGTCGCAGGTGGGAGAGGTGCCGGGCTCGGGGATCTCGGGCATCAGGCAGCGCAGGCACGGGGTGTGGCCCGGGACGAGGAGCGCCGCGAGTCCCGTCGAGCCGATGCAGGCTCCGTAGACCCACGGGAGCCCCTTCTCGACGCAGGCGTCGTTCAGGAGGAAGCGCGCCTCGAAGCTGTCGAAGCCGTCCACGACGAGGTCGACGCCGTCGATCAGCTCGCGGACGTTTCTGGGGCCCATGTCGACGACGACGGGCTCCACCTCGACGTCCGTGTTTACGCGCGCCAGGCGCCGGGCGGCCGCGACGGCCTTCGGGAGTCCCTCGCGGACGTCGGCCTCCTCGAAGAGCGCCTGGCGCTGGAGGTTCGAGAGCTCGACGACGTCGCGGTCGACGATCCGGAGGAACCCGACTCCCGCCCGGGCGAGGAGGCTGGCCGACTCGGCCCCCAGCCCGCCGCAGCCGGCGACGAGGACGCGGGCTGCGCGGATCCGGGCCTGTCCCTCCTCGCCGAGCGGGCGGAAGAGCACCTGGCGGGAATACCGGTCATCCGCTTTCCAGGGCATGAAACCTCCGGGGGACGGCCTTCCCTTGCCCCCTATCTCCGTCGGATGTTACTGTCCCAAGGGCGGTTTGGCTCTCGCGACGTCTCCTTCCGGAGACGCGCCGGCCGGCCGCAAGAGGCGAGCATGTCCACGACGACGCCCGACTACACCGTCCGCACGAACTACACCGACAACCTCGAGGAGATGAGGGCCGCCCACAAGGTCCTCCTCGAGGTGCCGTTCACCCCCAGCGAACCGTACCGCGGCTACAACATGCGCTCGCTCCACATCGACCTGACGACCCTGACGGTGACCGAGAAGAAGGTCACGCAGGAGATGGTCGACACCTTCGTCGGCGGGCGCGGCTTCGGCCTCTGGTACCTCTGGAACGCCACGACGCCGACGACGAAGTGGAACGACCCGGAGAACGAGATCGTCATCAGCCCCGGGCCGATCGCGGGGATCACGCAGTACCCCGGCACCGGCAAGTCGCTCGTCGTCGCGATCTCGCCCCTCACCGACATCCCGATCGACTGCAACGTCGGCGGCTACTACGGGCCGCTCCTGAAGTTCTGCGGCTTCGACGCCCTCGAGCTCCAGGGGAAGGCCGACCGCGAGGTCGTGATCCTCGTCGACGGGCCGCGCGGCGTCATCCGGATCGAGGAGGCCCCGCTCGAGCCGGCCGACAGCCACATCTGCTCCGAGATCTTCACGCACATGTACGCCGACGGGCCGACCGACCTCAAGAACGTCTCGGTCGTCTCGGCGGGGAAGGGCTCGGACCACAGCCTCATCGGCTGCCTGAACTTCTCCTTCTACGACGCCAAGCGCAAGGCGGCGCGCCTCAAGCAGGCGGGACGCGGCGGCGTCGGGACCGTCTTCCGCGACAAGAACCTGAAGGCGCTCGTCGTCCGCGGCCCGGTCATCAAGGCCGACCTGAACCACGTGGCGGACCGGGCGCGGATCCAGAAGGTCGGGAGCGTCATCAACAAGGAGATCCACGACCTCGACGCCGAGCAGTGCAACATGAAGCGCCAGGGGACGGCGCACCTCGTCGAGGTCATGGACGCCTACGACCTCCTCCCGGTGAAGAACTTTCAGTACGGCAACCACCCCGACACGAAGAACATCGCCTCTCCGGTATGGGACGCTCGCTTCACGCAGGGGATCCCCGACGGCTGCTGGTACGGCTGCACGATGTCGTGCTCGAAGGGAGCCGACGGCCACGTCGTGAAGACGGGCCCCTACAAGGGCGACATCGTCACGGTGGACGGGCCCGAGTACGAGAACGCCGCCGGCCTCGCGGCCAACTGCGGCATCTTCGACCCCGACTGGCTCCTCGAGGTCAACTTCTACTGCGACACCTACGGGGTCGACACGATCTCGTACGGCACGCTCTGCGCCTTCGCGATGGAGTGCTGGCAGCGCGGCATCCTGAACGCCGAGCGGACGGGCGGCCTCGACCTGAGCTGGGGGAACGCCGAGTCGCAGATGGAGATCCTCCACCAGATCGCCCGCGGCGAGGGCTTCGGCCTCATCGCCGGGCAGGGCGTCAGGAAGATGAAGCAGATCTTCGCCGAGCGCGGCTGGGGCGACATGCAGCTCATGACCGACATCGGCATGGAGGTCAAGGGGCTCGAGTACTCGCAGTACCAGTCGAAGGAGTCGCTCGCGCAGCAGGGGGGCTACGCCCTGACGAACAAGGGCCCCCAGCACGACGAGGCCTGGCTCATCTTCATGGACATGGTCAACAAGCACCTGCCGACCTTCGAGGCCAAGGCGGAGGCGCTCCACTACTTCCCGCTCTTCCGGACGTGGTTCGGCCTGCACGGCCTCTGCAAGCTCCCCTGGAACGACATCGAGCCGGCGAACAACGCCGAGCAGGCCGAGCCGGCCAAGGTGCCCGAGCACGTCCACAACTACTGCGAGATCGCCTCCGGCGTGACGGGCCTCGAGGTCACGAAGGAGAAGATCATCGAGCAGTCGGAGAAGGTCTACAACTTCCAGCGCGTCTTCAACCTCCGGCGCGGCTACGGCCGGCGCGAGCACGACTGGCCGCCGTACCGCTCCGTCGGCCCGGTGACGGTCGAGGAGTACGAGTCGCGCGCGGAGCGCTACGACAAGCAGATGCTCGAGGAGATCGGCGTCGACCCGGCCGGCAAGCCGGTCGAGGAGAAGATCGCCATCACCCGGAAGTACCGCGAGGACCGCTACTCCAAGCTCTGCGACGCGGTCTACAAGCGCCGCGGCTGGACGACGGACGGCGTCCCGACGATGGAGACGATCACGAAGCTCGGGATCGCCTTCCCCGAGGTCGTCGAGCTCGTGCAGAAGAACGGGGGCTGACGCGGTGGATCCGAACCCGGGTGCTCCGGCTGCCGGCCACGGCCGATCGGGGCACCCGGCTCGTCGTGAACGGCGACCCGCTCGACTGGCACGAGGGGATGACCGTCCGCGACGTCCTGAAGGCGAAGAACTACATCTTCAAGCTCCTGATCATCACGGTGAACGGGACTCTGATCCCGCGCGGGTCGTACGACGAGGCGCCGGTCCCCGCCGGCGCCGACGTCAAGGTCGTCCACCTCATCAGCGGGGGCTGAGGCTCCCGTCGTATTCCCGTTTCGCACGGAGTCGGCCGGGCCGCCTCGAAGGAGATCCGTGAGTCGTCGGAACCTGCTCCCCGCCGCGTCCTGGCCCCCTGGCCGGTTTCGCCGCCGCGCTCGCCTCCCGCAGGAGGCGAAGGAGCCGCCGAAGGGGATCGCCCTCTCCGGCTCCGTGAAGAAGCCGCAGGCCGTCGACGCCGCGCGCTCGCCTCCCTTCCGCGGCAGCCGCGCTGGCGAAAGTTGGCCGGGCGGCGCCTACCGGGCGACCGTCGAGGCCGAAGGGGTCGCGCTGAAGGACCTCCTCGAGAAGGCCGAGGTCGCCAAGGCGACGAACGACAACTTCGACCGGCCGCTCGACCTCGCCGTCGTCGTGACGGGCCGCGACGGGAAGAAGGCCCTCTTCTCCTGGGGCGAGCTCTTCCTCGCGGGCGACACCGGCGCGGCGGTCCTCGCCGACCGGATCCGCCTGTTCATGCCGCACCACCACGAGCCGGTCGAGGACGCGCGTCTTCGCCCCCGGCTCCTGGCTCGGTGAGCAGGAGCGCGCGAGAAGCTCGACGTCACGGGCTGCGCCGGCTGCCACGACAGCGGCAAGCTCGGCAAGATCGACGTCCCCCGCGGCATCTGCCTCGTGCCGACGCGCGACGCGACGGGCCGCCGCTTCGTCGAGGACGTCGTCTCCATCGAGGTGCGGCAGGCCGGCTTCCCGGCTCCGCCGCGGAAGAAGGACCAGGCCGACCCGTGGGTCGAGGCGCCGCCGCTCGTCCTTCCCGACGGCACGTCGACGCCGCTCGACGTGAAGGCGACGAAGGGCCTCGCCCGCGTCGAGGGCGAGGACGACGGGATCGGCCTCGGGCGCGGCTTCCACGGCCACCGGGCCTTCGCGGGGCCGAGCCTCGCGGCGCTCCTCCGCGGCAGGCGCTGCCGGCCGGGACCGACCCCGGCCTCCTCTTCGTCGTCGTCACGGCGAGCGACGGCTACCGCTCGCTCTACTCCGGCGGCGAGATCCTCCTCTCGCGCCTGCCGGAGAACGTCCTCCTCGTCGACACCGAGGGGGGCAAGCCGCTCCTCCGCCGGTCCGGACGCCTCGAGTCCTATGCGCGGGCCGACTTCTTCGTCGACCGGTCGGTGCGGAACCTGGCCGAGGTGCGCGTGCTGCTCGCTCCCTGAGGTCGCTGAAGGCCGAGCGCGGCCGTCCGTCAGGCAGAGGACTTCGTGAAGCGTCCCCGGTCGAAGCTCAGCGGGCCTCCTCCTCGACAGGCGACGAAGAGAAAGAGCACCGAGTAGAGGAGCGCCAGCTCCCCCTTGTTCACGGCCGGAAAGAACTCCGCACCGAAGGCGAGCTTCCAGTGGAACTGCGTGTACGCGACGGCCATGGTCCCGCTCGCGAGGAAGGCGGCCCAGCTCGTGAAGGCGCCTGCCGCGATGGCGAGGCCCGCAACGAGCTCGATGATGCCGCCGAGCCAGAGCTGCGACCCGATCGGCGGCTGGAAGTCGCTCATCACGCCGAAGACCTTCTGGACGCCGTGGAAGGCGAACAGGAGTCCCGAGACGATTCGGAGGAGGACGTACGCGGCGTCCGTCTTCGGTTCCAGGAGGCGTTCCAGCATCGGCGATCTCCCTCGCAGGCGTCTTTCGTCGGGTGTGCCGGGAGCCTGTCGTCCCCGGCTCTCTGCCCATCTTCATTTACGACGGGCGAGCGGCTCCGGATCGTGGCGCGCGGGCCGACCGCCCTCAGTGGTCTTCCGGTTCCTCGACGAGGTGGACCTGGACCTCGTCGCCCGGCTTCAGCGCGAGGGCATCCGCCGGGACGAGCGCGAGCGCGTTCGAGCGGAGCATCGACGAGAGGATCCCGGAGCCCTGGGGGCCGGAAGGGACGACGATGAGCCGGCCGTCTTCGCGGCGGGCGCGGACGCGGACGAGGTGGACCTTCCCGTCCTGGACGGTCTTGCGGAAGCTCCCCTCGAACGTGCCGGTCACCTCGGGCCTGAGGAGCCGGGTGTGTCCCATCAGCTTCCGGAGCGCGGGCCTCACGTACTCCTCCATGCAGACCATGGCGGCGACGGTATTCCCCGGGATGCCGAAAACGGGGATCCCGTCGAGGAGCCAGAAGCCGAGCGGGCCGCCGGGTTTCTGCTTCACCTTCCAGAAGACCTCTCGTGCGCCGAGCTCGCCGAGGACGGCCTTGATGAAGTCGTAGTCGCCGACGGAGATCCCGCCGTTCGTGACGATGACGTCGGCCTCGGCGCGAGCCCTCGCGAGGGCCGCCGTCACCGCCTCGCGCGTGTCGGGGACGCGCGGGAATGGGGACGGGCACGGCCCCGAACGCGGCGGCCTGCCCGCACATCGTCTGGACGTTCGAGTCGCGGATCTGCCCGGGACCCGGCTTCGTGGCGGCGTCGACGAGCTCGTCGCCCGTCGTCAGGACCGCCACGCGGACGCGCGGGTGGACCGGGATCCCGGCGAGGCCGACGGACGCGAGGATGCCGAGGGCGGCGGGAGTCAGCGCGAAGCCCTTCGGAAGAAGCTCCTCCCCCTCGCGCAGGTCCTCGCCGGCGAGGCGGACGTTCGCGCCGCGCTTCACGGGCGCGGCGATGCGGACGCGGTTCCCTTCGGACGTCGTCGCCTCGACCGGGACGACGCTGTCGGCCCCGGCCGGGAGCGGCGCGCCGGTCATGATCCGGATCGCGGTGCCGGGGCGCACGGCCTCCGTCGCGACGCTCCCGGCGGGGAGGTCGGCGAGGACGTCGAGGGAGACGGGGGAGCCGGGCCCGGCCGCGGCGCAATCGTCGGCGCGGACCGCGTAGCCGTCCATCGCGGAGTTCGTGAACGGAGGGACCGTCTCCGGCGAGACGACGCGGTCGGCCGTGACGAGGCCGAGGGCATCGAAGAGGGGCGTCGACCTCGCGGGAAGCGGGGCGACGGAGTCGAGGATCAGGTCAAGCGCTTCCCGGCACGTCGTCATCGGTTTCGGTCCCTTCGCGCGGAATGAGGTGGACGGAGGCCGCCGAGAACGTCGCGAGGACCTCGCCGCCAGGCTTCAGCGAAAGATCGTGCGCGACGCGGCGCGTGATGAGGGCCTGGAGCGGATACCCGGGGAAGCCGGCGTCGATGCGCACCTGCATCGTGGAGCCGAGGTCGACGACGGCCTCGACGGTCCCGCGGAAACGGTTCAGGCCCGGGGCGGGGGAGGTCTCGCCCGGGGCCTCGACGAGGATCTCCTCGCGGCGGACGCAGGCGTCGACGGGCGTTCCCTCGGGGAGGGCGGTGCGGGAGAAGAGGAGGCGTGGGCCGACCCTCACCTCGGAGATCGCGTCATCGAGCGTCGAGACGACGCCGGGAAGGATGTTCCCGGTCTGCATGAAGCGGGCAACGGCGCGGCTGGCCGGCCGGAGGAGGACCTCCTCCGGCGTCCCGGCCTGGAGGAGCCTGCCGCGGCGGAGGACGGCGATCCGGTCGGCGATGGAGAACGCCTCCGACTGCTCGTGCGTCACGTAGACGCAGCTGATCCCGCGCGCGCGGACGGCCTGCCTCAGCTCCTCGAGGAGGTGCTTGCGGATCGGGGCGTCGAGCGCGGCGAACGGCTCGTCGAGGAGGAGGAGCTCGGGCGAGAGGACGAGGGCCCGCGCCAGCGCCGTCCGCTGAGCCTCGCCGCCGGAAAGGGTCCGCGCGCGCTGGTCGGCGAGGTGCTCGACGCGGAGGAGGCGCAGGGCGGCCATCACCCGCTCCCGCGCGTCGTGGCCGTTCTGGCCGCGCAGCTGGAGGCCGTAGAAGACGTTGTCGTACGTCGTCCCGGACAGGAGGAGCGGGTCCTGGAACGTCATGGAGATCCGGCGGCGCAGCGCGAGCGGCGCCGGCCACGGCACCCGTTCGCCGCGCCATTCGAGGACGCCGGCTTCGGGCCTGTCGAGGAAGTGGAGAACGCGCAGGAGGGTGCTCTTGCCGGCGCCGGTCGGGCCGACGACGGCGAGGACCTCCTTCTCGCGGACCTCGAGCCGCGGAAGGGAGAGGATCGTCCTTCCCTCGCGAACGACCTCGACGCCCTCGAGAGAGAGGAGGCTCACGCCTTCTGCCTCTGCTGGACCCACGTGAAGAGCCAGTTGATGCCGAGCGCGAGCGCGAGGAGGATCGCGCCGAGGACGATCGCGTTCGCGAACTCCCCCTGCCGGGTCTGGAGGACGATCGCCGTCGTCATGACGCGCGTCTGCCCCTTGATGTTCCCGCCGACCATCATGACGGCCCCGACTTCCGAGATGATCGACCCGAAGCCGGCGGCGAGGGCCGCGACGAGCGAGAGGCGGGCCTCCTTCACGAGCTTCCAGTAGAGCTGCCCGGTCGAGGCTCCGAGCGAGAGGATCTGGAGGTGGAGGCGCGCGTCGAGACCCTGGATCGCCGCGAGCGTGATGCCGACGACGAGGGGCGTCGCGATGACGACCTGCGCGAGGACCATCGCCCAGGGCGTGTAGAGAAGGTCGAGGCTCCCGAGCGGCCCCGAGCGGGCGAGGAGCAGGAAGACGAAGAGGCCGACGACGACGGGGGGGAGCCCCATCCCGGTGTTGACGAGCGTGACGAGGAAGCCGCGGCCCGGGAACCTGTGGAGGCCGAGGAAGATCCCCGCCGGGACGCCGAGGAGCATCGAGACGAGGATCGCGACGCCCGAGACGAAGAGCGAGAGGAGGAGGATGCCCGCGAGCTCCCCGGGCATCGGGAGGAGAGCGGAGAGGGAGGAGAGGAGCCCGGTCATTCCTTCTTCGCGTCGGGGACGAAGAGGGGCTGGCCGTACTTCTGACGGCCGAAGGCGCCGATCGCCTTCTGCGCTTCCGGCGTGACGAGCCACTCGGCGAAGCGCCGCGCTTCCTTCGCCCGCACCTTCGGGTGCTTCTCGGGGCTCACGACGATGACGCGGTACGAATTCCGGAGCTCCTCCCCGCCTTCCACGAGGATGGCGAGGTCGAGGCTCCTCCTGAGGGCGAGGAACGTGCCGCGGTCGGCGAGCGTGCAGGCTCTCTTCTCGGAAGCGACGCGCGCGGTCTCGCCCATCCCCTGGCCGGTGGCGACGTACCAGGGTTTCCCGGCGGGGTCGATCCCGGCCTGCTTCCAGAGGCCGAGCTCGCGCGCGTGCGTCCCCGAGCGGTCGTCGCGCGAGACGAAGAGGGCGCCCTTGTCCGCCACTCGCTTCAGCGCGTCCGCGGCCGGGAGGCCCCGGATCCCGGCGGGGTCGGCCGGCGGCCCGACGAGGACGAAGTCGTTGTACATGACGTCGAGGCGGAGAGACCCGAACCCCTGGGCCATGAACTCGTCCTCGGCCGCCCTCGAGTGGACGAGGAGGACGTCGGCGTCGCCGCGACGGCCCATGGCGAGCGCCTCGCCCGAGCCGACGGCGATCGTCTTGACCCGGATGCCCGTGGCGGCCTCGAAGCGGGGGAGGAGGTCGTCGAGGAGGCCGCTGTCCTGCGTGCTCGTCGTCGTGGCGAGGATGAGCGAGGGCTGCGCGGAGAGCGGAGCCGCGCCGCCGAGGAGGGCGAGGGCGAGGGCGGCGGTCGGCAGGTACATCGGGCTTCTGTTCGTCGTCCCGGGGGCGCGGGAAGCGGCATCGTACTTCACGGGCCCAGGTGCGCTGCGCCGCCCCGGCCGGGGCGGCGCAGAATAGAAAATCAAGACCTGACCCCAGACCTCAGGGCGTCGCCGGGACTTCCTCGAGGGTTTCGGACCGCTCCATCTCCTTCACGACGGCGCTCGCGAGACGGCGGACGCCTTCGCGGATCCTCTCGACCGGCATGTTCGAGTAGTTGAGGCGGAGCGTGTTCTCGTGGCCGCCGTTCGGGTAGAAGGCGCCGCCGGGGACGAAGGCGACGTTCTGGCGGACGCATTCGTCGAGGAGCGTCCGGGCGTTCAGCCTGTCGGGAAGCGTCATCCAGAGGAAGAGGCCGCCCGCGGGGCGAGTCCAGGAGACTCCGGCGGGCATTTCCACGTCCAGCGCGGCGAGCATCGCGTCGCGCCGCTCGCGGTAGACGGGGAGGATCCGGGCGATGTCGGCGTCGAGGTCGTTCTCCTCGAGGTAGCGGTTCACCTGGAGCTGGCCCAGCGTCGACGTCTGCAGGTCGGCCCCCTGCTTCAGGATGACGAGCTTCTCGTAGGCCGGGTTCTCGGCGGCGATCCAGGCGATGCGCAGCCCGGGGCAGAAGACCTTCGAGAACGTGCCGAGCGCGAGGACGCGGCCCCTGCGGTCCATGGACTTGAGGGACGGGATCGGGGTCCCTTCGAGGCGCAGCTCGCCGTAGGGGTTGTCCTCGACGACCCAGACGTCGTGCTTCTCGACGATCTCCATGAACCGGCGGCGGCGCTCGAGCGACCAGGTGCGGCCCGACGGGTTCTGGAAGTTCGGGATGACGTAGATGGCCTTCGCGGCCGGGTAGGCGCGCAGGGTCTCTTCGAGGGCGACGGGGTCCATCCCGTCGTCGTCGGTCGACACCTCGACCCAGCGGGGGCGGACGACGTTCCAGGCGGAGATCGCACCGAGGTAGGTCGGGCTCTCGCAGAGGACGACGTCCCCCTCGTCGAGGAGGAGCTTCCCGGTGAGGTCGAGGCCCTGCTGCGAGCCCGACGTGACGAGGATCTGGTCGGGGGTGACGTGGGCGTCCCACGTCGCCTGCATCCGCTCGGCGATCTTCCGCCGAAGCGGCGCGTGGCCCTCGGTCGTCGAGTACTGGAGGGCCCGCATCCCGTCTTCCTCGAAGACCTTCTGCGTCGCGGCGGCGAGCGTCTTCACGGGGAAGAGCTCGGGCGCGGGAAGCCCCCCGGCGAAGGAGATGACCTCGGGCCGCTGGGTCACCTTGAGGATCTCGCGGATCTCGGATGCCTTCAGGGCTTCCATCCGTCGTGCGAAGCGGGTCGTCATCGGGTCCCCCTTGTCGCCGTCGGCCTCGCGGCCCCCGGCGTGGTCTGTCAGACGATGGGCGGTGTTCCCACCAGCGTGTGGTTTCCGCGGCGCGGCTCCGCCTGCGCGGCACGGAGGGCCCGGCCGAGTCGCCGGACGCCCTCCCGGAGCTGCTCTTCCGGGGCGAAGGTGAAGTTGAGGCGGATCGAGTTCACCGGCGGCTCCTCGACGAACGACGCGCCGCCCGGGAGGTACGCGACCCGCTCGGTGGCAGCCTGTGCGAGCAGCCGGGAGGGAGGGACGTCGTCGGGGAGGCGGCACCAGACGTAGAAGCCTCCCTCGGGCCTGTTCCAGGTGAAGCCGGCGGGCGCCTCCTCCTCGAGGGCCGCGAGGAGGACGTCGCGCCGCCGCCGGTAGGCCGCGCGGGTCGCCCCGAGGTGCTTTGCGAAGAGTCCCCCCGAGAGGAACCCCTCGACGATCCACTGGCCGAGCGTTCCGGAGTGGAGGTCGACCGTCTGCTTCACGAGCGCGAGCTGCCTCACGAGGGGCCGGGGCGCGGCGATCCATCCGAGCCGGAGACCGGGGAAGAGGACCTTCGAGAAAGAGCTCAGGTGGATGACGTGACCGTGCGGGTCGAGCGCCTTGAGCGATGGCAGGGCCTCTCCCTCGTAGCGCAGGTCCGAGTACGGGTCGTCCTCGAGGATCGGCACCTGGTGGCGCCACGCGAGCTCCAGGAGGTGCCGCCGGCGCGCCGGGGAGAGGACGCAGCCGGAGGGATTCTGGAACGTCGGCAGCGTGTAGATGAGGCGCGGCTGCTGGCGCGCGAGGAGAGCCTCCAGGACGTCGGTCCGCATCCCGTCCGCGTCGGTCGGGACGCCGAGCAGGCGGACGCGCGCGGAACGAAACACCTCGAGGGCGCCGAAGTAGGACGGCTCCTCGACGACCACGAGGTCGCCGGGAGAGAGGAGCGTGCGGGCGACGAGGTCCAGCCCCTGCTGCGAACCGGATGTGACGAGGACCTCTTCCGGGCTCGAGCGGATACCGCGCGGAACCATGTGCCGGCAGAGCGCCTCGCGGAACGCCGTGACACCCTCCGTCGGGCTGTGCAGGAGGGCCTCGGGCCCCTTTCGGACGAGGATCTCTTCCTGCACGCGGCGGAGGTCCTCCAGGGGCAGGAGCTCGGCGGCGGGGAGGCCCGCCTGGAGGCTGATGACGTCGTGCCGCTCGGTGAGGGCGAGAACGTCGCGGACGAGCGGGTCGGGCTCGCGGACGCTCCCGTCACGCGCGAGCTGCCGCCACGGGAGCGGCCCGGCCGGCTCGACGGCGCTCTTGCCGATCCTCTGCGAGACGACCTCCGTGCCGCGGCCGACGTGCGCCTCCAGGAGCCCGTCGGCCTTCAGCTCGCGATAGGCGGAGAGGACGGTCGTGCGGTTGACGCCGAGGGCCGTCGCGAGCTGGCGTTCGGGAGGCAGGCGGAAGCCGTCGGGGAGCCGGCCGGACAGGATCAGTTCGCGGATTCCGCCGCGAATCTGCAGATAGACGGGGACGGCGCTTTCGCGATCGATCCGGATGTCCACGTCCCCGTCCCCCTTCTAAGCACGTCCAATCCTAGGATTGGACTGGTACAAGGGAGAGTATGAGGCCGTGGGTGGCCCTTTCAAGCTCCAATTGGTGGACAACGAGGCCAACCAATGTGGGCCTGAATGGGGGTCTGGTCTACGCTCTACACTCTGCGGCCCCACAGAGTGTAGAGCGTAGACCAGACCCCGGACCCGGGGCGATCCGCGCGCAGACGAGGGTGACGTAAAGGTCGCCGCCGACCTGTCGCGCCGGCTCGAGGCGCGCGGCCACGTCGAGGCCGGTCTCGCGGGTGACGGGCGAGAGGTCGCGCGGGAGGATTCCCATCTGGATGCTGCGGGCGATGGCGAGCTCGCTCTCCAGCACCTTCGCCAGGAGCTGGACGTTCGCCCTCAGGTCGTCGACGACGAGGACGCGGCGGTCGGAGAGAGCCTTCACGCAGTGCCCCTGGAAGGCGGAGGATTCGCCTTCTTCACGAGCTCCAGTCCATCGAAAGGCCCCCGGTCGGCGTGTCGACCGGGGGCCGCTGTGCTGGTCGGATCGGTGGGCCTATCGGGTCACTTGACGGCCGGTGCGGCGTCGCTCCTGCCCTTGAGGTGCTTGTCGAACCAGAGGATCGTGTGCCCCGTCTGCAGGACGCGGTTCTCGCGCTTCTGCGCGCCGTGGCCCTCGTCGGGGAAGATGATGAGACCCGTCGGGACGCCCTTCTTCGTCGTCGCCTCGTACATCTGGATCGCCTCGCCCACGGGGACCCGCGGGTCGGAAGCGCCCTGGATGAGAAGGAGAGGGCCCTTGAGGTTGTCGATGTACGTCGTGGCAGAGAGCTTGACGAGGGCGTCCTTGTCCTTCTCGAGGTCGCCGTACTCCGACGCCCGGAGGATGCGGCGGTAGGGCGCCGTGTTCTGCAGGAACGAGACGAGGCTCGAGATGCCGACGTTCGAGACGCCGGCGTCGTAGGCCCCTGCGTACTTCGTCATCGCGATGAGCGTCGCGTAGCCGCCGTAGCTGCCGCCCATGACGCCCACCTTCGGGGCCTTGCCGCCGGTGGCGAAGGCGGTGCGCGCCCACTTCGCCGCGTCCTCGATGTCGGTCAGGACGTCGAGCCGCTTCGGGCCGTTGTCGGCGTCGAGCCAGGTCTTGCCGTAGCCGTCGCTGCCGCGGACGTTCGGCTCGACGAGGACGTAGCCCTCGTCGAGCCAGAGCTGCGCGCTGGGGGAGAAGCCGGGGGTCGCCTGCCCCTCGGGGCCGCCGTGGAAGATCACGACGACGGGGCACGGGGCCGGGTCGCAGCTCTTCGGGCGGCGGACGAACGCCGGGATCTTCGTCCCGTCACGCGCCGGGTAGTGCTCGAGCGTCGCGACGGCGAACGACTTCGTGTCGACCTCGGGGGCGCTCGGGACGACCCACTGGGTCAGCTTCTTCGTCGTCCAGTCGTAGACCCAGCTCTGCGGCGGCGCGGTCGGGGTGCCGACGGCGAAGGCCGTGTAGCGGCCGTCCGGCGTGGTGGATCCGTAGGTGGTCTGGTCCGCGGCGGGGAGCTTCGGCATCTCGAGGGGCTTCCAGCTCCTCGCGTCGAGGCCGAAGACCTTCGAGTAGCCCCCCTCGTTGACCATGTAGAGGGCCTTCTCCTTCCTCTCGTCGAGGCTCGCGCGGGAGACGTCCCACTTCAGCTCGGGGGTGATCGGGGTCCACTTGCCCCCTTCGTAGAGGTAGCCGCGCCGGAACTCTCCGAGCTCGGGGGTCACGACGACGAGCTGCCCCTCCTTCGGTCCGTACTGGGCGCGGTAGTCGGCGGGCTTGTCGGTGCCGAGGAGCGGGGTCTTCGCCTTCTTCGCCGGATCCCACTCCCAGTACTCGATCGCCTGGGAGCCGGTCGCCTTCGCGAGGAGGATGCGTCCGTCGGGCCTCTTGTCGGCGACGAACCAGAGGCCCGGCTCGTCGAAAACCGTTTCCTTCTTCCCGGTCGCCAGCTCGTAGCGGTAGATCGCGTACGAGTTCGGCTTGACGTCGTTGGCGCGGAAGTAGAGCCACTTCCCGTCGTCGCTGACGAACGCGAACGCCGTCTGGATCTTCGGCAGGTGCTGGACGACCTTCATCGGGCCGCCGTCGGCCGGCATCAGGTAGAGGCCGGGGTTCTCCTCACCCTTGCGGTCGCGGGAGAGGACGAGCGTTTTCCCGTCGGGAGTGATGTCGGCGAGCGAGGTGCGGTCCTCGCCTCCCGTCATCTGGATCGGAAAGGTATTCGGGCCGTCGAGGCGCCAGACCTGCGCCGTGCCGGTGACGGCCCACCCGAAGAAGAGCCGCTTTCCGTCGGGCGAGAGCTGGCCGCCGCTGGGCGAGCGGACGTCCATCAGGTTCTGGATCTTCCTCGACAGCTCCGACGGAAGCGGGGGCGCGACGAATTTCGCGATCACCTCCGGCGGGACGCTGTCGGCGCCGTGCCCCTGATAGACCGTCTGCTGGGCAGCGGCCGGACCGGCGAGAAGGACCACGAGAGCAAGGGCGGTCGAGGAGCGCTTCACCATCAATCCTCCAAGAAATGCGTAACGCCAGGGGTCAGTTCCGTTTTTCGTGTTTCTCGCGGGATTGCTCCCGCGTGCTCAGACGGGAACGCCCTCACGCCTTCGGCTCCCAGGTGTCGGGGACCTGGACGAGGACGGCTTCGCCGCGGGCGCAGACGGCGCCGCGGGAGGAGAGAAGCGTTGCGATGGTCACCTTCCGGCCCTTCACCTCGACGATCGTCGAACGGAGCTCGACGGGAGAGTCGATCGGGGTCGGCTTGAGGTACTCGACCTTGAGCGTCCCGGTCAGGAAGCGCGGGTACGGGCCCACGGCGGGGTCTCCGCCCACGGCCCGGTGGGCCGCTGCCGCGGCGCTTCCCGTGGAGTGGCAGTCGATGACCGAAGCGATGTATCCGCCGTAGACGAAGCCCGGGATCGCCGTGTGGTGCGGCCGGGGGACGAGCGTCGCGACGGTCTCGTCGCCGTCCCAGAAGCTCCGGATGTGCAGGCCGTGCTCGTTGAGCCGTCCGCAGCCGTAACAGTGGGCCCAGTGATCGGGGTAGAGGTCCTGGAAGGCGGGCCTCTCCATCACGCTCTCCCCGGCATGAGGGCGCGAGTGGCGTGGGCGAGGGCACCGCCCAGCTCCATGAGGGCCTTGCGCCGCCCCGGGTCGACGACGTTGCCGTCGGAGTCGAATGCGTCCGCCGCCTTTGGGAGGGAGACCTGGTCCGGGAGTACGACGACGCCGATGTTCCCGAGGATCATGCGGACGGACGCCAGCCCCCGGATCCCGCCGAGGGCCCCCGTCGAGGCGGAGCAGAGGGCGGCGACCTTGCCCTTGAAGCATTCCAGGGGCTTCTCTCCCGGTGCGGGGCGCGAGACCCAGTCGAGGACGTTCTTCAGCGTCCCGCTGATGGCCGAGTTGTACTCGGGGCTCGCGACGAGGAGGCCGTCGGCCGCCTTGAAGAGCTCTTTCAGCTTCAGGGCGCTGGCGGGAATGCCCCCGGCCGTTTCGAGATCGCCGTCGTAGGGCGGGACGGGGAAGTCGCGCAGGTCGATACGCGTGACGTCCGCGCCGGCGGCACGTGCGCCATCGGCCGCGATCGCCAGGATCTTCCCGTTGTAGGAGCCGGACCTGAGGCTTCCGGCGAAGGCGAGGATGCGGGGGACGTCGCTCATGGGCCCTCCGGACGAAGCGGATGATATCGGCGGGTTTCTCAGTGACGGCTCTTCGACCGCTCCCGCTGCCGCGTCGCGGAACGCGGTGGCGGCGTCTTCTCCTTGTTGGGCCCACCGCCCTCGGCCGGGCGCGTGAAGCCCCGCAGACGAAGGAGCTCCCAGATCCGCTCCTCGAGGAGCGCCTGCGGTACCGGCTTCGGGAGGAGGTCGGCGGCGCCCGACTGGAGGGCGAAGGCGAGCAGTGCCCGGTCGGGACGGGACGCGAGAAGGAGGACCGGGAGGAGCGCCGTGCGCGGGCTCGACTTCAGGATCCTCGCCACGTCGAAGCCGTCCAGCTTGGAGAGGCGGGAATCCATCAGGACGAGATCCACCTGCCGCGAGAGGGCCGTCTCCAGGGCCTCCTCGGCGCTCGTCGCCTCCAGCGTCCGGCAGCCGGTCATGCAGAGGGCCGTGGCGAGCTTGAGGAGGTCGCGGACCTCCTCGTCGACGACGAGTACGACGGGCGGCCTGCGGCGCGGCCGCGGGGCCACGATCGTGCGTGGCGCCTCGGTCCTCTGCGTCGCGCGGGAGTCGCGCGGCAGGATGATGGAGTCGATGGCGACCTCCACCTCGTGCAGGAACGCCTCGGTCTCCGGGAGAAGGCGCCCCTCCGACAACGGAGCGGCCGGGCCCGTGCCGCAGAGGGCGAGCGCGTCGTCGAGCTCGAGCGCCGAGGCGAAACGGTCCTCGCGCCTTCTCGCGAGGACGCGCGACAGGACCGCGTAGAGGTCGGCTGGAAGGTCCGGAACCAGCTCCCGGATGTCGGGGAAGGGATCGTGAACGTGCTTCATCGCCGTCGCGACGGGGGACTCACCCTGGAAGGGGGTCCGGCCAGCGAGCATTTCCCAGGCGATGATTCCGATGGAGTAGAGGTCGGCCCTTTCGTCGAGCTCCTCCCCGAGCGCCTGCTCGGGGGACATGTACTGGGGCGTTCCGAGGAGGACCGAGGCCAGCGTCAGTCCCGGCTCCCACGACCCGCGCGCCAGGCCGAAGTCGAGGATGACCGCCGCGCCCTGCCGGTCGATGATGACGTTCTGGGACTTGAGGTCCCGGTGGAGGATCTTGAGCCGGTGGATCGCCGCTGTGCCGCGTGCGATCTGCCGCACGATCGGAACGGCTTCGGCCGCCAGGAATCGCTGGCGCTGTCCGATCATCGTCCAGAGGTCCACCCCGTCGACCAGCTCCATCGTGATGTACGGGTAGTCGCCCGCGATGCCGTAGTCGTACATCCGGGCGACGTTCGGGTGCTTGATCTTCCGGTTGAGGGCGACCTCGCGCTTGAAGCGCGCCAGGAGCGCGTTCTCGTCCCGTCCGAGGTTCGGGGAAAGGACCTTGATGGCCACGGTTTCCTCGAGCTCCCGGTCGAACGCCTTGAAGACGACGCCGATCCCGCCGTGGCCGAGCGTCCCGGTCCAGTCGTAGCGCGGGAGAAGCTCGAAGAAGC
This sequence comes from Holophagales bacterium, assembly GCA_016719485.1. Classification (NCBI taxonomy): domain Bacteria; kingdom Pseudomonadati; phylum Acidobacteriota; class Holophagae; order Holophagales; species Holophagales bacterium. The sequence goes on from JADJZB010000020.1 coordinate 232,454, forward strand.
GCCTTCGGAACGACTCGAGCTTCACACGGTCCTCTGGCCGGGGTCAGGGCGACGAAGGGGTCGGCCGGCCGCCATCGAGGAGAAAGACCTGCCCGCGCGTCTCGGCCTGCTCGTAGACGATCCGGTCACCCTTCGGAGACCAGGAGGGATACCGGATGTAGACGTCGAGCCGCGTGTTGCCGGTCAGCCGCTTCTCCTCGCGCGTCCCCCTGTCGATCCACCAGAGGTTCCACGTGTCGTCGCGGTAGCCGGCGAAGGCGATCCTGCGGCCGTCAGGGGAATAGCTGAAGGCCCAGGAGAGGCCGCGTTTCTCGGTCAGGAGCTCCGGGGTACCTCCCGCCGAAGGCATGACGCCGATGAAGATGTCGTCCCCCCGGCGGACCTCGAGGGCGAGCTCCCTGCCGTCCGGAGACCAGCACGGGTAGCCGACGAACTCCCGGTCGAAGGTCAGCTTGTGCTGGGTCCGCGTCGTCAGGTCGGCCATCCAGGTGTTGATCGTGATGCTGTCCCGCTTGCTGTGGTAGGCGATGCGCTTCCCGTCGGGGGAGAGGCGGATCGAGATCGCGTCGGAGAGGTCGACCGGGAGCTTCCGGAACGTCCGGGTGGCGATCTCGAACTCGTAGGCGTTGAACTTTCCGCCGTCCCGATCGGAGAAGGTGAGAATCCGCTTGCCGTCGGGGTAGAAGTCGTTGCCGTACTCGACGGCTGGTCCCTCTATCACGGGCCGCTGGCGCCCGCCGTCGGGGTCCATGAGCCAGACGTCGTTCGACCCGCCGGGGGGAATCCAGCCGAACGCGATGGTGCTGCCGTCCGGCGAGAAGACCGGCCACGTCGCGCGCCCGTCACCCGCCGTGAGCGGCGTCGGTTCGCCGGACGCGAGGCCGGTGGCCGCGTGGATGGGCAGGCTCCAGATCGCCGCGGTCGTCGTCAGCTCGCTCCACGCGACCTTTCGTCCGTCGGCCGAGAAGCTCGGGCTCCGGGGAACCTCGGCGCGGACTGCCGTGGCCGCTTCGGCGGGGCCCGTCACGGTCCGCCCGCCGTCGCCGAGCGGCAGGCGGTAGAGGGCGTAGCTTCCCTGCTCGTTCTGCGCGCCGAACCAGAGCACCTTCCCGTCAGGAGAGACGCGCGGCTCGTAGAGCCGCGTCCCGGCGTGGAGCCTCACGAGGTCGGCCCCGTCGGGCTGGACCGACCAGATCTCCGCCTGCGAGAGGCGCGGCTCGGAGGTGACGAAGTAGAGGCGGCCGCCGTCGGGTGACCAGGTGGGCGCGCCGTGCCCGCCCCTCGGGTTGCCTGCGGTCGTCACGCTGAGGGCCGATCCGCCGTTGGCGCCGACGATCCAGATCGTCGATGGAGCCAGCCCCGGCGCCGCGGTGGCGGCGACGTCGGTCAGGGGTGTCGACTGGAAGGCGACCCGCTTTCCGTCGGGCGAGAAGGAAGGCCGCGACCCGAACGCCGCGAGAAGACGCGGCGTTCCGCCGGCGGCCGGGACGACCCAGAGGCCGCCCCGGTCCTTGGAGTGGAACGCGATGAGGCTGCCGTCGGGGGACCAGGCCGGCTGAACGTTGTTCCTTCCGTCCCGTGTCAGGGGGCGACCGGGACCGCCCTGGAGGGGTCGCACGAGGATCTCCAGCTTCCCGCCCGACATGACCGCCGTGGCCAGCTCGTTGCCGAGCGGGGAGAGCGCCGGGAAGAGCTCGAGGGCGCTCGCGCTGCCGAGGGGCTTCGGCGTGCCGGAGGGCGGAGGGACGGGCTGGGTCGGGCGGGCGCCGCACCCGGCCGCCGCGGCGACGACGGCGACGGCGAAAGCCGCGAGGCAAGACCCCTTCCCGCCCGGGGCGGCGGCACGATTCTTCATCAGCGTCCCTTGCCGGGATCTTAGCCCGATGCCGCAAGCGCGGCGGGTCTGCCGGGCCCGGCACGAACCTTGTATGGTCGGGTCTCCGTGACGCTCCGCCTGAAGCTCTTCGTCCTGATCGGCGGTCTCCTCGCCCTGATGGTGGGGGCCGAGTGGCTCCTCATCGAGACCCTCACGAAGGACCTCCGCGTCGAGGTGACAGCGGTCGCCACTTCGGTGGGGAAAGACATCGTGCGGATTCTCCATCCAGCCCACGAGAAGGGCCCGGGATTACCGGCTCCCCACGCCCCTGCGAACGAGGACGAACCGGCGAAGCGAATCGTCGTCACGACGGTTCAGACGACCGGGGACGGGGCGATCTCGTCGACGAAGAGCTGGACGACGGCTGGAGGGACGGGTTTCCTCTTCATCGAGGGACCTGACGCCCGGGCCCGCGTCCGAATTCCGGAAACCGGCGTGAAGGACGCCGTCACCCGCTTCCGGACCCGCCTCGTCCTCGGTTCGCTGGGAATCGTCGCCGTCGGCCTCCTGGCGGCTGCGTTCGTCGCGCACCGGGTGGCGCGTCCGCTCGTCGAGCTGTCCCGCGCAGCGCGAACTCTCGGGGAGGGGGGCTTCGGCGCGCACGTGTCCACGCGCGAGGGGGGAGAGGTGGGCGAGGCGATCGCCGCCTTCAACCAGATGTCCTCCCGGCTCGAGGCCCTCGAGCGCGAGGCGCTCGCCCTGAAGGAGCGCGAGCACCTCGGAGAGATGGGCGAGGTCGCTCGCGGCATGGCGCACGCCCTGCGCAACCCGCTCCACGCCGTCGGCCTCTCGGTGGACGAGCTCGCGGCCCGCCTCCCGGACGACCCCGGAGCGGCCGAGATGGCGGCCGCCGCCCGCCGCCAGATCGCGGGAGTCGACGGGACGATCCGGTCCTTTCTCGCGCTGGCGGCAGAGGGCGGAACGGTGGAGAACGTCGACGTGCGGGAGCTCGCCGAGGAAGTCGCCCTCTCCGTACTCCAGGGCGCGCGCGGCAGGGTCCGCGTGGCCGTCGAAGCGGGAGAGGCCCGGCCACGGTTCAGCGCGGTGGTGCCCGAGCTGCGCGCCGCGCTCCACGCGCTCGTCGTGAACGCCGTCGAGGCGAGCCCCGAGGGTGCCCGGATCGCCGTCCGGGTCGAGGCGAGGGACGGGGGCGGCGCACGGGTGACGGTCGACGACGAGGGGCCAGGCCTGCCGGGCGAGGTTCGCTCGCGCCTCTTCACCCCGCACGTGACGACGAAGCCGAGCGGCTCGGGAATGGGCCTCTTCCTCGCCCACCGGATTGCGACCACGCGCTACGGCGGCGGCCTCGCGCTCGAGGACCGCCTCCCGCGCGGGACGCGGGCCGTCCTCGATCTCGGGCCGCGGACGGGAGGGCGCCCTGGCTGAAGCCCGGATTCTTCTCGTGGAAGACGAGATCGACCAGCGCAGGCTGGTGGCCGGGATCCTGCGGGGCGAGGGGTACGCCGTGGCCGAGACGGGCTCCGTCGACGCCGCGCTCGCGGATCTCGCGGCGGCCCCCGTCGACCTCGTCATGTCCGACTGGAAGCTCCCGGGCCGCGACGGCATGGAGCTCCTGACCGAGGTGAAGGCGCGCTTTCCCGAGACCGCGTTCCTGATGGCGACGGCCTACGGGACGATCGCCCACGCCGTTGCGGCTGTGAGGGCAGGGGCCGACGACTACCTGACGAAGCCGTTCGAGCGGGCCGCGCTCCTTCTCGCCGTCGAGAGGACCCTTCGTTCGCGACGCCTCGTCGACGAGAACCGGCGCCTTTCCGAAGAGGTGCGCGACCGGGACCGGCTCGTCGACCTCGTCGGCAAGAGCCCCTCGATGGAGCGGCTCTACCGGCAGGTGGAGAAGCTCGCCGGGACCGACGCGACGGTCCTCCTCGCGGGTGAGAGCGGGACGGGCAAGGAGCTCGCCGCGCGGGCGCTTCACGCACTGTCCCGCCGGCGCACGGGGCCCTTCGTGGCCGTGAACGCCGCGGCGATCCCCGAGACGCTCGTCGAGTCCGAGTTCTTCGGGGCCGAGAAGGGGTCGTACACCGGCGCCGACCGGCTGCGGAAAGGGAAGCTCGAGCAGGCGCAGGGCGGGACGCTCTTCCTCGACGAGCTGGGCGAGCTGCCGCTGTCGATGCAGCCGAAGCTCCTGCGCGCGCTGCAGGAAGGTGTCGTCACGCGGATCGGCGGCGCGGCGGAGATCGCGACCGACGCGCGGATCCTCGCCGCCACGAACCGCGACCTCGCGCAGGAGGTGGCCGCGGGGCGGTTCCGCGAGGACCTCTACTACCGCCTCAACGTCGTCTCGGTCACGCTGCCGCCGCTGCGCGAGCGGCGCGAGGACATCCCGCTCCTCGTCCGGCACTTCGTCGCGCGGACCGAGCGGCGCTACGGCATCCGCGTCGAGCCATTTCCGCCGGCGCTCCTCTCCCGGCTCGTCGACCACGCCTGGCCCGGGAACGTCCGCGAGCTGTCGAACGTCGTCGAGAGGCTCGTCCTCCTCTCCGAAGGGGGGCGGGTCTCGGAAGGCGACCTCCCTCTGCCGCTCGGCGGCAAAGCCCCGGCAGACGCCGGGTGGAAGCTTCCTCCCGGGGGGGTCTCCTGGGAGGAGCACGAGAAGGACGCCCTCCGCCAGGCGCTCGAGCTCTCCGGCGGCAATCGAGCGCGCGCCGCGCGCCTTCTCGACCTTCCCTACAAGGCATTCCTCTACAGGCTCGAGAAGTTCGGTCTCGCGCCAGCGGAGGAGTAGGGCGCGAGGCACCCCGTTTTCGGGAGCGGGTTCCCGATATGGGGAGATCCGGGCCGGCCTCGCGGCGCACGCCAGCTGGCCTGTCCCTTGCGAAGAGGGAAACGAAAACGGCTGACGCCGACAAACAGCAATCGGAGGTCCACGATGTCGCTCTCACGCATTGTTCCCCGCGCCGCCTTCGGCGCCCTCACGCTCGGCGCCGCCTTCACCCTCGCCGCGCCCCTCCTTCCTTTCTCCCAGACCGCCCAGGCGGGCGAGGAGAAGGAGGAGACGACGGTCACGATCTCCACCTCGAAGGACAAGGAGGCGACCGTTCTCAAGCTCGAGCCGATGAAGGCGGGCGAGACGAAGACGGTGACGTCCGAGTCGGGCAAGCCGGTCACCGTGACCCGGACCGAGGAGGGCTACACGATCAAGACCGGCGAGCGCGAGATCAAGGTGAAGACGATGGGCGACGGGGAAGGACCGCATGTCCTCCTCCCGGGAGGGAAGGAAGTCCACGTCGTGAAGGGGCATCACTGCGGCGACGGCGACGAGAACGTGAACATGGTCTTTACCGGCGACGACGGGAAGAAGGTCGTCGTGAAGAAGCACGCCTACGCGTACAGGATCGGAGACGACGCGCCGAAGGCCACCGCGGGAGACGTCCTGAAGAAGGCGGCGCCGAAGAGTCTCGAGAGCCTCGACCGCCCCACCCGCGACGCCGTGGAGAGGGTCCTCCAGGAGATGCTCGACACGGGTTCCGTCTTCGCGCCAGGAGCGATGGAGATGTCGTGGCACGCGAAGGAGGGCGGAGACGGTGACGGAGAGAGGGTGAAGGTGATGGTCATCCAGGAGAAGAAGAGCGACGCGAAGAAGTAGCGTTCGCCCTGCCGGCGTTCTCCGTGCGAAGCTCTGCTCGACGGGGGACGCCGGCATGACCCGCCTCAACCGCACGAAACGCACACTCCTCGGCGTCCTCGGGATCGCCGGCACGACGACCCTCGGAGGTGCCGCTCCCCCCGAAGCCGAGGCGCCGCTGATCGGGACGAAGGACTACGTCGCCCGCGCGGCGGTCCCCGCCGACGAGCGCTTTGCTTACGGCGCCGGGCCCTCCCGTTTCGCCGACCTTTATCTTCCGAAAGGGACTCGTCCGTACAGGCTGGTCGTCTTCTTTCACGGCGGCTGCTGGATGGCGCAGTACGGCCTCGAGCCGGTTGGCGGCTTCTGCCGGGCACTCGCGGACGAGACGGGCCTCGCCGTCCTGAGCGTCGAATACCGCAGGGTCGGGGAGGAGGGCGGAGGCTGGCCGGGAACGTTCCTCGACGCGGCTGCGGCCCTCGACTTCGTCGACGAGCTCGCGACGAGGGCTCCTGTCTCCCGGCAGCGCGTGATCGTCGCGGGGCACTCGGCGGGGGCTCACCTCGCTCTCTGGCTCGCCGCGAGGCCGGGCCTCCCGTTCGACGACCCTCTCCGGACGCCGGTCCGCATCCGTCCGTCCCGCGTCGTCGCCCTCGGCCCGCTCGCGGACCTCGCCGACGTCCCGGGTACGCCGTGCGGCGGGGCGCTGGACGGCCTTCTCGGTCCTCCCTCGCTGCGCGATCTCCGCCTCCGCTCGGCTTCTCCGGCGGCGCGCCTCCCCCTCGGGGTGCCGCAGGTCCTCGTCGCGGGAGCCCGCGACCGGATCGCCCCCGTCGCCCTGGCGAAGGCCTACGCGGAGAAGGCCCGCGCGGCCGGTGACGCGGCCGAGCTCGTGGAGATTCCCTCGGCCGGGCACTTCGAGCTCGTCACGCCGGGCTCCGCCGCCTGGCCGGCTGTGCTGGAGGCCTTCCGCCGGGAACGCTGACCGCCGTCCGGCGGAAGGCGCGGTCCCTTGACTCTTCCGCAGCGCAGCACCACCTTCTGAAGTATCGGAGGGTGTGTGGTGCGTCTCCGTACCCGGTACGGAGATGCTGTCTCCTCGGGAGGCGGAAATGATCGTCGGGATCGGTACCGATCTCCTCGACGTCGGTCGTATGGCGCGCGAGCTGGCCCGCGAAGGTGCGGGATTTCGCGACGACGTCTTCACTCCTGCCGAGGTTGCCTACTGCGAGGCCCACGCCCACCCCGCCCAGCACTTCGCCGTCCGCTTCGCGGCGAAAGAAGCGTGCTGGAAGGCGCTCGGAGCCCCGGAGAAGAGCGTTTCCCTGAGGGACGTCGAGGTGGTGAAGCCAGAGGCCGGCCCTCCGCGCCTCGTCATGGCGGGCCGGGCGAGGGATGAGGCCGAGCGGCTCGGGGTGAAGCGCGCCCTCGTCTCCCTGACGCACACGTCCACGCTCGCCCAGGCGACCGTGCTGCTCGAAGACTGAACGATGCCCGAAAGGAGACCCGGATGAGGAACGGAGAAACGGTCGGCCCGGCGCTCCTCGAGCTCCCTCGAACCGGGACCCGTCCCCCGAACATCGGCTCGTGGGAGGCGGCGCGGGAGGGCTTCGACTGGCCACTCGCCGAACGCGAGCTCGGCTGGGAGCGGGAAGGCCCGGTCAACATCGGCTGGAACCTCGCGGACCGGATCTGCCGGCGCGGGCTGGCGGCCAAGCCGGCGCTCCTCTGGGAAGCGGCCGACGGGGGCGAGCGCCGCTACACCTTCGACGACCTTCGCGTCCTCTCGAACACGATCGCCGCGTGGCTGGCCGGAAGGGGAATCGCGCCCGGCGAGCGGGTCTGCCTCTTCATGGACCGCGTCCCAGAGCTCTACCTCGCCTTCGTCGGAATCCTGAAGCTCGGGGCGGTCGTCCAGCCGCTCTTCTCGGCCTTCGGCGAGGAGTCGCTCGCGACGCGCCTCGTCGACGCCGGGACGTGCTGCGTCCTGACGCAGAGGAAGCACCTCCCGAAGGTCCGGCGCGCCCGCGCTCTGCTGCCGGACCTGCGCCTCGTCGTCGTCGTCGACGCCGGGGCGGCACCGCTCGGGGAGGGGGAGGTCGCGCTCGACCTCGACGCAGAGCCTCGCGTCGAGAGCTACGAGGTCTTCCCTGCGAAGCCCGAGACGCCGTCGGTTCTCCACTACACCTCGGGGACGACGGGACAGCCGAAAGGCGCGCAGCACGTCCATCGCTCGCTCATCGCCCAGTACCTGACGACGAAGTGGGTCCTCGACCTGAAGGAGGACGACGTCTACTGGTGCAACGCCGACCCGGGCTGGGTGACGGGGACCTCGTACGGGATCATCGGTCCCTGGGCCTGCGGCGTCACCCAGGTCGTCCTCGACGCCGGGTTCGGCGCCGAGCGCTGGTACGCGTTCCTCGAGAAGCGGCGGGTCACCGTCTGGTACTCGGCGCCGACCGCGATCCGCCTGCTGATGAAGGAGGGGCTCGAGGTCGTGAAACGGCACGACCTCTCGGCGCTCCGGCACCTCGCGAGCGTCGGCGAGCCCCTGAACCCCGAGGCCGTCCACTGGTCGCGCGAGGCGTTCGGCCTCCCGTTCCACGACACGTTCTGGCAGACGGAGACGGGCTGCATCGTCGTCTCGAACTATCCCGGCATGCCGATCAAGGCGGGCTCGATGGGGAAGCCGTTCCCCGGTATCACCGCGGCGATCCTCGACCTGAAGACGTACGAGCCGCTCTCAGAGCCGGGACGCGTCGGGATGATCGGCCTCCTCCCGGGCTGGCCCTCGATGATCCGCGAGTACAGGGGCAACCCCGCGGGCTACGCGAAGAAGTTCGCGAACGGCTGGTACCTCACGGGCGACCGCGGGACCGTCGACGCCGACGGCTACTTCTGGTTCGTCGGGCGCGACGACGACGTCATCAACACCGGCGGGCACCTCGTGGGGCCTTTCGAGATCGAGTCGGCCCTCCTCGAGCACGCCGCCGTCGCCGAGTCGGCCGCCGTGGCGAAGCCCGACCCGGTGAACATGGAGGTCGTCAAGGCCTTCGTCACGCTCAAGCCGGGCTTTACGGCCTCTCCCGATCTCGAGCTCGAGATCATGAACTTCGTCCGCAAGCGCCTCTCCCCGATCGCCATGCCGCAGGAGATCGCCTTCGTCCCCTCGCTCCCGAGGACGCGGAGCGGAAAGATCGTCCGGCGGGTCCTGCGCGCACAGGAGTTCGGCGAGCCGCTCGGCGACGTCTCGACTTTGATGGAGGACTGACCATGGACGACCTTCGGATCGCCATCCTGGAATACGTCCGCCGCGAGTACCTCGAGGAGGACGACGACCGGACCCTGACGGCTTCCACCCGTCTCATTTCGGGCGGCATCGTCGACTCGTTCTCGATGGTCTCGCTCAAGCGCTTCCTCGAGCGCAAGTGCGACCTGAAGATCCCCGACGCAGACGCCACCCCGGAGGCGTTCGACACGGTCGACTCCATCGCCGCCCTCGTCGAGCGCCTGTCGGCAGTGAAGGCCTGACCGTGGACGCGGCCGTCATTCCTGCCGTCGCCTCCTTCCGCGACGTTTACGGCTCCGAGCTCGAGGCGATCCGCGCGGCCGGTCTCTACAAGGACGAACGCTTCATCCACGACCCCCAGGGGGCCGAGATCGAGGTCGAGTTCCCCGTCGGGGCCGCGCCGAAGAGGGTCCTCAACCTCTGCGCGAACAACTACCTCGGACTCTCCTCGCACCCCCGCGTCGTCGCGGCCGCGCACGCGGGCCTCGAGAAACGGGGCTACGGGATGTCCTCGGTCCGCTTCATCTGCGGCACGCAGGACATCCACCGGACGCTCGAGCGCCGGCTCTCGGAGTTCCTCGGGACCGAGGAGACGATCCTCTTCTCTTCCTGCCTCGACGCGAATGCCGGCGTCTTCGAGGCGCTCTTCGGCGAGAAGGACGTCCTCATCGCCGACCGCCTCGTCCACGCGTCGATCGTCGACGGGATGCGGCTCTGCAAGGCGATGACCGACACCTACAAGCACTCGGACATGGGGCACCTCGAGGAGAAGCTCGTCGAGCACGCCGACAAGCGGTTCCGGGTCGTCATCACCGACGGCGTCTTCTCGATGGACGGCGACCTGGCGAAGCTCGACGAGATCGTCGCCCTCGCCGGGAAGTACGGCGCGCTCACCTTCGTCGATGACTCGCACGCCACGGGGTTCATCGGGAGGACCGGTCGAGGGACGCCCGAGCACTGCGGCGTCCACGGTCGCGTCGACCTCGTCACCACGACGTTCGGCAAGGCGCTCGGCGGCGCCTCCGGGGGTTGCGTCAGCGGGCGCAAGGAGCTCGTCGACATGTGCCGCCAGCGGGCGCGGCCGTACCTCTTCTCGAACACGCTCGCCTCGGTCATCGTCTCGGGAACGCTCGAGGTCCTCGACCTCGTCTCGGAGACCACCGAACGGCGGGACCATCTCGAGGAGAACACGCTCTTCTGGCGGAAGGGCCTGACCGAGGCCGGCTTCGACATCAAGGCCGGCGCGAGCCCGATCGTCCCGGTGATGCTCTACGACGCCAGGCTCGCGCAGGACGTGGCCCGGGATCTCTTCGCCGAGGGGGTCTACGTGGTCGGCTTCTTCTTCCCGGTCGTGGCGAAGGGGCAGGCGCGCATCCGGACGCAGCTCTCGGCGGCCCACACGCGCGAGCACCTCGAGCGCGCTCTCGACGCGTTCGTGAAGGTCGGGAAGAAGCACGACATCCTCGGGAAGACGAAGGCCGAGATCGTGGCCCGGTACGGGCTCTGACGGAGAGGAGGCAGCGATGCAGCCGAGACGGATCCTCGAGGTCCCCATTCCCGACGGGGTCGACCCGAAGGGAGACGACCTGGAGCTCCTGAAGGCGGTCTTCCAGGCGCTCACCGCCCTGCGCGTCTCGCAGGGGCGGGACTGGCTGAAGAAGGTCAGCGATCTCGAGAGCGACGGCTGGACCGTCCGCTGGGGCCTCACCTGGCGTGCCGAGGCCAAGCGGGGAGAGGAGTACGAGGAGGCGACGGGGAAGACGCTCGACGAGGCGCTGAACGGAGTCGCCCAGATGGTCGTCGCCGAGTACGCCGGGCACGTGCCCTGAGGCGACGGGGCACCGCCGAGGCGGGCAGGGCCGCTACACGACGGTCGCAGGCGGGGCGGTGATCCTGATGGCCTCCTCCAGCGTGCCGGGGCCGAGGTCCAGGTCCACGAGGTCGAGGTTGGCCTTCACGTGCTCGGTGCGCCTCGTTCCCGCGAGGACGGACGTAACGTGGGGGTTCCGATACAGGAATTGCAACGCCAGCGCCGTCAGTTTCCGGCCGTCGCCACCGACCAGATCGAGCAGGGCTTTCGTCAGTGACCTTTCTGGCTCGTTCAGGCTCTCGAGGTGGGGAAGGACCCGCGTCGTGAGCCGGCCATAGGCCAGGCCGCCCCGGACGAGAACGCCGATGCCCCGTTCTCCACAGAGCCGGACGACGCCCTCGTCACCCCGGTTCGTCAGGCTGTAGTCCAGCTGGAGAACGTCGAAGTCGCCGGACGCGATGCACCTGGGCGCGATGCACCTGCGCGCGATCTCTCCCCCGGTAGAGGCGCCGAGGAACCGGATCTTGCCCTCGGCCCGCGCCGGCAAGCCATCCGGACCGGTGCCTGCCGGGAGAGAATCCTCCCTGGGCCTGGGCGTGCGCCAGGAAGAGGACGGGGGGATCGATGACGAGCCGATTCGAAAAGCCGGGGCTGACTCGGGACGTGGCGAGACGGCCGGGCTCCGGCTCTTGCCGGGCGGGACTCGGGAGGGCCCTCACTTCGTTGGCGCTCGTCCTCGCTGTCTCAGCGGCGTCGGCAGATCCGGAGCCCGGCGTTCCGTCGGCGGCCGAGGCCGCGAAGATCTCGCCGTGGGTCCTGGCGGCCACCGAGCGGGCGGGCGAGGCGCCAATCCTGGTCCTGCTCTCGACGCAGGCCGATCTTTCCGGCGCGGCCGCGCTCGCGTCGAAGGGGGAGAAGGGGCGGTTCGTCACCGAGGCGCTTCGCCGGACGGCCCGCGAGTCGCAAGCCTCTCTTCTCGAGCGCCTTCGCCAGCTCGGGGTTCCCCACCGCTCCTTCTTTGCCGCAAACGCCGTGGCGATGACCGTGGGCCGCAAGGTCGTCCTCGAGCTGGCCTCCCGCGCCGACGTGGGGCGGGTCGAAGGAGACGCCCGGGTCGCGGTCGACCTGCCGAAACCCGGTCCCGGGACATCCCGCGGCGATTCCGTGGCCGCCGTCGAGCCGGGAATCGCTCAGACCCGCGCGCCGGAGGTCTGGGCCGCCGGACACACCGGCGTCGGGATCGTCGTCGGCGGGCAGGACACGGGAATCTCGTGGACCCACCCGGCGCTGCAGGCGGCGTACCGGGGATGGAACGGCGTAACGGCCAGCCACGATTACAACTGGCACGACTCCATCCACTCCTCGACCGGGCCGTGCGGCGCGAACGCCGTCGCTCCCTGCGACGACGACGTGCACGGAACCCACACTCTCGGCACGGTGGCCGGCCTCGGCGGAGCCAACCAGATCGGGATGGCGCCGGGATCGCGTTGGATCGGCTGCCGCAACATGGACGGCGGAAACGGGACGCCCTCGACCTACCTCGAGTGCCTCGAGTTCTTCCTCGCGCCGTACCCGGTCGGGGGGACTCCGGCGCAGGGCGACCCTGCTAAGGCCCCGCACGTGACGAACAACTCGTGGGCCTGTCCGTCCTACGAAGGGTGTGCCGCCGATACCCTGAGGCTCGCCGTCGCGGCGCAGCGCGCGGCCGGGATCTTTACGTCGGTCTCGGCGGGGAACTCGGGATCCGCCTGCTCCACCGTCGCCGACCCTCCGGCGATCTACGCCGAGAGCTGGGTCGTCGGGGCGCTGGTGACGGGCACGACGTCGATCGCCTCCTTCAGCAGCCGGGGCCCGGTGACGCTCGACGGGAGCGGACGGACGAAGCCGGACATCGCGGCACCCGGAACGAGCACCCGTTCGAGCGTTCCCGGCGGAGGTTATGGATCGCTCTCGGGAACCTCGATGGCCTCGCCGCACGTCGCCGGCGCCGTCGCGCTCATCTGGTCCGCCCAGCCCGCCCTCGTGGGCCAGGTCGCACAGACCGAGAGGATCCTGGCCGACTCGGCAGTCGCCGTCAGCTCGTCGGCGTGCGGTTCCGTTGCGGGCGTGCGGCCGAACAACGTCTTCGGCTGGGGGAGCCTCGACGTGAAGGCCGCCGTGGATCTCGCCTTCGTCCGGCCGATCGTCTCGGGCGTCTCTCCGGCAGACGGCCCGTCCGCAGGAGGGACCGCGGTCACGATCCTCGGTGCCAACTTCTCGACCTCCACGCCGCCGGCCGTCTCGTTTGGCGGAGTGGCGGCCTCGTCGGTGACCGTCGGCTCGGCGGGGAGCCTCGTCGCGGTCGCACCTCCCCGAGCGCCCGGCGCAGTCGACGTCACGGTCACGAACCCCGGCGGGGCTTCGGGGACGATCGGCGCCGCGTACACCTACCTGGCGCCGCCGGGGACGTCGTTCCACACGCTCGTCCCCTGCCGTGTCCTCGACACGCGATGGGCCGACGGACCGCTCGGTGGGCCAGTTCTCGCCGCCGGACAGGCGCGGACGTTCGTCCTGGCGGGCGCCTGCGGCGTCCCGGCGGACGCCGTCGCCGTGGCGGTCAACGTGACCGCGACCGAAGCGGAGTCCACGGGAGCCCTGACCCTCTTCTCCCCGGACGGCCCCCTGCCTCCCGACCGGCACGCTCCATTTCAGGCCCGGCCAGACGCGCGCGAACTGGGCCTTCGTCCTGCTCGGGGTCGGGCCGAGCCTCGGCGTGTCGAACGGCTCCACCGGCTCGGTGCACGCCATCGTCGACGTGAGCGGCTACTTCAGGTAGTGGACCTGGCTCTCTACTGCGGCAGGATCAGCTCCGTCCGCCGGTTGTTTCCCCGGCCGGCGGGCGTGTCGTTCGTGTCGTTCGGGTATTCCTTTCCGAAGCCCTGGACCTTCAGGCGTTCCTTCGGGACGCCGCGGCCGACGAGGAAGTCGGAGACGACACGGGCGCGATCGAGGGAGAGCTTCAGGTTGAGGTCGTCGCCGCCCGTCGAGTCCGTGTGGCCGCAGACGTAGACGTCGACGTTGGGGAAGTAGGCCTTCAGGATGTCGGCCTGCTTGTTCAGGACCGGCAGGCCGTCGGGCTTCAGCTCGCTGCGGCCGCTGTCGAAGGAGACCTTCTCCGAGTAGTCGAAGACGAGGACCTGCGCCAGCCCGAGCTTCTTGGCGACGGCCGAGGCGTCGGTGCCGAAGCGGAAGACGAGCTGGGCCTTGTCGGGGGCGATGATCCGGACGCGCTTCTCGGAGACGGGCGCCCCGTCGCGGCGCGCCGCGATCGACATCAGCTCGTCGAACGTCGTGACCTGGACGGCGGCCGGGGTCGATCCGACGTCCTTCCCCTTGAACGTCACCGTCGCCTCTCCCGGGTCGGAGACGACTTCGACGGCCATCTTCAGGTCGACTTTCGGGCCGCACGCGGAGGCGAAAGCGACAGAGGCGACGACGAGGGCAAGGGCCCGGGCACGGTTCAGCATGTTGTCCCCCTTCGGTGTATTCGGGGCGAATGATACCGGGAGCCGGTCAGGGGAGCTGGACGTAGACCATGAGGCGCGCGGACAGGGCCGGTGCGCCGGCGGCGTCGACCGCGGGCCGCCATTTCCAGCGGGGCAGGGCCTCCATCACGAACCGGCCGCATTCGGGGGGGGCATCCGACGGGAACAGGCGCGGGGCGACGACGTTGCCGTCCGGGTCGATGGCGAAGCCGACGGTCACCGCGGCGCCGGAGCAGCCGCCGGGAGTCGCGCCGGCGAACGGCGGATCGGGCGTCAGGCGCTCGGGAAGCGTGACCGCCCTGCGCACCGGAGGAGGGGCCGGATCGGGAGGGCGCGTGGGACGCAGGACGCGGAGCGTCGCTGCCGTCGGCTCGGGGACGGCCGCCGGAGCGGATTCCGGAGGCGTCGCCGGGGTCGTCACCAGGGTCGGCGACGGCGGGAGGGCGGTCGGCGCCGCCTCCGGCTGCGCGTGGGTCGGGAGAGCCGTCGGCCGGGGTGCGGACGGCTTCTCCGCGGGCTTCCCGCCGGTCCGGAGAACGACGAGCCCCGTTCCGGCCACCGCGAAAAGGAGGATGACGAACACCGCCGCCATGGGGACGACGTACGAACGGCGCGACGGCGCGCTCAGGACGGAGGTCGCGACGACGCGCGGCGCCTGCGTGTCCGCGTGAGCGGGAACCTGAGGCGTTACGGGCCCGAGGACGGTCGGATCGGGCGACATGGGAGGCGGCGCCGGCGCCGCGCCGTCCTGGACCTCCCCGAAACCCAGAACCCGGGTCGCCGCGGTCTCCGCCGGGCGACCCGCGAGATAGGCGTCCATCGCGTCCCGCATGGAACGGGCGGAAGGGAAGCGCCGGTCCGGCTCGCGCTCGAGCGCGCGCATGACGATCCCGGCGAAACCGGGGTCGACCCCGGGACGGGCTTCACCGAGCGGTCGGGGTGGCTGCGTCAGCCTCAGGATCACCGCCTGGAGCGGATCCTCCGCTTCGAACGGATAGGCTCCCGACACGGTCTTGTAGAGCGTCACGCCGAGGGCGTAGAGGTCCGCTCGCCCGTCGAGCTTCTTTCCCTGGGCCTGCTCCGGAGCGACGTAGGCCGGCGTCCCGAGGAGGAAACCGGTCTGCGTCTTGACGAGCGAGCCGGAAGACTTCGCGATCCCGAAGTCCATCAGGAAGGGCCGGCCGTCGCGGTCGAGGATGACGTTCTCGGGTTTGATGTCGCGGTGGACGATCCCGCGGCCGTGGCTGTACTCGAGCGCCTCGAGGAGGGGAATCGCGATGCGCGCCGTCTCTCTCTCGCGAAGGGGACCTCGCTCCCGGACCTCTCCCGAGAGGGTCCGCCCCTCGACGAGCTGCATCGAGTACCAGTAGATCCCGCGGGTCTCCCCGAAGTCGTAGACCTTGACGATCGAGGGGTGCTCGAGAGCCGCCGCGAGACGGACCTCCTGCGTGAAGCGCCGGGAAAAGTCCTCGTCGGCCTGGTGCCCCGGCGCGAGGACCTTGAGCGCCTCGGCCCGCTCCAGGCGCGGGTTCCATATCTGGTAGACCGTCGCGAACCCGCCCCGCCCGAGCTCCCGGTCGATCCGGTACCGCCCGGCGAGAAGCTCCTGCAGGGGCGCGAAGGCGTCCGTCTCCATCGCGGGGTCCAGAGCCCGACCCGTCAGGCCCGTAGGGCTGCGGTCAGGAGCTCGCGGAGCTTTCCGAACCTCTTGTCGTAGTCGGCGCGGCTCCGGCGGATCACCTCGTGGGCCTCCTCGCGCCCGTAGACGTGGGTGATCTCCACCCGGTGCGGCTGCAGCGAGTCGGGCGCCTGCTTGTAGGTGAGGAAGTAGTGCTTGAGCCGGTCGACGAGCGCCGGGGGAAGCTGGTAGATCTCGCGCAGCTGGCCGAAGACGGCGTCGCCCTCGAGGACGGCGACGATCTTGTCGTCGGCCTCGTTGTTGTCGAGCATCCGGAGGCCGCCGATCGGGATCACGTCCATCAGGACGTCGCCGTGGGAGATGTCCTTCTCGGAAAGGACGCAGACGTCGAGCGGGTCGCCGTCGCCGACGATTCCCTCGCGCTTCGTCTTCTGGGCGCAGAACGCGGCGTTCTCCTCCCCGCAGTACGTCTGCGGGATGAAGCCGTAGAGCGAGGGGTAGACGTTCGAGAACTTCTGGGGGCGGTCGATCTTCAGGTACCCGGTGGTCTTGTCGAGCTCGTACTTCACGGGGTCCGTCGGCACGATCTCGATGAAGGCGGTCACCTTGTCGGGAGCCTCGTCGCCGACCGAGATGCCGTGCCACGGGTGGGGCCGGAAGAGGAGGGGAAGGAGCTCCCAGAGGCCCTCGGGAATCGGCTTGCTCATGCGTCAACGCTACCAGAAACGTCCGGAGGCGGCTCCCTGGTCGCGAGATACTCCGGGCCGATGCCGACCCCGGGTCCGCCTCCCGCCCCGAAACGCTACGTCCTCCGCAGGCCTGCGCCCGCGAAGAGCTACCGGATCGACTACTACCGGGAGCTGAACGCCGAGCAGCAGGCCGTCGTCTTCGCCCCGGACGGCCCGACCGTCGTCGTGGCGGGCGCCGGCTCCGGAAAGACCCGGACCCTCGTCTACCGCGTCTCCCGCCTCGTCGAGGACGGCATCGCCCCCGAGGCGCTCCTCCTCCTCACGTTCACGAACCGGGCGGCGAAGGAGATGACCCGGCGGGTCGAGGGCCTCCTCGGCGCCGACCTCGCGCGGATGACGGCCGGCACGTTCCACTCGGTCGGGGCACGGCTCCTCAGGCCCCACGCCGAGCTCCTCGGCTATCGGCCGAACTTCTCGATCCTCGACGCCGAGGACAGCAAGGACCTCCTCGAGTCGGCCACGTCCGACCTCGGGATACCGATCACCGAGCGGCGCTTCCCCAAGGGGGACCTCCTTCGCGCGATCGTCTCCTTCGCGGCGAACACGGGCCAGAAGGTCGACACCATCGTCGGGCGCGACTACCCCCACCTCCTCTCACAGCTCGAGGCCGTGAGGGCGGTGATCCGCCGCTACCTCGAGCGGAAGGTCCTGGCGAACGCAATGGACTACGACGACCTCCTCCTGAACTGGAAGCGCCTCCTCGAGACGCACCCCGAGGTGAGGAAGGCTCTCGCACTGAGGTTCCGCACCGTCCTCGTCGACGAGTTCCAGGACGTGAACCACCTCCAGTCCGAGATCGTCGACCTCCTCGCGAAGGACTCGGAGCAGCGGAACGTCATGGTCGTCGGCGACGACGCGCAGTCGATCTACTCGTTTCGCGGCGCCGACGCCGAGGCGCTCCTCGGCTTCCCCGACCGCTACCCGGGCGCCACGGTCTACCGGCTCGAGACGAACTACCGCTCGACGCCCGAGATCCTGAAGCTCGCCGACGCCTCCATCGCAAACAACTCCCGCCGCTACGAGAAGACGCTGGTGGCGACGCGGGAGTCCGGTGTCCCCGTGGCTGTCGTCGGGGCGCGGGATCTGGCGCAACAGGCCGAGTTCGTCGCGCAGCGGGTGCTCGAGCTGCGCGACGAGGGGACGCCGCTCTCCGAGATCGGCGTCCTCTACCGCGCCCACTTCCAGGCGCTGGAGCTGCAGATCGAGCTGACCCGCCGCGGCATCCCATACGAGGTCCGCTCGGGCCTGCGCTTCTTCGAGCAGGCGCACGTCAAGGACGTCCTCGCCCATCTGCGGCTCCTCGTGAACCCGAAGGACGAGATGTCGTTCAAGCGAGCGCTGAAGCTCCTGCCGAAGGTGGGGGAGCGGACGGCGGCGGTCCTCTGGGAGGCCGTCTCCGAGTCGCCGGAGCCGCTCGCCGCGTTCCTCGCCCTCGAGCTGGGAAAGGCGCCGGCCGGCGCGCGGGCGGGCCTGCTGCGCTTCCGCGAGACGATGAAGACCCTGAAGAAGCCGTCGTACTTCTCCTCCCCGGCCGAGGCGATCCGCTACGTCGTCGACGACGGCGGCTACGGCGACGTGGCGAAGGGGAAGTTCCCGAACCACTCCGCGCGCCTCGACGACCTCGAGGCCCTCGCGCAGTTCGCCCTCGCCTACGACGACTGCGGCCACTTCCTCGAGGAGGTGACTCTCTTCGGCGACCCGGTCGGCGAGGACCAGGTGGCGGGAGAGGAGGACGACGAGCGGCTCGTCCTCTCCTCCGTCCACCAGGCCAAGGGCCTCGAGTGGAAGGCCGTCTTCGTCCTCGGCCTGCAGGAAGACCGCTTCCCGAACCTGCGCGCCGCGCGCACGCCCGAGGGGCTCGAGGAAGAGCGTCGGCTCTTCTACGTCGCCGTCACCCGTGCAAAGGACGAGCTGTTGCTCGTCCACCCGCTCTCGGCCTACGACCGCTACGGCGTCGTCGTCGTCACCGAACCGAGCCAGTTCCTGCGCGAGCTGCCCGAAACCCTCTACGAGCGCTGGGTCCTCGACGAAACGGTCGACACCGCCCTCACGCCCGCTCCCGACCGACCCCGCCTCGCCGCCGATCCGACCCTCGCCCCCGACGACGACGACCCCGTCAATTAAGGTGAATTAGGGGTCAGGTCTTGATTTTCTACTATGGCGGCCGGATTCAGGAGATCCCGAGGAGCTCCGCGACCTGTTCGGGCGGGGCCATGTACGCCCCTGCCTGGCGTTTCCTGATCTTCCCGGTGGGCGTCGTGACGAGAAAGTGCGGGACTCCGCGGACGCCGGCCGCTTTGGCCCACGTCCCGTGGACGTCGAGGCGCGTGGGGCGGCCGATCGACTTCGTCATGTCGAGACAGGCTCCGGTTTCGTCCATCCCGACGACGAAGACGGTCTCGTAGCCCTTGGTGCGAATGTGGTCGGCGAGTGCGACGTCCCCGGGCAGCGACGAGCGGCAGGGGCCGCACCACGGCGCGACGTAGACGACGAGACAGCCGCTGGCCCCGGTGCAGTGGATGGGTGAGGCGGAGGAATCGGACGCGGTCCCGCCTGCGGTGGCCGATGTGAGGGCGAGGTCGGGAAGGTAGCTGGGCCGGCGGAAGTAGAGGACGGCCGCGATGGCCCCGAGCGCGAAGAGGGCGAGCGTCCAGGGGGACCGGCCGGCAGGCGCCGGAGCCGAGGACGTGGGTACGGTGGAGCGCAGCTGTCCGGGAGGCGGCGAGATCGTGCCCATCGGCGCGAATCGTAGCGCGCGGCGAGCGCGTTACCGCTGCGCCGCACCGGGCGCAGCGGGGAGGAGGCCCTCGATCTCGCGGTGGAGGAGATCCGCGAGGCCCGGGAAGTCGTTGTGCGTCGCCTCGGGCACCTCGACCCAGCGGGAGCCCGGTCGCGCGGCGGCGAGGCGCCGCCCCATCTCCACGGAGACGACGTCGTCCCGGGTCCCGTGGAGAAGGGCGACGGGCGAGGCGACGCGCCCGACCTTCGAGAGCGAGTCGAAGCGGTCCCGGATGACGAGCGGTGCCAGCGCGCCTGCGACGGTGCGTCCCACGTCGACGATCGACGTGTAGGCCGAGACCAGGACGACCGCGGCGACGCGGTGGCGCGTCGCGAGCTCCACGGCGACACCCGACCCGAGCGAGCGCCCGGCGAGGACGACGCGCGACGGTGGGACGCCGAGCCGTCCGAGCTCGGCGAGGGCCGCCTCGCCGTCGGCGTAGAGGCCCTGCTCGCTCGGCGAGCCGGCGAGCCCGCCGTACCCGCGGTACTCGGCGAGGAAGACGCCGAGGCCGCGCGCGTGGAGCGATCCGGCGAGCGACAGGTTCTGCGCCGCCGCCTCGGCGTTCCCGTGAAAGTAGAGGACGACGGGGCGGTCGGGCACGAGCGGCGGGAAGCTCGCGCCCGCGAGGCGGACGCCGTCTGCGGTCTCGTAGCGAACGACGGTCCACCCCTCGCCCGGGCCCGGCTCGGGGAACGGCGCCTGCGAGGCGGGGAAGATCATCGAGCGGACGAGCGAGGTCAGCATGACGGCGGGAAGAGCGACGGAGGCGAAGAGCGTTACGCCGCAGCCCATTCTGGCAGCGCGGGTCCGAAATCGGATCACCCGCAGATTGTAGGGATGGAGGCCAGCGACACGCGTGTCCTGGGACCTCCTTCGCGCCGTTGGCTGCAGCGGCGGGCTGGTACGATCGAATCGTCCCTTCCGGAGATGTCGATGAGCGGAGACGAACGGCAGCCTGACCATTCCGCGCACCCGGGGGGCCTGTCGGCAGAGACGAAGGTCCAGCTCCTCCTTGACCTCTCGCGGAAGGTCCGCGGCACGCTCGACCTCGGCGAGACGCTCGACCGCCTCCTCGACGCGGTGCGTCCCATCGTCGGGTACGACGCGGCGGGGATCTTCGTCCTGAACGAGGACGTCTTCGCGGGCCACCGCCGGAGAGAGCTGATCGCGGGCGTCGCACGGCGCGGCTTCGAGGAGAGGCCGCCTGAGACCGACCCGATGCTCTCCCACGGGGCAGGCATAACCGGGCACGTGATCCGGACCGGGGAGAGCGTCGTGGCTCCCGACGTGCGGCTCGACCCCCGGTACGTCGTTGGCCGCGAGTCGACGCTTTCCGAGATCGCGGTGCCGATCACGATCGGGGAGAGGACGATCGGCGCCCTGAACCTCGAGAGCGACCGCTGCGGCGCGTTCGGCGACGACCACCTCGACGCCCTCCGGTTCTTCGCAGAGGCCGCGGCCGTCGCCGTGGACAAGGCGATGCTCCACAGGAGCCTCCTCGAGAAGCAGGAGCTCGAGGCGCAGCTCCGCGTCGCCCACCAGGTGCAGTCGCGGCTCCTCCCCCAGGGGCCGCCCTCGGTCGAGGGCTACGACGTCGCGGCCATCTACATCCCGAGCTGGGAGCTGGCGGGCGACTACTACGACTTCTTCCGCCTCCCGGGAGGCAGGCTCGGGGTGGTCGTCGCCGACGTCGCAGGCAAGGGCGTGCCGGCGGCGCTCATCATGGCGACGTTCCGGGCCCTGCTGAGGGCTCACGTGGCGTCGGGGGCCGCTCTCGCCCAGATTGCCGCCCGGCTGAACCGGCTCCTGCGCGACGACTGCCGGCCGCACGGCTTCGTGACCTGCTTCCTCGCCGAGCTCGAGCCGGCGACCGGGCGGCTGACGTACGTCAACTGCGGTCACGTACCTCCGCTTCTCGTCGGGGCAGACGTCAGCGAGGAGGAGCTGAGCGAGGGAGGCCCGGTCCTGGGCGTCTTCGAGAAGGCCTCCTATGTCGCGCGGGAGGCGACGCTGGAGCCGGGGCAGACCCTCGTGCTCCTCACGGACGGCGTCAGCGAGGCCCGCCGGCCCGACGGCGAGGAGCTCGGGGCCGGGAGAATTCGCGCCATCGTGCGCGAAGGCTCGTCGCGCGGCGCGGCCGCGGTCGCCGACGAGATCGTGAGGCTGGCGCGCGAGTTCACCGGGTCGACCGGGTTCGAGGACGACTTCACGCTCGTCCTCCTGGCGCGGCGCGCGGGCGACTGACGGCCCGCCGTGGCATCGTCCGCGGAAATGTCGACCCTGCTCGCTCCGACCGACACGTTCGGCCTCTGGGCCTTCCTCGCCGTCGGCGCGGCCGTCGCCATCTGGCTCGAGCAGCGCTACCGCTGGGCGGCCGCCGTCACCGGGGTCCTCCTCGCCCTCTTCTGGGGAATGCTCGGGGTGAACCTCCGTATCGTCCCACCCGAGTCGCCGGTCTGGGACGCGGTCTGGAGCCACCTCGTCCCGCTCGCGATCGCCCTCCTCCTCTTCGACGCCGACCTGCGCCGCATCTGGCGCGAATCGGGTCGCATGTTCTGGATCTTCAACCTCAGCGCTCTGGGGACCTGCCTCGGCACCGTCCTCGCCGTCCTCGTCGTCGGAAACGGCATCCCGGACGTCGCTGCCGCCGCGGCGCTCATGACGGGGACGTACATTGGCGGCACGGTCAACCTCGTCGCGCTCTCGGCCGCGCTGTCGCCCCCGAAGGAGCTCGTGGGAGGTCTCCTCGTCGCCGACAACGTGACGATGGCGCTCGCCTTCGCTCTCCTCGTCGCCCTCCCGGGGCTCGCCCTCGTGAGGAAGCTCTTCGCCCATCCCTTCGAGGACGCGGTCGACGCGATGGGCGCGGGGGCGGACGAGTCCGGTACGGCTGCGGGCTCCGGGAAGGGGACGCGCGCGGCCACGTTCTGGAAGCCGAAGGAGATCTCCCTCGCCGACCTCGCGACGGCGCTCGCCATGGCGCTCGGGGCGGTCGCGGTCTCGGTGGCGATCGCCGACGCGGTGAGGGCGATTCCCGGCGCCCCCGAGCTCGTCAGGCAGACGCTCGGCCAGAAGTACCTCGTCCTGCCGCTCGTGATGGCGGGCCTCGCGACGGTATTCCCGGCACGGCTCGCGGCGATCCGCGGTGCGCACGAGCTCGGCACGCTCGTGATGTACCTCTTCTTCGTCGTCGTCGGCGTCCCGGCGAGCGCGGCCGCACTCCTCCAGAGGGGACCGATCCTCTTCCTCTTCACGGGGATCATCGCCGCCGTCAACGTCGTCGTGACACTCGGTGCGGCGAGGCTCTTCCGTTTCACGATCGAGGAGGCCGTCCTCGCCTCGAACGCGACGCTCGGCGGGCCGACGACGGCGGCCGGGATGGCCGTCGCGAAGGGGTGGGACGGGCTCGTTCTCCCGGGGATCCTCGTCGGCGTCTGGGGCTACGCCATCGGGAACTGGGTCGGACTGCTCGTGGGCCGCCTCGTCGCCCACCTATAATATAAAATCAAGACCTGACCCCGATTCTCGTTGACATTCCGCGGGCGGGCGCGCAGAACGCCGTGGTGAATCTCCGGCTCCTCGGCACCCTCCTCCTCGGGCACCTCACGACCGATCTCGCGCAGGGGATGATCCCCGCCCTCCTCCCGTTCTTCATCGCCGAGCGGGGCCTCAGCTATGCCGCCGCGGGCGGGCTCGTCCTCGCCGCGACGGTCGCGTCCTCGATCGTCCAGCCGGTTTTCGGCTACTTCGCCGATCGCCGGCCGTCCCCCTGGCTCGTCCCGGGGACGCGGATGGGCGGGGGCGTCGCGCCGACCTACCCACGGGCGCGTCGCCTTCCACGGTCTCGGCGTCGCGGCCTTCCACCCGGAGGGGGCCCGGGCTGCGGCGTTCGCCTCGGGCGAGAAGCGCGCGACGGGGATGAGCTTCTTTTCGACGGGCGGAAATCTCGGCATGGCGACCGGGCCTCTCGTCATCACGCCGCTCGTCCTCGCGCTCGGCCTGAGGGCGACGCTCGCGCCGCTCCTCCCGATCCTCCTCGTCGCCGCGTTCCTCTCGACCCAGCTGGGCCGGCTGGCGGCGCTCCGGGCTCACGGGCACGGGACGGCCGCCGCCGCCCGATGCGGACCGGTGGGGACCGTTCGGTCGCCTCGCCGTCGTCGTCATGAGCCGGTCGGTCGTCTACACCGGGCTCTCGTCGTTCCTGCCGCTCTTCTTCGCGGGAGTCCTCGGACGGACGAAGGCGGAAGGGGCGACGGCGCTCTCGATCCTCCTCGGCACGGGCGTCGTCGGGACGCTCGCCGGCGGCCGGCTCGCCGACCGCTTCGGCAGGCGAGTCGTCATCCTCGTCTCGATGACCGCCCTGGCGCCTCTCCTCTACGCCCTCGCCTCCGCGCGCGACCCGCGCGTCGCCACGGCGCTCCTCGTCCCGCTCTCTCTCGCTCTCTACCTCCCCTTCAGCGTCCTCGTCGTGATGGGGCAGGAGTACCTGCCGAACCACGTCGGGACGGCCTCGGGCGTGACGGTCGGCCTCGCGGTCACCGCGGGCGGTCTCGCGGCTCCGCTCCTCGGTCTCGTCGCGGATCGCTGGGGGGTCGCGGGCCCGCTCTTCGTCGTCTCGGCGCTGCCTCTCCTCGCCGTCGCCCTCACGCTGACGCTGCCCGACTCGCGGACCGTCCGGGCGCCGGGCGCCGCCGCGGCCTGATCGACGCGGGTCGCCGGAGCGTCAGTCGGCGATCCCGGAGCGCGCCGGGCCGCCCTCGTTCGTCCACCCCAGCCGGTCGAAGAGCGCAAAGAGGAGGCTGAGGGCGACGGCGACGAAGGTGCCCAGGGCCATTCCCTTCAGCTCGACGGCACCGAGCTTCACGGCGGCGCCGCTCGCGCCGCTGACGAGGACGACGGAGGTGAGGACGAGGTTGCGGGGCCGGGTGTAGTCGACCTTCTTCTCGACGAGCATCCTGATACCCGCGGCGGCGATGACGCCGAAGAGGAGGATGCAGACGCCGCCCATGACGGGCGTCGGAATGCTCCGGATCGCGGCCGCGAGCTTGCCGACGAAGGAGATGACGATCGCCAGGACCGCGGCGCCGCCGATGACCCACACGCTGAAGACGCGCGTGATGGCCATGACGCCGATGTTCTCGCCGTACGTCGTGTTCGGCGTGGCGCCGGCGAATCCGGAGAGGACGTTCGAGAGGCCGTCGCCGAGGAGGGAGCGGTGGAGGCCGGGGTCCTTCACGAAGTCGCGTCCGACGACGTTCCCCGTGACGACGAGGTGGCCTATGTGCTCGGCGAGGACGACGAGACCTGCGGGGAGAATCATCAAGATCGCCTGCGGCGAGAACGTCGGCGCGTAGACGTGGGGCATCTCGAGCCAGGGTGCGCCTGCGACGGCCGAGAGGTCGACGATTCCGGCGACGAGCGCGGCTCCGTAGCCGACGACGACTCCGACGAGGACGGGGATGACCCCGAGAAAGCCCCGGAAAAGGACCGACCCGAGGATGGTGACGCCGAGCGTCACCATCGCCACCGCGACGACGGTTCCGCGGCCGGGCTGGGTCGCACCCTCGCCGGTGAGACCGGCCATGCTCGTGGCCACGGGGGCGAGCTCGAGGCCGATGACGGCGACGATCGCCCCCATGGCGGCGGGCGGGAAGACGACGTCGAGCCAGCGGGTTCCCGCGACCCGGACCACCTGCGAGACCAGGATGAAGAAGACGCCGAATGCGATGAAGCCCCCCTGGGCGGCGGCATAGCCCCCCAGCTCCGGGTGCGCCAGGACGGCGAAGACCGGCGAGAGGAACGCGAAGCTCGACCCGAGGTAGGCCGGGACCTTCCCGCGGCAGACCGCGAGGTAGACGAGCGTCCCGATGCCGTTCATCAGGAGCGACGTCGCGGGGCTCACCTTGAAGAGGAAGGGGACGAGGACCGTCGCCCCGAACATCGCGAAGAGGTGCTGGAGGGAAAGAGGGAGCGTTTGAAGGAGCGGGAGCCGCTCGTCGACGTCGATGATCCGTCGCTCCATGGAGCGTCCTCCTCGGAGCCGGCCCGCCGTCCGGCTATATTGGAAAATCAAGACCTGACCCCTTCGGGGAACCGTCCATTGTAGTTCCGTCGAGGCGAATTCGTGCCGATTCCTCGGCGCATTCCGACGTTTCCCTCGCGGCGCGTCGAAGACTAGGATGCCAAGGTCATGCCCGCTGGGCGCCGCTCCGGACGGAGCGCTTTGAGACCCGTTTCTCTTTCGAACGCCGTCGATCACGCAGCGGGAGCCGGGACCCGACCGGGTTTCGCTCTCGCGGGAGGGATCGCCTGATGTCCACAGATCTCGACTACCTCGCCCCCACGACCGTCGACGAGGCCATCGCGCTGAAAGCCACGCCGGGGACCGCGTGGCTCCTGGGCGGGACCGATCTCCTCCCCCAGATGAGGGCGGGCCGGAAGGCTCCGGAACGCCTCGTCGACCTGAAGCGAATCCCTGGCCTTCACGAGATCCGCAAAACTGCGGACGGGGGCCTCTCGATCGGGGCCGCGGTGCCGCTCGCCGACATCGAGGTCCACCCGGACGTCCTCGACCGCTTTCCGCTCCTGGCCGAGTGTGCGAAGACGGTGGGCGCGTGGCCGCTGCGCCAGCGGGCGACTCTCGCCGGAAACCTCTGCAACGCCTCTCCCGCGGCCGACACGGCGGTCGCGCTCCTGGCCCTCGACGCGGAGGTGAAGGTCGCCTCCTCCGCCGGACGCCGCTCGATTCCCATCCGCGAGTTCTTCCTCGGGCCCGGCCTCGCCGCGCTCAGCCCGGGGGACCTGGTGACGGAGATCGTCCTTCCAGGTGCCTCCGCCGGCTTCCGGGGCTCGTACCTTCGGCTTTCGAGGCGGAACGGCATGGACCTGGCGACCGTCGGCGTCCTGGTAGGAAAGTCGAACGGCACTCTCCCGGCGCGCTGGCGCGTGGCGCTCGCGGCCGTCGCTCCGACTCCGCTGCGCCTGCGCGCGGTGGAAGAGCTGCTCGAAGCGAAGGGGGCGGCCGCCGCGGACGAGGCGTCGGAAGCGGCGAGGGTCGCCTGCCGTCCGATCACCGACCTGCGCGGGAGCGCGGAATACCGGCGCGAGATGGTGGGCGTCCTCGTCCGCCGCGGCGTCGAGGGCCTGGGCTGAAGGGGGCGCCGATGAAGAAGACGATCTCGCTCGAGGTGAACGGCGTTCCCGAGACGGCCGACGTGGAGGTCGGCACGACGCTCCTGCGCTTCCTGCGCGACGGGCTGGACCTGACCGGGGCCAAGGAGGGGTGCAACGAGGGGGAGTGCGGGTCGTGCATGGTCCTCATGGACGGGCGCCCCGTGAACAGCTGTCTCGTCCTCGCCGTCGAGGCCGACGGCCGGTCGGTGACGACGATCGAGGGGCTCGGCAAGGACGACGTCCTTCACCCTCTCCAGAAGGCGTTCCTCTCCCACGCGGCCATCCAGTGCGGCTTCTGCACGCCGGGGATGATCGTGAGCGCGGCGGCCCTCCTGCGCGAGAAGCCCGACCCGTCCGAGGACGACGTGCGCAAGGCCCTCGCCGGGAACCTCTGCCGCTGCACCGGCTATCGCCAGATCGTCGACGCCGTGCACGCCGCGGCGGCCGAGATGAGGGCCGCTTCCAGCGTCGACGACGAGGCCGGCGCGGGGAAGGCCGCGGCGCCCGCGGGAGGTGACGGCGTGACCGCCGCCCGTTCCGTCGGCACGGACGTCCCCCGCGTCGAAGGCCTCGAGAAGGTGACGGGCGCGGCGCAGTACACCGCCGACCTGAAGTTCCCGCGGCTCCTGCACGTCGCCGTCGTCCGCTCGCCCCACCCGCACGCGCGGGTCCTCGACGTGAGGACGGAGAAGGCGGCGCGGATGCCGGGTGTCCGCGCGGTCGTCTCCGGCCGCGACTTCCCGCTCCACACCGGCATCTACCTGAAGGACCAGACGGTCTTCGCGACCGACCGCGTCCGCTTCGTCGGCGACCCCGTGGCCGCCGTCGCCGCCGAGACGCCCGAGGCGGCCGCCGAGGCGGCCGCCGTCGTCGCGGTCGACTACGAGCCGCTCCCGCCGATCTTCGACGTGGAGGAGGGGTTCGCCCCGGGGGCGCCGCTCGTCCACCCCGACCTCGGGAGCTACGAGGTCGTCCCGTGGATCCAGCCGAAGGCGGGGACGAACGTCTGCAACCACCTGAAGATCCGGAAGGGCGACTACGCAAAGGCGCTGGGCGGCGCGTGGCGCGTCTTCGAGAACGTCTTCCGCGTCCCGCAGGTCCAGCACGTCCCGATGGAGCCGCACGTCTCCGTCGCGCGCGTCGACCTCGCGGGGAAGGTCGAGGTCCACACCTCGGCGCAGAGCCCGTTCACGGTGCGCCACCTCCTCTCGGCCTGCTTCGGCCTTTCCCACGGCGACGTCAGGGTCCACGTGCCCTACGTCGGGGGCGGCTTCGGCGGGAAGGCGGGAATCAACCTCGAGCCGATCGCCGTCGCGCTCGCCATGCGCTGCCGCGGCCGCTGGGTCCGGCTCATGGTCGACCGGCACGAGGAGTTCTTCGCGACGGTCGTGAGGCAGGGGCTGACGGCGACCCTCGTCACGGGCGTCGACCGGAGCGGCAAGGTGCAGGCCCAGAAGATGCACTACCTCTGGAACTGCGGCGGCTACGGCGGCTACGGCGTGAACATCGTCCGCGCGGCGGGTTACACCTGCGGCGGGGCGTACGAGTTCCCCAACGTGGAGGGCGACAGCATCGGCGTCTACACGAACCGCCCGGTCGGCAGCGCCTACCGGGGCTTCGGGATGCAGGAGATCCACTGGGCCCTCGAGCAGCAGATGGACAAGGTCGCCCTGGAGATCGGGATGGACCCGGTCGCGTTCCGGCTCCTCAACGCGCTCGGCGCCGGAAAGTCGACGGTGACGGGGCAGGTTCTCGACGAGCACGCCGGACGCGTCGACCTCTGTATCCGCAGGGTCGCGGACGAGATCGGGATGGATCCCGGCCGCGAGAAGACGCCGTACCGCGGAAAAGGCATCGCCTGCGCGGTGAAGGCGCCCGCCATGCCGAACGACGCCGCGTCGTCGGTCGTGATGAAGTTCGCCGAGGACGCCACGCTCGAGATCCTCATCGCGGGAATCGACTACGGGCAGGGCCTGATGACGGTCGTCGCACAGTTCGCGGCGGAAGCTCTCGACATTCCCGTCGAGACGGTTCGCGTGCGGGGCTGCCCCGACACCGACCTCTCGCCCTACGACTGGCAGACGGTCGCGTCCCGCCAGACCTGGGCGACGGGGAACGCCGTCCTCCGCGGGGCGGAGGAGATCCGGCGGAAGCTCTGCGACACGGCGGGCGAGGCGCTCGGAGTGCCTGCCGCGGAGCTGACCCTCCGGGGCGGCGCCGTCGTCCACGAGGCGACGGGACGGTCGCTTCCGCTCGCGCGCCTCGTCATGGGCTACCAGTTCCCCGACGGCCACGCCATCGGGGGCCCGGTCGCCGCGGCCACGTCGTACCTTCCCGAGGGGCTCCTCTTCCTCGACCCGGCGACGAGCCAGAGCGCCAAGCCGGTGGCGAAGTGGACGTTCGGGGCGCAGGCGGTGGAGATCTCGGTCGACCCGGAGACGGGGCAGGTGACGGTGGAGAAGATCGCGGCCTGCTACGACGTCGGCCGCGTCGTGAACCCCGGCCTCATCAAGGGCCAGACGTACGGCGGCATCGTCCAGGGGATCGGCACCGGGACGATGGAGGAGCTCGTCCTCGACACGAAGACGGGCCGCGCGCTGAACGCCTCCCTCATGGACTACAAGATCCCGTCCACCGAGGACGTGCCGGCGGTGATGTCGGTCGACTTCGTCGAGACGCCGCAGAAGGACGGGCCGATGGGGGCGCGCGGCATCGGCGAGCACACGATGATCCCGACGCCGGCCGCCATCGCCAACGCCCTCTTCGACGCGTGCGGCGTCCGGATCTCCGAGATGCCGATCACGGCCGAGAAGGTCTGGCGGGCGCTGAGGGAGAAGGAGAGCGCGGCGAAGGGGGCGAACGCCGAGGCGGCCGTCCCGTCGAGCGTGACCGCGTGAGGAGTGCCGCGATCGACACCTTCCTGGACGACGCGATGAACCCGGTGCGCGTTCTGAAGCCGCTCCCGTGCCGCGAGCTCGATCCGCTTCCGGGACCGGTCTCGAGGGCGTCGCTCGTCCTCGACCTCGCCTGCATCTTCGTCCCCGCACGTACCCGCGCGCTCCTCTCGGGGCAGGGCGGGGAGCCGGGCTCCATCGAGGAGACGGTCGTGAAGTGGGCCCATGCCCGCGTCCGGTCGCTCGTCCGCACTCTTCTCTCGGGGGACGTGCGCGTCGTCGCCTACCGCCCCGACGCCGCGGCGCTCACCGGCCTCGGGCCGGGGCTCACCCCGACAGGGGACGACCTCCTCGTCGGTCTCGCGGCCATGTCGCAGCGCCTCGTCGGGGGAGGGCTCGTCGAGGCGCGCGCGGCGGTCGCATTCTCCACCTCGCTCGCGGGCCTTCCTTCGGAGGAGACGACCCCGGCGGCGCACCGTCTCCTCCAGAACGCCTCCAGGGGACAGTTCCCTTCCGTCCTCGCCTCGGCCGTCGAAATGCTCGGCAACCCTCATGCAGACCCGGAGTCGCTCCGGACCCTGACGGTCCGGCTCGCCGCCACCGGGGCTCATTCGGGCGCGGACCTTTTCGCGGGGGCGCTCACGCTCGTTCACGGCGTCATCGATGGCGAGGAGAAGCCATGAGCACCGGCGTCTTCGTCCACCCGGGCTGCTACCAGGACTCCGCCCGTCTCATGCAGGTGAGCCGGGAGCTCGCCGCCCTCCCCGGCGTCTCCGAGGCCGTCGCGATGATGGGGACCGAGACGAACCGCCGGCTCCTCGCGGAAGCGGGCTTTCCCGAGTCGGAGCTGGCGCGTGCGACACCGCTCGACATGATCGTCGCGCTGCGGACGGATTCGCCCGAGGCGCTCTGCGCCGTGCAGGCCGCGCTCGGCCGCCTGCTCGAGGGCAAGGGCGCCAGCGCTTCCGCGGGCGGCGGGTCCGCGGCGGCACGGCGTCCCGGAACCGTGGCGGAGGCGCTCGAGACCCACCCGGAGGCGAACCTGGTATCGGTCGCGGTCCCCGGCCCGTACGCCGCCTTCGTTGCGCACCGGGCGCTCGACGCGGGGCGGAGTGTCTTCCTCTTCTCCGACAACGTCTCGCTGGCCGACGAGGTCGCCCTCAAACGCCGGGCCGCGGGGCTCGGCCTCCTCGTCATGGGCCCCGACTGCGGAACGGCGATCCTCTCCGGGGTCGGCCTCGGCTTCGCGAACCGCGTCGAACACGGAGCGGTCGGAATCGTCGGGGCCTCCGGCACCGGCATCCAGGAGCTCTCGTGTCTCCTCGACCGCAGGGGCGTGGGCATCTCCCACGCCATCGGCACCGGCAGCCGCGACCTTTCGGAAGCAGTGGGCGGCACGATGACCGAGGCGGGACTGGCGCTCCTGGCGCGAGACCCGGAGACGAAGTGCGTCCTCCTCGTCGCCAAGCACCCGGCCGAGAGCGTGGCAAGGCGGCTTCACGGCATCCTCGCGACGCTCGGCAAGCCGGTCGCGGTCCGGTACCTCGGCGAGCCGGCACGGGGCGCCGTGGACGGGGTGGTGTACGCCGGCTCCCTCGACGAAGCGGCGGAAGCGGCGGCGAAGTGGGCGGGCGCCCGGGCTGCGCCCGAGGTGTCGGCGTCGGTGGAGCCGGACGAGGGCCCCGGACCGGGCCAGGCCATCGGAGAAGCTCGGCTCGTCGGCCTCTTTGGCGGCGGCTCGCTCGCGGCGGAGGCGCGCTGCGTCCTCGCGGCGCGCGGCGTCGAGACGGTCGTTCCCGCCGAGAAACTGTCGGCCCACGTGCCGCTCCCTGCCGGAAACCTCGTGGTAGATACCGGGGACGACGCCTACACCGTCGGCCGGCCGCACCCGATGGTCGACCAGACCGTCCGATGCGAGCTGATCCGCGCGGCCGGCGCCGACCTCTCGGTCCGCGTCCTCCTCCTCGACCTCGTCCTCGGAGACGGCGCGCACCCGGACCCTGCGCCAGAGCTCGTCCGGTGCGTCGTCGCTGCCCGCGCGGCGCGCGGGGGGCGACCCCTCGCCGTCGTCGTCTCCGTCTGCGGCTCGCAGCGCGACCCGCAGGGGACCGCCCGGCAGGAGGACGTCCTGCGCCACGCCGGGATCCACGTCGAATCCTCGGCCTCTCTGGCGGCCGCGGAAGCCGCGACGCTCCTCCCTCTCGTCCGCGAGGAGGTGGCGCGGTGAGTCCGAACGCAGCGAGCGCAAAGACGGAGTCCGGTGAGATGGCGGGTGGAGCGCATCCGCCCTTCTCGACGGACGGCTCGAGGTCGTCCACGCCGGAATCGATGCCGTCGCCGAAGCCCCACGGTCCACCGGCGCGACGGTGACGCTCGTCGACTTCGAGCCTCCTTCGGGCGGTGACCCGCGGCGGATGGCGCTTCTCTCCGAGGTCCTCTCCGGCCCGAAGGCCCCGGAGATCGACGCGGCGAACGCGCGCGCCCTGGCCCGCCTCCTCGCGAGCCGTCCGCACCTCGTCGGCATCGGCATCGCGCGCGACGTCATCCCCGGCATGGCCGAAGACCTCTTCCTCCACGCCGGCCCGCCCGTGACGTGGGAGCGGATGTGCGGCCCGCTGCGCGGGGCCGTGATCGGCGGCCTCCTGCACGAGGGGCGCGCGAAGAGCGTGGAGGAGGCGACGGCGCTCGCCGCCTCCGGGGCCGTCCGCTTCGACCCGTGCCACCACCACGACGCCGTCGGCCCGATGGCAGGCCTCGTCACGCCGTCGATGCCGGTCTTCATCGTGGAGGACCGCGGCGGCGAGAGAGCCGGAACGCGGACGTTCTGCACCCTGAACGAGGGGCTCGGCAAGGTCCTTCGCTACGGGGCGTTCTCGCCGGAGGTCCTCGCGCGCCTCGACTTCATGCGCGACGAGCTGGCCCCGGTCCTCGCCGCCGCCCTCGCACTCCGCGGGCCGATCGACCTCAAGCACCTGATGGCCCAGGCGCTCCAGATGGGCGACGAGGGGCACAACCGCAACCGCGCGGGCACGTCGCTCTTCTTCCGCGAGCTGACTCCGGCGATCGTGAGGGCGACCGAGGACCGCGAGAAGGCGGCGCGGGTCCTCGAGTTCGTCAACGGCAACGACCACTTCTTCCTCAACCTCTCGATGCCGATGGGCAAGTGCATGCTGAAGGCGGCCGAGGGGGAGCGGCTCTCCTCGCTCGTCACCGTGATGGCCCGCAACGGGACCGACTTCGGCATCCAGGTCGCGTCGATGCCGGGACGCTGGTTCACGGGACCGGCGCAGATGGTGCGCGGCCTCTACTTCCCGGGCAGGACCGCGGCCGACGCGAACCCCGACATCGGCGACAGCGCCATCACGGAGACGGCCGGCTTCGGCGGCTTCGCGATGGGGGCCGCGCCGGCGATCGTCCAGTTCGTCGGCGGGACTGCCGAGGACGCCCTCGCAGCCACCCGCGCCATGCGCCGCATCACTCTCGGCGCGAACTCCGGCTTCGCGATTCCCGCCCTCGGGTTCGCCGGCACTCCGACCGGCATCGACCTGCGCCTCGTGGAGGAGAGGAACCTCCTCCCCCAGATCAACACCGGCATCGCCCACAGGGACCCCGGCGTGGGGCAGGTGGGAGCCGGCCTCGTCAACCCGCCCTGGGAGGCGTTCCACGCCGCCCTCGAGGCGCTCGCCGAACACGTCCGCGCGGCGGCCGCGTCGCCCCGCGTCTGAAAACGAAGGAGTCGTCCATGCGTCCGATCGAGCTCTCCATCCCCCTCGGCATCGGCACCCCGGCCTGGCCCACCTACGAGCCGCTCCAGATGAAGTACTTCAAGCGGCTCGCGCCGAACGGCGCGAACGGGCAGATCCTGACGCACAGCAACCACCTCGGGACGCACATGGACGGCGAGATCCACTT
Source organism: Holophagales bacterium (assembly GCA_016719485.1). Classification (NCBI taxonomy): domain Bacteria; kingdom Pseudomonadati; phylum Acidobacteriota; class Holophagae; order Holophagales; species Holophagales bacterium. Next base: position 265,688 of record JADJZB010000020.1, read on the forward strand.
CTACTCGCCCGGCAAGGACATGGCGGCCCTCCAGCTCGACTTCCTGATGCACGAAGGGGCCATCGTCGACCTCTCCGACGCCGTCGGCGACTACGACGTCTACACGTCGAAGATGGTCGAGGACCGGGTCGAGGTGAAGGACGGCGACATCCTCATCATCCACACCGGCTACCACCACTACGGGTGGGACCAGCCCGAGGCGGACGAGATCCGTTACATGGTCAAGCACCCCGGCCCCGACCGGGAGTTCGCCGAGTGGTGCAAGAAGAGGAAGCTTCGCTGGCTGGGCGTCGACTGCGGCAGCGCGGACCACCCGATGAACACGATCATCCGGACCTGGATGCCGCGGCAGGCCAAGGAAGCCGACGCCCACTTCCGCGCGAAGTACGGCAAGCCGCTCGACGAGTTCTACGACGACGGCAAGTACCAGCTCATGCACCTCGAGCTCTTCAACCACGGGATCATCCACGCCGAGTGCCTCGGCGGAGACATCGACCTCCTCCTCAACCAGCGCGCGGTCATCGGCGCCTTCCCGTGGCGCCTCGTCGACGGCGAGTCGTGCATCTGCCGCATCGTCGCGTTCGTCGACGACGACCGGCACGCCGCGCTGATGGAGAAGAAGTCGAAGGCCGTGATGACGAAGTGGAACGACGTGTCGGGGGCCCCGAACGCCTGGCTCCACGAAGAGGCCCGGAAGAAGGGCTGAGGCCGAAGCGGGAACGGCTCGTCGTGCTTTCACGCCGCCTCGTCACGCCATGAACGACCTCGCCTTCCGCTCTGCCACCGCGCTCCTGACCGCGCTCGAGACGAGAGAAACGAGCAGCGAGGAGCTCCTGAAGCTCTTCCTCTCGCGCATCGAGCGGCTCGCCGGAAAGGTGAACGCCGTCGTCACGATCGACGCGGAACGCGCGCTCGAAGAGGCCCGTCGCTGCGACGAGGAGCGCTCTCGTGGCGACCTGCGTGGCCTGCTTCACGGTCTCCCGGTCACGGTAAAGGACTCCTTCGAGACGGCGGGGCTGAGGACGACCTCGGGAGGTGCGCCGGGGCTCGAGTCCTACGTACCTGAGAAGGACGCGAAGGCCGTTGCGCGCCTGAAGGCCGCGGGGGCGATCGTCTTCGGCAAGACGAACCTCTCGACGCTCGCGATGGACATCCAGACCTACAACGCCGCGTTCGGCACGACGAACAACCCGTGGGACGCGTCGAAGACCGCTGGCGGCTCCTCGGGCGGCTCGGCCGTCGCGATGAGCGCGGGGCTCTCCGCGCTCGAGCTGGGCAGCGACCTGGGTGGCTCCATCCGGATCCCCGCGGCGTTCTGCGGCGTCTTCGGCCACCGCCCGAGCTTCGGGATCGTTCCGACGCGCGGGCACATACCGGGTCCTCCCGGCACGCTCGCCGCGCCCGGACCTCGAGACGGCCGGGCCGATCGCCCGCTCGGCCGAGGACCTCGACCTCGCACTCCGAGTCGTGGCCCGAGCCGACGAGAAAGACGCCGTCGGCTGGCACCTGAAGCTCCCGCCGCCGCGCCGCCGCGGCTTGTCCGACTATCGGCTCGCCGCCTGGCTCGACGACCCCGCGGCGCCCGTCGACACGGCCCTGCGCGAACGCCTCGAGGCCGTGGTCACAGAGTTGCGCGCAGCCGGTGCCGAGGTCGATACCGAGGCCCGCCCCGGATTCGCCCTCGCCGACAACGCGCGCCTCTTCATGCGCGTGATGTACGGGAGCATGGCGTCGGGCCTCCCCGAGGGGCAGTTCGAGAAGCTGAGGGCCCGCGCCGCGGGCCTCGCCCCCGACGACGACTCCTTCCGCGCCCGCCTGACGCGCGACACCGTCCAGACGCACCGCGAGTTCGAGATCGCCCGGGAGGCGCGCGAGCACATCCGCGCCCTCTGGATGAAGTTCTTCACCCGCTACGACGCCCTTCTCTGCCCGGTCTTCCCGACGCCCGCCTTCCCGCACGACCAGAGTCCCGACTTCGCGAAGCGGACGCTCGCCGTCAACGGCGTCCCGGAGCCCTACCTCGGAACCCTTCTCGGCTGGCCGGCTCTCGCGGGCCTCGCGTCGCTCCCCGGGACGTCAGCGCCCGTCGGCTTCACGAGGAACGGGCTACCGGCCGGCATCCAGGTCGTCGGGCCCTATCTCGAGGATCGGACCTCGATCCACGTCGCGAAGCTCGTCGCGGAGGTCTCGGGAGGCTACGCTCCGCCGCCGTCCGTAGAATAGAAAATCAAGACCTGACCCCTTTCCCGAGGAGCTCGAGCACGGAGAGCGTGAGGGCCGAGATTCCGGTGCGGATCGTCGGCTCGCGGTCGGGCGCGAACCGTGAGTTGTGGGGCCCGGGGACGAAGCGGCCCTCTTTCGCCGCAGCGGCGAGCTCGCCCGGTGCGATCGCACCGACGCGGAGCTGGACGGAGGGGACGCCGGCGACCCGGCCGTAGACGCCGAAGTCCTCGGAAGAGCTCGCGGGCTCGTGCGGGACGACGTTCGCGTCGCCGAGTCCGCGACGAAGCGCCGACGAGAGGCGAGCCGCGAGGGCGGGGTCGTTGACGACGACCTCGGACGCCTCCCGAGGATCGATCACGATTTCCGGCGGTCGCGGCGCGCCGGCCGCCGCCGCCTCGGCCTTTGCGATCCGCTCGATCGCCGCGAGGAGCTGCTTCTGCACCTCGGGCTTGTAGGAGCGGACGGTCAGCTCGAGCTTCGCCTCGTCGGGGATGATGTTCCGCTTGGTCCCCGCGTGGATCGTGCCGACCGTGACGACAGCCGGGTCGAACGGGTTGACCTCGCGCGACACGATGCTCTGGAGCGTCACCACGGCGCGGGCCGCGATCAGGACGGGGTCGATCGTCCTCTGCGGGGAGGCCCCGTGGCCGCCGCGCCCGTAGAAGGTGATGTCGACGGCGTTCGAGGCGGCAGAGGCCGGCCCTGACGGAACACCGACACTGCCGGAGGGGATGAGGTTGCTGACGTGGAGGCCCACGACGAAATCCGGCTTCGGGAACCGCGTGAAGAGCCCGTCCCGGATCATCCGCTCGGCGCCCTGGAGCACCTCCTCCGCGGGCTGCCCCACGAAGACGAGAGTGCCGCTCCACCGCGCCTTCGCGCGTGCGAGGAGCGTGGCCGCGCCGACCCAGGACGTCATGTGGACGTCGTGGCCGCAGGCGTGCATCACGGGGACGGTCTCGCCCGCGTCGTTCGTCGTCGAGACGGTGCTCGCGTAGGGGAGCCCCGTCTGCTCTTTCATCGGCAGGGCATCCAGGTCGGTCCTCACGAGGACGGTCGGACCGGGGCCGTTCGCGAGGACGCCGACGACGCCGGTCCCTCCGACGTGCTCGGTGACCTCGAACCCGGCCACGCGCAGCCGCGCCGCCATCTCGGCGGCGGTGCGCTTCTCGCGCAGGGAGAGCTCCGGGTTCCGGTGGAGGTCGAGGTAGAGGGCGTCGAGCGAAGGGTAGAGCGCGTCGAGCCCGACGAGGCCGGGCGGCTCGGCCCCTCGCGCTTGATTCGAGCCGAGCAGGAGGATCGCGAGCAGTGTGACCAGTGGGGCCGCTGCCTGGGCGACCGAGCGGGAGACACTATAATAGAAAATCAAGACCTGACCCCTTTCCCCGGAACTCCCGCTTCGGCGTGACGGGGCTGATCCGGCCCGGAAGGGGGCCCCGGGGGGGGGGGGGGGGGGGGGGGGGGGGGGGGGGGGGGGGGGGGTGGGGGGGGGGGGGGGGGGGGGGGGGGGGGCGCGGGGCGGGGGGGGGGGGGGGGGGGGGGGGGGCCGCCGGGGGGGGGGGGGGGGACGCGCCCGGCGTCTTCGTCTTCTCTTCGACCTTCAGCGCTTCGAAGCCTTCCGGCGCGCCGCGGGCCGCTTTTCCGCCGCGGTACGCGAGCGTGGCGACGGTGTGGCGGAGGAGGTCGCGGGCGGGGTCTTTCTCCATGGCGTCTTCCTTCTCTCGGGCACGGCCGGCCGGAGCTCGTCCAGGATCGAGAACGGGCCGGAGCGCAGGGAGTCCAGCTCGTCCTCGAAGAACGTGGCGATCCGCTCGGGGTCGGGGACGAGGCCTGCGTCGGTGGCGACGCCGACGACGACGTGGCCGTCGTAGCTGAAGATGGAGACGCCGAGGCCCATGCGGCCCGACTGCGGAACCCAGAACATCATGTCGGACATGCGGACGCCGGCGAAATAGACCGGCTGCTTCGGGCCCACGACGTTCGTCATGACGGCCGTCGACTTGCTGCCGAACATGTCGACGACGAAGGAGGCCACCTCGGCGGGCGCCAGGCCGAGGGCGTTCAGGATCTGGAACGCCACGAACGGCTCCGGCGTCTTCTTGATGGCGTCCATCCTCCGCTTCACGAGCTGGAGCCGTTCGGCCGGGTCGCGCTCGCCGATGGGGAGGGCGAGGTAGATGAGCCCGAAGCGGTTCCCGAGCTCGTCGGCTTGCGACGGCGGCCTGAGGTTGACCGGCACCATGGCGTTGACGTCCTTGCCGTCGGGCTTGTCGCCGCGAAAGAGGAGGTAGCGGCGGAGGGCGCCGGTGACGGCCGTGAGAAGGACGTCGTTGACGGTGCCGCCGATGCGCCGCGAGATCGCCTTGACGTCGTCCACGGCGATCCTGCGCGACCAGGCGGCCCGTTTGGCGACGCCGAGAGGGCCCTTGAGGACCGTCGGCGGGTCAGCGGGGCGGACGAGCATCTTCGCGAGGATTCCGGCCCCTTCCATCGCCGTCTGGGCGACCTCCAGGACGTGCGAGGGGTGGAGGAGCGATTCGACCGTCTGCGTCGCGATCGCGTCGGCCGCCTGTCGCGTGCTCACGACCAGGCGCTGGACCCCTTCGAAGAGCGACGTGATCCGGCTCCCGACGCTCTTCTCGTGAAGGGCCTTCGGCGCCGACTTCGGCCACGGGGCGTCCGCCACCGTGTCGGTGGAGGACAGGAGGACGTGGACGAGGGCGATGCCGTCCCCGATGCAGTGGTGAAACCGCAGGAGGACGACCGCGCCGCCGCAGTAGTTCTCGATGAGGTGGATCTGCCAGAGGGGCTTGCTGAAGTCGAGCGGCGTCGACATCAGGTCGCTCACGGTGTCGCGGAGAGCCCGGTCGTCGCACGGCCCGGGAAGCGCGATCCGGTGGATGTGGGCGTCGAGGGCGAAGGTCGGGTCCTTCACCCAGCGCGCCGAGGCCCCCGACTGCTTCACCCTGTGGCGAAGCCGCGGGAAGCGTTCGACCATCCTCACCTTCACGGTGTCCTTCAGCCGGGCGAAGTCGAGCGGCTCGTCGAAGACGTAGATCCCCGTCACCATCATCAGGTTCGTGGGGTCTTCCATGTGGAGCCATGCGGTATCGACGGGAGTCAGGGGGGTGCCGTCCGCCACGTTGTCGCCCATGTGGCGAATCGTAGCGTCAGCACGCCCGAAGTCCGCGCTGAAAACGCCTCGCGCGGCGCCGGGGCGCCGCGCGAGGGACGGACCGCGAGGTACTGGGGCGCTACTGCCCGACGGGCTCGTCGACGAGGTCTTCGACGTCGACCGCCGGGTCGGGCGGGAGCTTGTCGAGCTCGGCCTGGACGAGCTCCTTGTGGTGGACCTCGTCTCCCTGCAGCTCGACGAAGAGGGCCTTGACCTCGGGGTCGGTGATCGACGGGATCGCCGCGGTGAAGTAGGCGTGGGCCTTGATCTCGGACTCGAGGGCGACCTCGAGGGCCCGGCGGGGCGACATGAACGCCCGCGCCTGGTCGTAGTCGGGGGCCTCGACGCCCCAGAGCATCGAGCGGCTCATCCGGGAAGGGGCGTCGCCGAAGAGCTCCTTGCGCCGGACGGCGATCTCCTCGCCGTGCTTGGCCTCGTACTGGGCCATCAGCCGGTAGAACTTCGCGGCGTCGGCGGTGTGGTGGACCTCCATCTGGTCCGCGAACTCTCCGTAGCGCTCCCGGGCCTCGTCCTCGATCAGGATGGCGAGGTCGAGGGCGTCTTTCAGGTCGAGGCGGGTGAAGTCGACTGTCTGGCTCATCGCAGCACTCCCAGGGCCATTCCGATGGCCCCGCACCGATGGATCTTAGCCCGTGAGCCGGCGCCCGGCGCAGCGTAAGATCGACGATCGCGATGGAAGAAGAAACGCTCGTAACGCTCCTCGAGCGGTCCGTCCGCCGGAACGTCGATCTTCCCGCCTTTTCCGACTTCCCGGGCCCCACCCTGACCTACGGCGAGGTCGCGGGACGCGTCGCCCGGCTCCACGCGGCGTTCCGTGAGCTGCACGTGAAGGCCGGGACGAAAGTGGCGCTCCTCGGTCGGAACTCCTCGGGCTGGGCGACGGCCTACCTCGCGATCCTCTCTCACGGGGCCGTCGCGGTGCCGATCCTCCCGGATTTCCGGGAGGAGGACATCCACCACATCCTGAACCACTCCGAATCGGCCCTCCTCCTGACGACCGAGGCGTTCCTGGAGCGGCTCGATCCCGGGAAGATGCCGGGGGTGAAGGCGGTCCTTTCGACGAAAGACCTTTCGCCCCTCTTCGCGAGGCGCGAAGGGCTGGCGGCGTGCCTGCGGAAGGCCGACGATGTCGCGCGCTCCCTCCCGGCCCCCGGTTCGGGATCGATCTCCTGGGCCCGGCCGAGCCCCGAAGACCTCGCCTCCATCGTCTACACGTCGGGGACGACCGGCTTCTCGAAGGGAGTCATGCTCCCTCACCGGAGCCTCCTCGAGAACGTCCTCTTCGCGCAGAAGCACATGCCGCTCGAGGCGGGAGACGCCCTCGTCTCGTTCCTTCCGCTCGCTCACGCCTTCGGCTGCGCGTTCGAGTTCCTCTTCCCGGTCTCCGTCGGCTGCCGGATCGCCTTCCTCGACAAGACCCCCTCGCCCCAGGTCATCCTGAAGGCGTTCGGCGCCGAGAAGCCGCGTCTCGTCCTCACGGTCCCGCTCGTCCTCGAGAAGATCTACGCCAAGCGGGTCCGCCCCTTCCTCGAGAAGCCGGCCGTGAAGCTGCTGACGAGGGTCCCGGCGCTGCGGCGGAGGATCGACGCCCTCCTCCGAAAGAAGCTCGTCGACGCGTTCGGCGGGCGGGTCCTGGAGGTCGTCGTCGGCGGGGCGGCGCTGAACCCGACCGTCGAGGAGTTCCTGCTGCGGATCGGCTTTCCGGTCACCGTCGGCTACGGCATGACCGAGTGCGGACCCCTCCTGACGTACGCCGGATGGCGCGAGCACAAGGCCCAGGGAGTGGGCCGCGTCGTCGACGGGATGGAGCTCGTCGTCGACTCTCCCGACCCGTCCCGCGTGCCGGGAGAGGTGAAGGTCCGCGGGCCGCACGTCATGGCGGGCTACTACAAGAGCCCGGAAGCGACCCGGGAGGTCCTCGACGAGGCCGGCTGGCTGAGGACCGGAGATCTCGGCCTCCTCGACGCCGACGGCTTCCTGACGCTGCGCGGCCGGTCGAAGACGATGTTCCTGGGCGCGACGGGCCAGAACGTCTACCCCGAGGAGATCGAGGCCCGGTTGAACGCGCTGCCGTTCGTGGCCGAGTCGCTCGTCGTCGAGCGGGACCACCGCCTTCACGCCCTGGTCTATCCCGACCTCGAGGCCGCGGATGCCGCGCACGTGGGGCACGAGGGGATCCTCAGGGAGATGGAGCGGAACCGGCAGAAGCTCAACGGCAGGCTGCCTCCTTTCTGCCAGGTCGGGGCGATCGAGATCGTCCCGGAGGAGTTCCAGAAGACCCCGACTCGGAAGATCAAGCGCTTCCTCTACGCCGGGCGCGCGAGTTGAGGCCGGGTCTGGTCTAATTCCGCTCCATGAAAGAGCGGTCGTGGAAACGCGCCGGCTGACCTCGGAGCTGGGCCTTCCCGGCGGGATCGTCCGGATCGAGATGGACGTCCCGATGGGTGACGTGCCGATGGAGCGGCTCCTCCCGGCCCTGCAGGCGACGGCGGACGCCCTCGTCTCGCACGCGGCCGCGCAGTCGGTCGCCGAAGGGAAGCCGGTCTCCTGTGCCGCCGCGTGCGGCGCCTGCTGCCGGCAGCTCGTCCCCATCGCGCCGGCCGAGGCCCGGCAGCTGGCGGTCCTCGTCGAAGGGCTTCCCGAGCCGCGCCGCGCGGTCGTGAAGGAGCGATTCGCCGAGGCACTGCGGCGAGCCGGAGAAGCGGGGCTCCTTCCCGGGCTCGAGGCAAGGGAGGCGTCCGGGGGCGGTACCGCCAGAGAGACCGCCCTTGCATACTTCCGCCTCGGAATCCCCTGCCCGTTCCTCGAGTCCGAGAGCTGCTCGATCTACGAGGACAGGCCCATCGCCTGCCGCGAGTACCTCGTGACCTCTCCGCCCGCCAACTGCGCTGCGCCGACCCGCGAGTCCATAGACACCGTCCACCTCCCGACGCGCGTCTGGGCGGCCGTCGCATGGGAGGAGGAGGGGAGCGAGGACTTCGCGAAGGCCACCTGGCTGCCGCTCGTTCTCTCCCTCGTCTGGGCGGCGAAGAACCCTCGCGGTCAGGCTCCCAAACCGGGGCCCGAGCTCCTCCGCAGCGTCTACGCGCGCTTCTCGCGTGACCGGACGAGAGAGGGGAAACGGGGATGACGGTCGAGGCGGGGCGGAAGCTGGGGCGCTACGTCCTCTCGCGCAAGCTGGGCGCAGGGGGAATGGCCGAGGTCTGGGAGGCGTTCGACGAGGGGCTCCACCGCAGCGTCGCCGTGAAGGTCGTCCGCGACGAGATCGCGGGGGAGGCCGAGTTCCGCGAGCGCTTCATCCGCGAGGCACGCCTCGCGGCGCAGCTCGAGCACCCCCGCATCCTCCCGATCTACGACTTCGGGACGGAGGCGGGCGTCACCTACCTCGTCATGCCGCTCCTGCCGGGCGGAAGCCTGAAGGAGAGGATCAGCGGGCCGATGCCGGCCGACGAGGCCGTGGAGGCGCTCGCCGCCATCGCCGCGGCGCTCGACCACGCGCACGCGCGCGGCGTCCTCCACCGCGACGTGAAGCCGGCGAACGTCCTCGTCGACGCCTCGGGAAGCCTCCTCCTCGCCGACTTCGGCCTCGCCAAGAACACCGCGGTCTCCTCCGAGCTGACGGCGGCCGGAATGGTCATCGGTACGCCTGCGTACATGGCCCCGGAGCAGGCGATCGGCCGGCCGGTCGACTCCCGGGCCGACCAGTACGCCCTCGGCATCGTGGCGTTCGAGCTGCTCACCGGCCGGACGCCGTTTCGGAGCGAGTCGCCCTTCGCCATCCTCGACAAGCACCTGCGCGAGGCGCCTCCGCCGCCCTCCGCCTTCGTCCCGGGCCTCTCGCCCGCGGTCGACGCCATCCTCGCGAAGGCGCTGGCCAAGAAGCCGGAGGACCGCTTCGGGACCTGTCGCCAGATGGTCGAGGGGCTTGCCGCGGCGCTCGGCGCCTCGATGCCGTTGCGGGCCTCCACGGCCATGAGGGCCGCGCCGCTCCTCGACCCGACGTGGATCTCGGGCTCGGCGACGCCCCCTCCGGGGACCCCTCCGCCCGCGCCGCGTCCGGCGCACCTGACGCTGCCTGCCCCGAATACGGCGGTCACGGTCAGGCGTTCGGCGACTTCCGCTCCCGCGACGGGAGCGGTCATCGCCGCGATCGTCGTCGTCGCGCTCCTCTTCATCGGCGTTGCGGGAGGCGTCGGCTGGATGCTCTTCGGGTCGAAGGGAGCTCCCGTCGGGCCCGTCGCAGGGGGCGCGGACCTGCCGACGCCGATGCCGGCCGGGGCGGTACCCTCTCCAGTTTCGGAACCGGCGGGGACCGGTGACACGACGGCGGAAGGCCTTCCTCCCGGTGAGACACCGGCTCCGGCCGACGATGCGGGGAGGATCACCATCGAGGAGCTCGGCGTGCCGACGGCGCCGCCGACGGCTGCTTCGGGTCCGACGCCGGTTCCCGTCCGGAGCGTGGCGCCGGCCTCGTCAGCGGCCGCTCCCACCCCCGTGCCGCTGCCCGTCGTCGTCCCGTCCCCGGTGGAGCCGCAGAGGCCAGCGGAACCCGCGGGCACCGCGAGCTCCGCTGGGAAGCTCGAGCGCGTCGTCCCCTTCCGGACGAACGAGTCGGTACCCGTCGGGATCGAGGACCGTTTCATCACGATCGAGGCGGTCGAGGTGACGAGCTGGCCGAAGCCGGACGAGGTCCGGAAGGCCGAGGGAAAGCCGGGCGAGACGACGAAGCTGACGGTGAAGTTCACGTACGCGAACCGCGACGACGACGACTGGAAGTGCATCTATCGCGTCCAGGTCCTCGACGAGAAGGGGACGGAAATCGGCTCCGGCGTCCAGGAGCGGACGCTGAACGGAACCGAGGCGGGAGACACGAACCGCGTCTCCGTGCAGATGAAGACGCTCGACTTTCCGAGGGCCGCCAGGCTCCGGGTGAGGATCATCGCCCGTCCCGATTGAAGGCGACCGGGGGTCCCGCACCGCCGGGTGTGGATAATCGCGGTACCCGATCATGTCGCTCCCTTCAGGGTCCCGCCTGGGCCCATTCGAGGTCGTTCTCCCCCTCGGCTCCGGGGGGATGGGAGAGGTGTACCTCGCGCGCGACCCGAGGATCGGCCGGGAGGTCGCGCTCAAGGTCCTCTCGACGGGCGTGGCGGCCGATCCGCAGAAGGTCGCCCGTTTCGGGCGCGAGGCGCATCTCCTCGCCCAGCTGAACCACCCGAACATCGCGGCGCTCTACGAGTTCGACGAGGACGGCGCCACGCGCTTCCTCGTTCTCGAGTACGTTCCCGGAGAGACGCTGGCGGAGAGGATCCGGCGCGGACGGCCGCCGGTGAGGGAGGCGCTCGAGACCGGCCGGCAGATGGCGGTCGCGCTGGAGGCCGCCCACCGCAGCGGGATCATCCACCGTGACCTGAAGCCCGCGAACGTGAAGGTGACGCCCGACGGACGGCTGAAGCTCCTCGACTTCGGCCTCGCGAAGGCCCTCGAAGGGGAGAGCGCGCCCGCGACGCCTCCCGACGGCATCTCGGCGGCCGACACGCACGAGGGTCTCGTCGTCGGCACGGCGGCCTACATGAGCCCCGAGCAGGCGCGGGGTCTCACGCTCGACGCGAAGACGGACCTCTGGTCGTTCGGCTGCGTCCTCTTCGAGCTGCTCACCGGCCGCCAGGCGTTCTCGGGGAGCTCGATCTCGGACGTCCTGGCTTCGATCCTGGTGCGCGAGCCCGACTGGAACGCCCTGCCCGAAGACACCCCTGTCGGCGCCCGGCTTCTGCTCCAGCGATGCCTGCACAAAGACGCGGCCCGCCGACCTGCGGACGCCGGGCTCATCGCGACCGAGATCGAGGAGATCCTCTCGGGCCGTTCCGCGGGCGCGGAGACGAAGGCTCTACACGGGGCCGCCTGGCCGCGCCGGCGCCGTCTGTTCCGGAGGGCCGCGTTCGTCTGTCTCGGACTTGCCGTGATGGCCGCCGCCGCGCTCGTGGCTCTCCGCTCGTGGCGGGAAATACCGGCGGCCCAGCGGCCGCTCCCGGACGCGAAAGTCCTCGCCGTCCTTCCGTTCCGGGACCTGACCGGAAGGGCGGACGGCCCGCTGGTCGCGGATGGCCTCGCGGAAACCCTCTCGGCACAGCTCGCCCGCGCCCCGGGTGTCCAGGTCCTCACACCGCTGGCGACGGCCGCCTTTCGCGACGACGCCGACGGGGCGCGGCTCTCGCGGCAGCTCGGGGCGACACTCGTCCTCCGGGGCTCCGTCCAGCGTGCGGGAGAGCTCGTCCGCGTGAGCTGGCTCCTGGTCGCGGGGTCCGGAGGGGCTCCGCTCGGGGGCGACACGCAGACCGGTCCCGCGGACGACCTCTTCGCGCTGCAGGACCGGGTCGCCGCGGGCGTCGCCGCGGCCCTGGGCCTGGCGACGGCGCCCGGTGCCGCCCCCTCGGGGCCGAAGGGTGAGGTATCGCAGGAGAGGTATCTCGCCGCGCTCGGGCACCTGCAGAAGTACCAGGACGCGGCGTCGGTCGACGCCGCCATCGTGCTGCTCGAGAAGCTCTGCGCCGAAGAGGCGGCGTGGGCCCCGGCTCACGCCGCGCTCGCGCGGGCCTACCTCGCGAAGAGGTTCCTCACGCGCGAGCCGGTCTGGCTGGACCGGGCGCGCGAGGCGGGACTTCGGGCGGAGCGGATCGACGGCGCGCTCCCCGAGGTGCAGCTGACGATGGGGCGGGTCGCCACGGAGTCGGGTGATCCCGAGGGCGCGGCCGCCGCGTTCCGGAAGGTCCTCGACCGCCAGAGTGCCGACGTGGAGGCGCTCCTCGGCCTCGCCGATGCCCTCGTCCTGGCGGGGAAAGCCGGCGACGCGGAGGGGGCGGCCCGGCGCGCTCTCGTCGCGAGCCCCTCGTACTGGGCGGTGCACAACAAGCTCGGCATCGTCCTCGTCTCGTCGGGGCGGGTCGAGGAGGCGGTGGCGGCCTTCCGCCGCGCGGTGGAGCTGGCCCCGGAGAACGCGCTCTCCCTCGTGAACCTCGGCTCCGCGCTCGTCCTGGCGGGGCGTCTCGAAGACGCCTCCCGCGCTCTGGGGCGGAGCATCGACGTCGAGCCGACGGCGCAGGCCCTCTCGGCCCTCGGCACGGTCGAGTACTACAGGGGCCGGTTCGACGAGGCGGTGGCCCGCTGCGAGGAGGCCGTCGCCCTCCTGCCGGGGTTCTCGACGCTGTGGGTCAACCTGGGCGACGCTCGCCGCTGGTCGGCCTCGTCCCGGCACAGAGCGGCCGAGGCCTACGCTCGGGCGATCGCGGCGGCCGGCCAGGACCTGCGCGTCAACCCGAGGGACGTCGACGCCCACCTCGCCCTCGCGGCGTCCTACGCCAAGACGGGCCGGACAGCCGAGGCCGCCCCCCACGTTGCTGCCGCGGTCGCGGCGGACCCCGAGAACCCCGACGTCCTGTACCAGGCGGCCGTCTGCGAGGCCGCTGCCGGGCGGAACCCCGAGGCGGCCGACCTGCTGGCCCGCGCCGTCGCGCGCGGAGCCCCCCGCTGGCAGGTCGATGCGGACCCCGAGCTGGGCGCCGTCCGTGCGTCGGCGGCGTATCGGGAGAAGGCTGCCCGAGTGGGAACGGCGAGACCAGGAAAGCGCTGAATCGGAACAGAGAATTGGAAGGAGACGTCACATGAGACACCGGCACCCTCGCACCGCCCCCCTCGCCCTCGCGCTCCTCGCGGCCGCCGCGACGGCTGCGTGCGCCACGCCGGGCTCCCCGGACCGCCCTCGCGGGGAGAACGAGGCCCCCGTCGCACGAGATCCTCGTCCGAACGAAGGTCGACGCGAGCGGGGGCATCGTCATCACCCCCGACCCGGCGATCGTGCGCGCCGGGCAGAAGCTCGTCTTCGACAGCTGCTGCGAGAGCCTCAAGATCACCTGGAAGACGCCGGTGGCCGGGATCCCGGAGCCGCGCTGCGAGGGGGGCGAGTGCACGCTCGTCGCGCCGCGGGTGAACGAGCCGACGGAAGTCCTCTACGACGTCTCCGGGAAGTGCGGGGGGAGGGAGTTCCACGTCGACCCGAGGCTGATCTTCACGCGGTGAAGAGCGGAGTCGTCGTCCTCGCGCTCCTCGCGAGCCCGATCGCCGGCGAGGCGCCGGCCGGTCGATCGGCCGCGTCGAGGCGCCGGACAGCTCCGAGGTCCGGGCGTCCGTCCGGAGAGGAGTGCTTTGCCGATTGCGTCGATCCTGCGCCGGACCGCCCGACTAGCTTCGCTGCGGGGAGACGGCCGCCGTGAGCGGTTCGGAAGGTTGGTCGCTGGTCGAAGGTGACCGAGACTGAGGGGCGGCGGTCAGCCCGGCGCGGGAGCTAGGGCCGTCCCGAGGCGAAGGCTTCGTTGCGGGAGAACGGACGTCAGTGCGAGGAATGCCGGCGAAGCGCCTATGGCCGAGCTGTTTTTTCGGATGGGCTAGACGGCTCGTCAAGTGGTCAAGACTGCAAGGCCGGCGAGGGGGCGAAAGACCTTAGGCCGGGCGAACGGCGAGGAGTTTTTAGATGTCGCCCGGACGCTGGGCGGTGAGGACAGCCGGGTGGGCGTTTGCTTACGAAGAGTAAGTGACGGAGAAGACCGTGCGCTAAACCGGTCGGGGAGCGTGATGGTGCCGGGAGCCGATTGCGCGAGGTGCGAATGGGGGCTTTGCAAGACGAAGAGCCGCAGGCCGATTCCAGGTCCGCAGATTGTTAGAAATTGATACGAGCGGCCGAGGGCGGAGTCACTTATCGAAGAGCATGCCGTACGGGCCCGGTCGCCGACGGACGGTGCGCTCGCTCGGGACCTTCCATCGTCTGGTCACGGAGAGCTTCGAGTTCCCGCTCCTCGGCCGGGGGGCGAGAGTCCACGCCAATCGTGCCGGCTATCGCGAGTCGGAGCCGGCGTTCGTCGAGGTCGGGGACGGGCCGCTCGAGACCGTTCTGACGATGACGCCGATCCCCGCCCTTCGGGGCCGGCTCCTCCTGGCGGAGGAGCCCCGCCGTCGGCCAGCTCGTGCGTCCGTGGAAGGCTCGGGGAACCTCTCGAGTCGGACGCACGGACGCCGCGGGTCGCTTGAGCTTCGAGGAGAGCAGGCGTCCGGCTGGATTCTCGCCGGTGGCCCGGCCTGCGCATTGACGCCGCTGCGGCCGCTTCCGGGAGACGAGGAGCACGACTACCGTTGTGCCTTCGGCCCGGCGACGCTTTCGCTCGTCCTGGCGCCGCCGACGGTGCCGCTCTCGCCGGAGAGTGGCTCTTCCTGCGGATGAACGGCGCCCCCGTCCCGGTCCCGTTCCTCCGCCAGCACCTCTGCCCTCGGCCTGCGTCCGCGACGGACGGCAGGCCGGATCGACTCGTCGGCCTGCGCCGTCTCTCGTGGAAGGTTCGCGGCGCGGGCGGCGTCTTCGCGTCCGTCGCCTCGGGCAGACGGAGGCCTCCTGACGACGAGAGCCCTGCAGCCCGGAGAACGCGCGGAGGAGATCGTCACGCTGCGCGCCGTCTCGCGAGTCACACCCTAGAATCGGGCGTGCGATTTCCGCGTCTCGCCCTCGCTCTTTCCATCCCGCTCCTCGCCGCGGCGACGGGCGCGGCGCGCCCGGCTTCGACGGAGGCGGTTGCCCCCGCGGTCGCCGCCGCCCTCGACGAGGCGGCCGCCGGCCGCTTCGCGCGCCTCGCGCTCGACTGCGTCCACCGGGAGTACCCGAACAAGATCGCCCACGTGATGAACGCCGACGCCGACGCGAAGCCGCCGCGCGCGCTGACGCCGGCGTTCTACGGCTGCTTCGACTGGCACTCCTCCGTCCACGGCCACTGGCTCCTCGCCCGGCTCGCGAGACTCCACCCGACGGCGCCTTTCGCCGCCGAGGCCCGCGCGGCGCTCGCCAGGAGCCTGACCGAGGCGAACGTCGCAGGGGAGGTCGCCTACCTCTCGGCGCCGGGGCGGGTCGGCTTCGAGAGGCCCTACGGCCTCGCCTGGCTCCTGGCGCTCGCCGCCGAGCTGCGCGAGTGGGACGACCCCGAGGCGCGGGCGTGGTCGAAGGCGCTCGCGCCGCTCGAGGCGAAGGGCGCAGAGCAGCTCTTCGCGTGGGTCCCGAAGCTCGCCTACCCGATCCGCGAGGGAGAGCACCCGCAGACGGCGTTCGCTTTCGGCCTCGTCCTCGACTGGGCGCGCGGCGCCAGCGAGACGGCGAAGGCGGACCTCCTCGCACGCCGCGTCGTCGAGCTCTACGGCAAGGACACGGGCTGCCCGATCGGCTACGAGCCCTCCGGGCAGGACTTCCTCTCGCCCTGCATCGCCGAGGCCGACCTGATGCGGCGGGTGTTGCCGCCGGACCGGTTCGCCGCGTGGCTCTCGGCCTTCCTTCCGGGTCTCCCGAAGGACGGCTCCGCGAAGTGGCTCGCGCCCGGCATCGTGACCGATCGCACCGACGGCAAGCTCATCCACCTCGACGGCCTCAACCTCTCGCGTGCCTGGATGCTGCAGGGGATCGCCGCCGGGCTGCCGAAGGGCGACGCGCGCCTCCCCGCCCTCCGGGCCACCGCCGACGCCCACGCGAAGGCGAGCCTTCCGAGCGTCACCTCCGAGCACTACGAAGGCAGCCACTGGCTCGGGACGTTCGCCGTCTATCTCCTGACGGAGAGGGGGCTTCCGGCGTCCCTCCCGCGCTGAGCCGGCCGAATCGCCCTCCGGGATGACGTCCGTCATCCCGGTCCGGCCTCCGGCGCGTGCTACGGTTCCTGCCATGACGATGCACGCCCACGACCATGACCACGGACACGATCACTCCCATGAGGGCGACGGCTTCGTCTTCGGCCACGAGGTCCTCGGGATTCTCGCGGACCGCGGCGGGCGGCTCCCGGTCGCCGAGCTGAAGAGCGCCGCGAGCGCGGCCTTCGGCGAGCAGGCCGTGTACGGGAACTGCCACGGCGACCGGTTCGACTTCGAGGGGCTCCTCGCCTTCCTCTCCTCGGCGGGGAAGCTCTCCCTCGACGGAGACCACGCCGCCCTCGGGCGCAACCCCGGCTGCTCCGGGCACTGACGGGATCGGTCCGTCCCCTCGCCGGACTGCCGGGTCCGCGCGGATCGATGGACGCTGGCGCGCGCGGAAGGGAATAGACTTCTCCACCGGTCCACCAGCGTCCGTATCTTTCCCGGCGTAAGCCGGAGAGGGGGACAGAAGATGATCACTTCGTGGGCGATCCGCCGCGGTCTCCAGCGTGGTCTCCTGCCCGTTCTCGCCGTCTCGATCGCGGTCTCGTCCTCCGAAGCGGCCGCTCAGACGTCGACCGTCACACGCCTCTTCTCCGGTGTCGCCTCGGCCGGCGGTGCGAACGGCACGCTCTGGCGCTCCGAGGTCGTCCTCTCGAACACGAGGGCGGTCTCGACCGACGTCACGCTCCGGATCGTCCCGCGCAACGCGACGAACGTCGTCGCGACGAAGGCGCTGACACTGGCCGCCGGGCAGACGCAAAGGCTCCCGGACCTCTACGCGGCGATGGGGGCGTCCTCGGGCGCCGGGACGCTGCGCGTCACGGGCGACGTGCTCGTCTGGGTCCGGACGTACAACCAGGGTGCGAGCGGGACGTTCGGGATGGACGTGCCGGGCGTCACGGAAGACGAAGGCTTCGCGGCGGGTGCGCCGGTCCTGTTTCCCATCCAGACGCCCGTGAACGCTTTGCGGGAGTTCCGCTCGAACCTCCTCGTCACGAACCTCGAGGCGACGCGGGTGACCCTCACCCTCCAGGCGGGGGCGGCGGTCAGGACGTACGATGTGGAGCCCGGCACCTTTCAGCAGATCGACGGCGTCGGCGCCTGGCTCGGCGCCCCGAACGGCCCGTCGATGCTCACCGTCGTCTCGACGGGGCGCTGGTTCGGCCTCGTCACCTCGATCGACCCCGTCCTCGGCGACCCGACGGGAATACGCGGGCTGACGGGCGAGACGCGCGCGACGACGGTCTTCCCCGGCGTCGCCTCGGCGTCGGGGATGAACGGGACCCTCTGGCGCTCGGAGGCCCGCATCTACAACCCGGGGCTCACGGCCCGGACGGTTGGGCTCGAGATCCTCCCGCGGGGAGGGTCGAGCGTCGCGGCCTCGACCGTCCTGAGCCTGGGTCCTCTCGAGCTGAGAAGCCTCGCCGACGTCTACGCTGCGGTCGGAGCGCCGACCGGCGCCGGGACCCTCCGCGTCACGGGCGACGTCGTGACCTGGGTGAGGACGTTCAACAAGGGGCCCGAGGCGACGTTCGGGACGGACGTTCCCCAGGTCGTGCCGGGCGTCGCGTTCGGCGCCGGGGCGCGCGTCGCCTTCCCGGTCCACACCGCGGCGAACGTGGCGACGGGGTTCCGTTCCAACTTCCTCGTCTTCAACCACGAAGCGCGAGAGATCACGTGCACCTTCAAGGGCGCCGGAGTGTCCGCGACCCTCGCCGTCCCGTCGGGGAGCTTCGTCCAGAAGGACAACCTCGGGGCCTTCCTCGGCCTCGCACCCGGTACTGCGACGGTTTCGGTGAGCGCGAATGGCCGCTGGTCCGCGATCGTCACCGCCATCGACCCGTTCCTCGGCGACCCGACGACGGTCCTCGGGCTCCTCACGACGCCGAACCCTGTGCCGACGGGCGAGGGAATCCCGGACGGGGCGGCCGCGACCGCCACGATCGGCACGGGTGGAGGGTCCGTCTCCTCGCCCGACGGAAGGCTCACGCTCACCGTCCCGGCCGGCGCGCTCTCCGGGCCCGTCTCGTTCACGGTGCAGCCGGTCACGAACCTCGCCTGGGGCGGCCTCGGGAGGGCGTACCGGCTCACGCCGGAGAGGACCGTCTTCGCCAAGCCCGCGACGCTCACGTTCGCCCTGACCGCGGACGACACCTCCGTCGTCAGCACCGGTGGGCTGGGGGTCGGCTTCCAGGACGCGGACGGCTACTGGCACTGGGTCCCGGGGGCGACCCGCGACCTCGCGGCAAAGAGGGTCAGCCTCCCGCTGTCGAGCCTCTCGCCCGTCCCGGCGTCGGCGGGATGGACGGCGCCACCCCTGGCGAGCCTCGGGAAGGCGTTCGTATTCCGCGGAGACTTCACGCTCCTCGAGGGGTTCGTCCTCCGGCCCGAAAGTGCCACGGTCAAGGCGAACGGGATCGTCCCGTTCACCGTCTCCTGGTGCTACATGTCGAGCGACGAGGACGTCTCCGCGGGCGGCGGCTCGCCCGGCCGCTGGCCCGGCTCGACGTGCGCGCCGTACTTTCTCAAGGAGCGGATCCTCCCGCTCTGGTACGTCAACGCGATCTTCAGGGGCGACGCGCGCGTCGGCACGGTTGTGATGGAGGACGACATCCACGCGAAGTACACGGCGCCTGACAAGGCCCCGACCCCCGACGTCGTCGCCGTCGCCGCAGAGGTCGGCGACTGGTACGACCTCAGGGAGGTGACGGTCACCTCGCGGGTGAAGGTCCTCGGCGACGACTATCGTGGGACGTTCACGTTGAGGAGGAGCGGCCTCGACAAGGCGAGCTACGCGGTCCGCGGCGAGGCCGAGCTCGAGACGTTCCTCGAGAACGAGAACGGCGTGTCCTACAACATGACTGGGACGCTGACGATCGATGGCTCCTTCGACTGGATGGGGATGACCTGTACGTGTGCGGACTCCGTCACGAAGCCGATCCCCGCCGACGCGGTCTTCGCGGTCCAGCGCAAGCCGTCGCTCGCCCAGCGGTGGGTGATGCCGGGCGTGCAGTGGACGTTCCGGTGCGGGCCGCCGCCGGGGTCGCCGATCCCGTTCGCGATCCAGTACTTCGTCGCCCCCGCGGGAGACTGCAGCGTGCAGTCCTGGGTGCCGCTCGGGGACGAGAGCCACCTCGCCGGGAGCTTCACCTCCGCCTGCAATCTCGCGGTCACGATCAACGGCAGCTGGGACTTCCAGGCGGAGTGAGACGAGTGCGGCGGCCCGACGAGGGCCGCCGCACGCCCTGCCCATAGAATGGCCGGTCGTGAGGCCGCGTATCGGAAGCACGCCCCGCCGGTTCGAGGCGGGAGGCCGGTCCTTCACCCTCCGCCGCGACGCGCACGGCGTGATGCACGCCGCCGCCGTGGACGACCTCGCGCTCGCCACGGCGTACGGATTCGCCCATGCCCACGACCGGGCCCTCCAGATGCTCCTGGTCAGGGTCATCGGCCAGGGGCGGCTCTGCGAGCTGCTCGACGACTCGCCCGCCTCCCTTGCGATCGACCTCTTCATGCGTCGAAACCTCTTCGCGGCCTGCTCGGCGGAGGAGGCCGCGGCTCTCGGCGGACGGGCGCGCGACCTGGCCGAGGCCTACGCCGTGGGCGTGAACGCCCGCCTCGCTCGCGGCCGGCCCTGGGAGCTGCGGCTCCTCGGAGTCCCGGACGAACCGTGGCGCCCTGCCGACACTCTCCTCACGCTCCGGCTCATGAGCTTCGTCGGCCTCGCGCAGGCGCAGGGAGACGCGGAGATCGTCCTCCTCCAGGCGCTGCGTGCGGGGGTCGACGCCGCGAAGCTCACCCGCCTCTTCCGCCCCCACCTCGAGGGCCTCGACGAGGGGCTCATTGAGGCGATCCGGGCCGTGCGCCACGTGCCGTCCCTCGTCCCCGGGCTCCCGCCACTTCCCGGCCTGCGCGCGAGCAACAACGTCGCCGTGGCGGGGCGCCTGTCGGCCTCGGGCTCCGCGCTCTACGCCAGCGACCCGCACCTCGAGGTGAACCGTCTGCCGGCCATCTGGTACGAGGTCGTCGGCGAGCTGCCCGACGGTGACTTCCGGACCGGCGTCACCGTGCCGGGTGTCCCGGGCCTCGTGATGGGGCGGACCCGCGCGATCGCGGGCGGATTCACCTACGGGTTCGCCGACACGATCGACTTCGTGATCGAGGACGTGCAGGGCGGGCGGTACCGGCGGGCGGGGGAGTGGCGCCCTCTGCAGGAACGTCGCGAGAGGGTCCTGCGGAAAAGGGGCGCGCCCGTCGAGGTCGGAATCTTCGAGACGGACGCGGGTGTCCTCGAGACGCCCGACGGCGTGACGGGCGTCGAAGACGGCCTCTGGCTCGCCCGCGCCTGGACCTGCCGCCGCGACGGCGGCGGCGCGTCGCTCGAGGCGATCCTCGACCTCTGGTCAGCCCAGGACGTCGAGCGCGCGTCCGAGGCCGCGTCGCGCATCGCGATACCCGCGAACTGGCTCTTCTCCGGCAGGGACGGCAGGGTCGCCGCGCAGCAGTCGGGCCTCCTCCCGCGTCGCCGGCGCGGAACGGGACTCCTGCCGCTCCGGGGCTGGGAGCCGGGGGACCTCGCCGACGGCACGCTCCCTCCGGCCTCCCTCGCCCGCGTCCTCGACCCGCCCGAGGGGCTTCTCGTCACCGCGAACGACGGCGGTCACGGCGCGTGGACGCCCGTCGGCGTCACGCTCTCGATGGGGAGCGACCGGGCCGATCGCCTCCGCGAGCTCCTCTGCGCGAAGCTGTCGTCTGGTCACGCGCTCGTGGCCGAGGACCTCGGCGACCTGCAGTCCGACCTCGTCTCCGGCCAGGCCCGGCGCCTTCTGGCGGCGCTCGACGCGGACCTGCCCGATCTCCCCGCGGTCCGCTTCCTGCGCGCCTGGGACCGGCGCTACGACGCTTCGTCGACGGGTGCCGTCCTCTTCGAGAGGCTCTACGTGGCTTTCTGCGAGGAGCTCTTCGGCGAAGGCCTCTTCGGCGCCGAGGCGTGGAGGGCCCTGCGCGACGCCTCCCTCGTCCACCCGTTCTTCTTTCGCCTCTTCGACGACGTCCTCGCCCGCGAGGAAGGTCCCGAGTGGTTCGGCGCGTGTGGGAAGAAGGCGTTCGTCTCCCGCGTCGCCCGCGCGGCGCTCGACGGCGTCGACCCGGCCTCGCTCCCCGCCTGGGGCGACACGCGCCCCGTCACCATGCGCCACCTCCTCTTCGGCGGAAAGCTCCCGGCGCTCCTCGGCTTCGACCGCGGACCCTTCCCGGTCGTCGGCGGCCGCGCGACCGTCGTCCAGGGTCAGGTCCTCCACCTCGCGGGGCGCGAGGCGGCCTTCTGCCCGTCCTGGCGCTTCGTCGCCGACCTCGCGACCGACACGGCCGAGACCGCCCTGGCCGGCGGCCCCTCCGACCGCCGCTTCTCGCGCTGGTACGCGAGCGACGTCGCGCGCTGGCTCGCCTTCGAGCGGAAGACGCTGATGCCCGGGACAGGGAGCAGGGCGCTCGCTGGCGCGGGCGGGAACGCCTCCCTACAATCGCAGCGTGAGCAGCCGTGAGGAGAGGGCGAGCTGGCCGGTCCGGCGGTATGCCCTCGGCGAGGAGCCGGAGGGAATCGGCCCCGACGTGGCTGCGCTCACGGTCTCGCAGCGAATCGCCCTCGTCGAGCGCCTGACCCGGAACGCCTGGGCGTTGGATGGGGAGCCCGCCGATGGAGCGCGACTTCGTCGAGATGTTGTCCGCACGGAGCGCGGCCGGAGCTGAGTACCTCGTCGTCGGGGCCCACGCCCTCGCGGCTCACGGCGTACCGAGGGCCACGGGCGATCTCGACATCTGGGTCCGGGCGACCCCCGACGTGCGGGAGGGTCCTCGAGGCCCTCCGCAGCTTCGGCGAGCCGCCCTTCGACCTCGATCGAGGACCGGCGCGGAGGTCGTCATCCATGGCGTCGGCCCGTGAGGATCGACTCTCACCAGCACAGCGGCGTCGCATGAGCAGGCGGGGGAGAGGGGGGGTCCTGGGGGGAGGAGCTCCTGAAACAAGGGGACCGACGCCAAGGACCTCCTCGACGCCAGTACGCTCGAAGGCCCGGACCGCAGCCCCTGAGCCATTCCGAAGCCCGGTGCCACGAACCCCGGTGCCAGGCGTGAAACCGTGTATTGTTTTCAACAATACACGGTTTCACGCCTGGCACGATCTCGGGGTGTCGGACGATCTCGGGCGATCGCGGGCGCGCCGTCCGGCGACGGACCCGGTCCGGTCCGTGGTCTCGCCTCGCGATACCATCGTCCGCCGGAGGATCCGATGAATTCACGTTCCCGGCGCTTCGCGCGCCTCTCGGCCCCCCTCACTCTCGCCGCCGCGGCCCTCGCCCTCGCTCTCCCGGCCGCGGCCCAGACGAAGCTCCTCCGGTTCCCCGACGTTCATGGGAACCGCGTGGCCTTCTGCTATGGCGGCGACATCTGGACGGCGTCCACGGGCGGCGGCCTCGCCTCCCGCGTGACGGCGCACCCGGGGCAGGAGCTCTTCCCGAAGTTCTCGCCCGACGGGAAGTGGATCGCCTTCACCGGCCAGTACGAGGGTGACGAGCAGGTCTACGTCGTCCCTGCCGATGGCGGCGTCCCGAAGCGCCTCACGTGGTACCCGGCGCACGGTCCGGGCGCGCCGCGGCACGGCGGCGACAACCAGGTCTACGGCTGGACGCCCGACGGGGCGAAGGTCCTCTTCCGCTCCCTCCGCGACGCCGAGAGCGCGATGGTCCAGACGGCGCTCTACATCGTCCCGGTGACGGGCGGCCTCCCGGTGAAGCTCCCGATGTACACGGCGGGCGCGGGCGAATTCAGCCCCGACGGCAAGCGGCTCGTTTACTCGCCCCTCTTCCGCGACTTCCGCACCTGGAAGCGCTACGAGGGGGGCTGGGCGCAGGACCTCTACGTCTACGACCTGGCGGCGGGGACGCAGACCGTCCTCGCGCCGTCGAAGCGGACCGAGCGCGACCCGATGTGGATCGGCGAGAAGATCTTCTTCGTCTCCGACCGGGACGGCACGCTCAACCTCTACTCCGTCGCGGCGGACGGCTCCGGGCTCGAGAAGCTGACGCAGTCGACGACCTGGGACGTCCGCTGGGCGAGCTCGGACGGCGCCGGGCAGATCGCCTACGAGCTCGGCGGCGAGCTGCGCCTCTGGGACGTGAAGGCGAAGAAGGAGACCGCCCTCGCCATCACCGTCCCGTCCGACGGCCTCGCTTCGCGGCCTGCCCGCGTCTGGGCCGAGAAGCGGATCGAGGGCTTCGGCCTCTCGCCGAAGGGTGAGCGCGCCCTCTTCGTCGCCCGCGGCGACGTCTTCACCGCGCCGATCGAGAAGGGGCCGACCCGCAACCTGACGCGCTCCTCGAACGCCCACGACAAGCACGCCACCTGGTCCCCCGACGGCAAGACGATCGCGTACGTCTCCGACCGCACGGGCGAGGAGCAGCTCTGGCTCGTCCCGCAGGACGGTTCCGGGAAGCCGGAACAGCTGACGACGACGTTCGGGTCGATGCTCACGGCGCCGGCCTGGTCGCCGGACGGAGCGCGCCTCGCCCTCGCCGACAAGGACGGGAAGCTCTACGTCGTGACGGTGTCCGGCAAGAAGGTCGTCGAGATCGCCGACGACCGCTTCGGCGGCATCTTCGACTACGCCTGGTCGCCCGACGGCGCGCACCTCGCGTTCTCGATGGGCGAGCACACCCAGATGCGCGTCCTCCACGCCTGGAGCGTGGCGGACGGCAAGGTCAGGCGCCTGACGAGCGAGATGTTCTCGTCGTTCGGCCCCGCGTGGGACCCCGAGGGCAAGCTCCTCTACTTCCTCTCGAATCGCGAGTTCGCGCCCCAGATCTCCGACATCGAGTGGAACTACGCCGGCAACCGCAGGACCGGCATCTTCGCCCTCGCCCTCCGGAAGGACGTCGCGAACCCCTTCGCCCCCGAGAGCGACGAGGTGAACGCGGCCGACGCGAAGGACGGGAAGAAGGACGCCGCAAAGAAGGACGGCGACGACAAGGACGCCGCCGACGCGAAGAAGGGCGACGCGAAGGACGCGAAGAAGGAGGCCGCGAAGCCGCCGAAGCCCGTCGTCGTCGAGTGGGACGGCCTCGCCTCGCGGGTGGTCCGCGTCCCGGTGGAGGCCGACAACCTCGACGGGCTCACCGTGACGAAGACGGCCCTCCTCTACGCGAAGGAAGGGGCGGCGTTCTACGGCCGCGACAGCGACCGGAAGACCTCCCTCGCGATCTTCGACCTGAAGGAGCGCGAGGAGAGCGAGCTCGTCGCCGACGTCGACGGCTGGGCCGTGTCGGACGACGGGAAGAAGGTCCTCGTCCGCGGCGGCGGCAAGGAGAAGGGCTTCAAGCTCTGGGACGTCAAGCCGAAGGCGAAGGAGCCGAAGAGCGTCTCGACGAAGGAGCTCGCCGTCGACCGCGTCCCCGCCGAGGAGTGGGCGACGATCTTCGACGAGGTCTGGCGCCGCTACCGCGACTTCTTCTACGTCCGCAACATGCACGGGTACGACTGGAAGGCGATCGGCGACCGATACCGGCAGCTCCTGCCGCACGTCTCGCACCGCTCCGACCTCACGTACGTCCTCGGCGAGATGGTCTCCGAGCTGAGCGTCGGGCACGCCTACGTCGAGGAGGGAGACATCGAGCGCCCGGCGCGGGCGAAGGCAGGGCTCCCCGGTGCCCGCTTCGAGCTCGACGAGAAGGCCGGGCGCTACCGCATCACGAAGATCTTCCGCGGCCACAACGAGGAGGAGAAGTACCGCTCGCCCCTCACGGCGGTCGGCGTCGACGCCCGCGTGGGCGACTACGTCCTCGCCGTCGACGGCGAGGAATTGAAGGGGAGCGACAACCCTTACCGACTCCTGGCGCACAAGACGCACCCCGTCACCCTCACGCTGAACGCGAAGCCCTCCCTCGAGGGGGCGCGCAAGGCGACCTACGAGCCGGTGGACGACGAGGCGGACCTCCTCTACCTCGACTGGGTCCTCGAGAACCACGAGAAGGTGACGAAGCTCTCCGGCGGGCGGGTCGGGTACCTGCACATCCCCGACATGGGCGCCCCCGGCATCTACGAGTTCCTGAAGTGGTACTACCCGCAGATTCGCAAGGAGGGGCTCGTCGTCGACGTCCGCTCCAACGGCGGGGGCAACGTCTCGCAGTGGATCCTCGAGCGGCTCGATTCGAAGCTCCTCGGGACCCGCTTCGGGATGGCGAGCGACGAGCCGATGACCTACCCCTACGCCGTCTTCCACGGGCACATGGCGGCGCTCATCAGCGAGACCTCCGCCTCGGACGGCGACATCTTCCCGGCGCGCTTCAAGAAGGCGGGCCTCGGCCCTCTGATCGGCAAGCGGACCTGGGGCGGCGTCGTCGGCATCTCGGGCCGCGGTCCGCTTCTCGACGGCGGGCAGGTCTTCGTCCCGCAGCAGGCGACGAACGACGTGGACGGGAGCTACATCATCGAAGGGCTGGGCGTGTCGCCGGACATCGAGGTCGAGAACGACCCGGTCTCGGTGGCGGCCGGGCGTGACCCGCAGCTGGAGCGGGGCGTGGCGGAGGTCCTGAAGGCGATCGAGAAGGACCCGAAGAGGCTCCCGAAGAGGCCCGCGGACCCGGTGAAGACGAAGTAGACCAGGGCGGGAGCGGGGAGCGGGCAGGGCCCGCTCCCCGTCCGGCGGCGGATCAGGGAATGCTGCCGCCGGCCAGGCGGGCCTCGGCGATCACGAAGAGCCCGTCGGCGCGGCGGGGCAGGTCGAGCCAGGAAGGGAGAATCCGGGCTTCCCGTGCGGAGAAGAGGGGAATCCACGGGAGGTCGGCGTCGAGGAGGTCCGAGAGAGCGCGGAGCTTCCGGAGGCGGTCCTCGGCGCGGGTCGTCGCCGCGAGGTCGGCAAAGGCGAGGTCCACCTCGGCGTTCGAGTACCCGGTCCGGTTGAGCGACCCGAGACCACGCGACACGTCCTTCGTGTGGAACGCGTTCCTGAGAGCCTGACCGGCGTCCTGACCCACGAACCAGCTGTAGAGGTAGAGCGGGCTCCGGCCGTCGATGCGCGCCACGAACTCGTCGGAGGTGTGGAGCACGACGCGAAGCCGTATGCCGGCTTGGGCGGCCTGTCTCGCGAGGACCTCCGCGGCCCGTCGCCCGTTCGGGTTGACGTCGAGATCGGCGTCGAACCCGCCCGGGAAGCCGGCGAGCGCGAGGAGGCGGCGCGCCTCCGCGAGGTCGCGCCGGGGCGGGGTCCGTCCCGGGTCGAAGCCGAAGGCGCCGGGCGGGATGAGCTGCCCCGAAGGAACTCCTCCCGCGACGGTTCCGGACTTCACCAGCTCCGGCAGGTCGAGGGCGAGGCGGAGGGCGCGGCGCACGCGGACGTCTCCGAGAGGGCCAGGGTCCGCGGAGAGCCCGACAGCGAGGTACGTCAGGCCGCCCGACTCCGTGACCACGACGCGGTATCGCGGGTCTTCCCGGATCTCCTCGACCATCGAGGGGGTCGGGTCGAGTACGGCCGCGACCTCGCGGCGGCGCAGGAGCCTGAGCCCTTCCGCTGGGCTCGAGAAGCGCCGGAACACGACTTCATCGAGGAGGGGGGCCGGGTGATGGGGGCGGGGATGCCGCCTGAGGAG
Source organism: Holophagales bacterium (assembly GCA_016719485.1). Classification (NCBI taxonomy): domain Bacteria; kingdom Pseudomonadati; phylum Acidobacteriota; class Holophagae; order Holophagales; species Holophagales bacterium. The sequence continues at coordinate 292,454 of JADJZB010000020.1, forward strand.
GACCCGGTCCGGCGCGCTGGCGACGATCCGGAACGGCCCGGAACCCTGGAAAGTCCCGCCCGCTTTTCGCGGGATGAAGACGGCCGAGACGGTGAGGAGGAAGTCCTCCGCCGGCCTGTGGGTGCGGAACTGGACGGTCCGCTCGTCGAGGACCTCGATCGACCGCAGGTCGGCGAGCGCCGCGAGCGACCCGCGCGACGTCCGCGAGGCGTGGGCCGCGTTCACGATGTCCTGGCTCGTCACGGGCGTGCCGTCGTGGAACAGGGAGTACTCGGAGATGCGGAAGACCCAGGTGTCGGGGGTCGGGTTCGTCCAGCTCTCGGCGATCGCCGGCCGGATGCCGACCGCCGTCCCCTCGGCGAGCGGCTCGTAGATGGCGGTGAAGAGGCTGCGCGCCACGAGGCGCGAGTCGGCGTACGGGTCGAGGGTGGCCGGGAGCAGGGGGACGAGGACCTCGAGCGTCCGCTCCGGAGGCGGCCTCCGGCACGCCGCGCAGAAGAAGAGCAGGGCGGCGACACCCGCCGCCCCGACACCGAGCGCCGCCGGGGTTCTCGAGAGGGCACGCCTCACGACGCCAGGCCCGCGCTCCGACCGACCGGAGAAGTGCCGTGGCCGGGGATCCTTTCTGATCCTCACTTCGGTGGCAGCAGCTCCTTGACCAGGGCGTCCGCTCCGTCCACCCGTTCCATCATCCAGAGCGCGTATCTGAGGTCGACGTTCACGTTCCGCGAGCGTTCGGGGCTCCATCCGAAATCGCCCGCCACGTTCTCCCACACCCGGTCGAAGTTGAGGCCGACGACCTCGCCGTTTCCGTTCATCGTCGGGCTCCCCGAGTTCCCGCCGGTCGTGTCGCCGTCGGTCAGGAAGCCGACCGGGACACTCCCGAGCAGCGGGTCGGCCCACCGGCCGAAGTCTGCGGCGCGGGCCGCGTCGAGAACCCTCTTCGGCGAGGCGAACGGCTCGGCGCCGCGCTCCTTCTCGAGGACGCCCTTCAGCGACGTCCGGGGCGTGAACGTCACCGCCTCGCGCGGGGAGTAGCCCTTCACCGTGGCGAACGAGACGCGGAGCGTCGCGTTCGCGTCGGGGTAGATCGCCTTCCCCTTCGAGCTGCGCAGGGCTTCGAGTGCCGAGAGGTAATTTGGCCGCCAGACGAGGAGCGCTCCGTTCGTCTCCTTCCGCGCGGCCCGGAGGGCGGCGAAGTCGGGGTGGAGCGCGACGGCGAGCCTCACGTGCGGGTCGTTCGACGCGGCGAGCGTGGCCCAGGGCGCGTCGACGTTCGCGAGGCGCACGTTCTCGTCGCCGAGCGCGGTGGCGGCGTCCATCCCGGCGAGCCTGGCCTCGATGGATGCGACGGTCGCCTCCTTCCCGAAGGCCTCGTCGAACGCTTGAACGGGTTTCTCGCGAGATGCTGCCTGTGCCTTGGCGACGAGATACGCGAGCGCCCTGCGGGCGGCGGAGGGGGCGAGGGAACGGGTCACGTCCTTCTCGCGCTGGCGGGCGCGGTCCAGGTCGCGCTCCTGGTAGCCCGCCTCGCGTTCCAGGTCGGGCTTGCGCCGCTCGTCCGCTCGCCGGACGGCCGAGAGCGCCGACCCGAGGTGCGACGTGAGCTTCTCGATCTCCTCGAGGAAGAAGCGCCGGTCCTGCCCGGCCCGGTCGGCCGCGAGGACCCTTTCCAGCTCGGCAGGGGCGGCGGCCCACGCGGCGGGGAGGTCCTTCCGGTTCGCGAGAAACGCGGCCAGCTCCTTCGCCTCGGCCTCGGCCTTCGCGAAGACGCCGTTGCGCGCGAGCCCCTCGACCTGCCCCCGCGCGTTCGTCTCGCCGTTGCCGTAGCTCTTGATCGCCGCGGCGACCCGGAGCGCCGTGTCCGGGTCCTTCCTGCCTTCGGTCTCGAGGATCGCGATGAGATCCGAGAACGTCTTGCCGCGGAGCGGGTAGAACCACTTCTCCTGGTTCGCGACGGCGGAAGGCGTCAGGTAGCGCTGCGTCCTGCCGGGATACCCGGCGATCATCACGACGTCGCCCTCGGCGATCCCCTTCGAAGCGACCTTCAGCCACGTCTTCGGCCGGTACGGCACGTTCTCTTTCGAGAAGGGCGCGGGCTTGCCGTCCGGCGAGACGTAGACCCTGAGGACGGAAAAGTCCCCCGTGTGGCGCGGCCAGCGGAAGTTGTCCTCCTCGCCGCCGAAGTCGCCGACGTCCCGCGGCGGCGCGTAGACGAGTCGCACGTCGCGGAACTCGACCTGCTCCATCAGCCGGAACGTCCGCCCGTCCTCGAACGCCGCCACGGCGCAACGCCGGTCGGGCGCCTTCTCGCACTCGGCGACGATCTCGTTCTTCGCGCGCTCCACCGCATCGGCGCGGGCGGCGTCTCCCTTCGCCTTCGCGAAGGCGCTCTTCGGCCCGCGCACGCGGTCGGTGACGTCGGCGAGGCGGGAGAGAATGCGGACCCTTCCGGCCCCTCCGCGCGCCTCCACCTCCTCGGCCCGCGTCCGGGCGACGAAGCCGCCCAACAGGTAGTTCTTCTCGGGCGTCGAGGCGAGCTGGATCGCCGAGAAGGCGCAGTGGTGGTTCGTCAGGAAGAGCCCCTCCTCGGAGACGAGCGCCCCCGTGCAGCCTCCGAGGCCGAGGACGGCCGTGAGGAGGCCGCCGCCCTGGCCGTCCCAGAGGTCCCTGGCCGTCACGTTGAGCCCGCGGCTCGACAGCTCGCCCCAGCGGGCCGTGCCGAGCGTGGCGAGGGCCTCGGGGGGCCACTGGCCCTCGTCGGCGGGAGCGGGGAGTGGAACGGCGAGGAGGACGAGGACGGCGGGGAGGAGGAGGGGGTGACGGAAGCGTCGCGTCATGGCTTTTTCCGGCGGCATCGTAGCCCGCCGGAGGCCTTCGCGCCTTCCCGCGAGCGCTACTTCGTCGTTTCGGCGAAGAAGGCCTTCATCGCCTCCCAGGAGCGCCGGTCGGCCTTTGCGTCGTAGGCGGCCCCCTTCGAAGGGTCGGTCCCCGCGCCGGGATTCGTGAACGAGTGGACGGCTCCCGAGTAGTAGACCATCTGCCAGTCGACCTTCGCGTCGTCCATCTCCTTCTGGAAGGCGGCGACCTCGGCCGGCGGGACGTACGGGTCGGCCGCGCCGTGCAGCACGAGGACGCGCCCCTTCACGTTCTTCGCATCGGCGGGGTCCTTCGTCGCGAGACCGCCGTGGAACGAAACGGTGCCAGCGAGCGGGGCGCCGCTGCGCGCCAGCTCGAGGACCGTCGTCCCCCCGAAGCAGTAGCCGATGGCGAAGAGCTTCGCCGCGTCGACCCGGCCGTTCTTCGCGAGCGTGTCGAACGCGGCCCGGGCCCGCGAGCGCAGGAGCGGCAGGTCGCCCTTGTACTTGCCGGCGAGCTGGCCGGCCTCCTTGGTGTCCTTCGCGCGGATCCCCTTGCCGTAGATGTCGGCCGCGAAGGCGACGTAGCCGAGCCCGGCGAGCTTCGTCGCGCGTTCCTTCGCGTAGTCGCCGAGGCCCATCCACTCGTGGACGACGACGACGCCCGGGAGCCTTCCCTTCGCCGCGTCGTCGTACGCGAGGAACCCCTCGCAGGTCTGGTCTCCGTCCTTGTACTCGACGATCTCGGTCTTCACGGCTGCGAAGGCCGGAAGCGCTGCGGCGGCGCCGAGCGCCAGGGCGAGAGCGGGAATGATGTCGGACGTGGTGCGCATGGGGCTTTCCTCCTGAGCGGTCGGGTCGTTCGGGCGGGGAAGATACCCGAAACGGGCGGATTCTGAAAAGGCGTCTCAGGTCAGGCCGATCCGGAGATGGCCTTCGCACACCTCTTCTGCGGTGAGGCGAACCGTCTCGATCCTGGATGAGGTCTTGTTTATCCCTTGGATCTTCCCGGGAGCCGGGACCTGGCATCCGGTTCTCAAGACGACGCGTCATGAATCGTCCCGAAGGGAGCCTCTCGGCGAGGCAGACGTACCCGAGGCACGGGGAAATCGCTTCTCCAGGGGACGCAGCGACGCTGACCCGGGGTTCCCTGAGGGCCGGCGAGAGGGGACGAGAGGCGCGATCCGATGCAAGTTCAGAGAGACCAATCCCGTGGATTGGATTTGTGGCGGGTCGCGAGAAACCCGATTCCGGGAATCGCGCCCGGGGCGGCAGGTGCGTCGCTACCTGCAGGTCTCGAGCCCGGACTGCCAACGAGGAGGTGCATCGGCGGTCCGCTGTAGCCAGTCACGTCCCGAGGTCCATTTGCAGTTCACCTTCGATCGGGCGTCGAAACGCCCGGCGCGAGCTCTCCCGGTCTTCGGTCCCTTCAGTGTGTTTCCTGCCCAGCAGGGAAAGGAGAGGTCATTCATCATGAAGACACGCACCCTCCGGTTCATTCTCCTCGCCGTTCCACTCCTGGTGACCGTCACCCTTCTCGCCCAGGGTCTCCCGACCGGCACCATCAGCGGCAGGGCCATCAACGAGAACCTGGGCCTGCCCGGCGTCGTCGTGACGGCGAAGTCTCCGTCCTTGCAGGGGACCCGCACGGCGGTCACCTCGATCAACGGCGACTACGCCCTGCCGAACCTGGCGCCGGGCGACTACACGCTGACGTTCACGATGACCTCGTTCCAGACGGTCACGCGGAACCTCAAGGTGAACGCCTCGCAGTCCGCCGTGATCAACGTCAACATGCAGCTCTCGGCCGTGGCCGCGGAGGTGACGGTCGTCTCGACCTCGGAGTCGATCTCGCAGACGGCCTCGGCGGCGACGACCGTCACCTCCGACCTGACGAAGAAGCTCCCCGTGACCCGGACCCTGCTCTCGGCGGTCGCCCTCTCGCCCGGCGTCAACGCGAACGGGCCCGGGGGCGCCACCACGATCTCGGGCGCCGAGTCGTACGACAACCTCGTCACGATCAACGGCGTCGTCACCCAGGACAACATCCGCGGCTCCCCGCAGAACCTGTTCATCGAGGACGCGATCCAGGAGACGACCACCTCGACCGCCGCGATCTCCGCGGAGTACGGGCGGTTCACGGGCGGCGTCATCAACGCGATCACGAAGTCGGGCGGGAACGCCTTCAGCGGCTCGGTCCGCGCCACGCTGAACAACGACAGCTGGCAGGCGACGAAGCCGCTCCAGACCGTCGACTACACCGACAAGACGATCCCGACCTACGAGGCGACGCTCGGCGGCCCGATCTGGAAGGACCGGATCTGGTTCTTCGCCGCCGGCCGGAGCCGCGAGACGGACGCGACCGCGCAGACGTACCTCACGAACGTCGGCTACCCTTCGACGACCGAGGAGATGCGGCTCGAGGGGAAGCTGACGATCACGCCCTTCCAGAACCACACGGTCACGGCCTCCTACATCGACATCGCCAACGACGCGACGAACGTGAACCCCGGGTACTCCCCGATGGAGACCAAGGTCCTCTACAACCCCAGCTACCCGCAGTCGCTCCTCGCCTTGAACTACAACGGTGTCCTGACGAACCAGGTCTTCGTCGAGGCGCAGTACTCCCAGCGCAAGTTCGCGTTCGAGGACGCGGGCGGCTCCTCGCGGGACCTGATCGCCGGGACGAACATGATCGACGCGACGCTCGGCGGCCTCTACAACGCCTCCCCGTTCTGCGCCGTCTGCGATCCCGAGACCCGCGACAACGAGAACTTCCTCGCCAAGGGAACGCTCTTTCTCTCGACGAAGAGCCTCGGCTCGCACAACGTCGTCTTCGGGTACGACAACTTCAACAACAAGGTCTTCTCCAACAACTACCAGTCCGGGAGCAACTACACCGTCTACTCCTCCGCCACGATCGTCCAGGGGCAGGACGTCTACCCGGTCATCGGGAGCGACGCGTTCCTGGTCTACTGGCCGATCTTCGAGCTGAGCAAGGGAAGCAACGTCCGGACGCATTCGTTCTACGTGAACGACACCTGGCGGCTGAACAACAACCTCTCCTTCAACGTCGGCCTCCGCTACGACAAGAACGACGGGAAGGACAGCCGGGGCGTGACGACGTCGGACGACAGCGCGTTCAGCCCGCGCCTCGCCGCAACCTGGGACGTCAGGGGAGACGGCCGCCTGCGCGTCGGCGCGAGCTACGCCCGGTACGTCGGCGGGCAGCAGGAGAACTTCATCGGCGGCGCCTCGAGCGCCGGCAGCCCCGAGATCTGGGTCTGGTACTACGAGGGAGACCCGATCAACGACGACGAACCGGCGAACCCGGTCACGACGGCGGCCACGCTCGAGCAGATGTTCCGCTGGTTTGGCATCACGGGCATCAACCAGTTCCCGACCCGCCCCGGCATCTCTCCGATCCAGGCGACGGTTCAGGGCGTCTCGACTCAGATCCGCGAGAGCCTGAAGTCGTCCTACACGGACGAGTTCGGCCTGAGCGTCGCGGGGAGCCTCGGGACCCGCGGCAACTTCCGGCTCGACGGGATCTACCGCAAGTTCGGCGACTTCATCGACACGTTGACCGACACCTCGACAGGCAAGGTCACCGACTCGGTCGGGATCACCTACGACCTCGCGCTCCTGCAGAACACGAACGCCGTCGAGCGGACGTACGCGGCTCTCCAGGCCCAGGCGGCCTACCGCTTCTTCGACAGCCTGAACCTCGGCGGGAACTACACGTACGCGCACACCTACGGCAACGCCGTCACCTCGGACGCGACCTCCGGCCCCCGCCCCTTCGGCTGGACCTCCTACCCCGAGTACGCCGACCCCAGCTGGAACATCCCGATCGGGAGCCTGCCGCAGGACCAGACGCACCGTCTCGTCGCGTACGCGGTCTATGACCTTCCCCTTCCGAAGGTCCTCGGCGCGCTGAACTTCTCGGTGCTCCACACGTGGAACTCGGGTACCCCCTACGGCGCGGTGGGAAGCGTGTCCACGGGGCCGTACGTGGCGGACGTCGGGTACGAGACCCCGCCCGCCTCGGTGAACTACTACTTCACGAAGCGGGACGCGTTCCGTCGGCCGAACATCAACAGCACGGACCTCGCCCTCAACTACTCCTACTTCTTCGGACCGGTCGAGATCTTCGTCCAGCCGCAGGTGACGAACGTCTTCGACAACGAAGCCGTCATCGCCGTCAACACGACGGTGGAGACCCGGGTCAACCGCCGCAACGACTACCTCGCCTTCGACCCGTTCACGCAGACTCCCACGCAGGGCGCGCGCGGCACGGGCGCGAACTGGAATTACGGCCCGAACTTCGGCAAGCCGACGAGCTCGGCGAGCTTCCAGGCGCCGCGTCTCTTCAGGATCGGCTTCGGCGTCCGCTTCTAGGTCATCGCGTTCCCCGTACCCCGAAGCCCCGGCCTGCGCCGGGGCTTCTTTTTCCGACGGGCCCGCCGGGGGCCGCTATCCTCGAAGGACGGACTGACGTGCACCCGTCGCGACGCACCCCGATCGTGCTCGTCCTCCTCCTCGCCTCCGGCTGCGTGCGAGGGGGGCCGAAGGCCTCCGCACGGTTCCCCGGAGCCCCCGTCATCCTCGTCTCCGTCGACACGCTCCGGGCCGACCGCCTCCCGTTCTACGGCACCACCGGCCTCGAGACGCCGGCGCTCACGGCCC